>QHZN01000052.1 GCA_003225365.1 Acidobacteriota bacterium
CGTTACCACAGGCCATGCACTTCAGCGCCGTCACCAATTTTGCCGGAGTCCAGGCCCAACCCTCGCTCTCACCCGACGGCCGTTCGGTGGCCTTTGTCTCGAATCAGGGCGGCCACTACAACATTTACGTGGGATTGGTAACCGGCGGAAGTTTGGTGCAAATCAGCGACGATCCAAATCTCAGAGCCCGGCCGCGCTGGTCGCCCGATGGGACAAAGCTTGCTTATGCGCGGCTGAATGACTCAGGAATCTGGGACATCTGGCAAGTGGCGGCGCTCGGGGGAACGCCAAGGCGGTTGATCCTGAATGCAACGGACCCGGCCTGGTCCGCCGATGGCCGTTCGCTCGCTTACGAGAATACCGCCTCCGGAGCGATATGGATTTCCGACTCATCCGGCCAGAATGCCCGCGAGCTGACACATAGCGATTTCAATTGGGCCGCCGAAACGAATCCGAGTATTTCCCCAGATGGCCGCGAACTCGCCTTTGTCTTCCGGTCCGAGGGCCCCTACGGCGAACTGGCTGTGGTTGATCTCGATTCGGGGAAGGTGCGGCAGTTGACGCATGACGGCGCGCTGGCGCTTTCACCTGCCTGGTCGCCGGACAGCCGTTTCATCTACTTCACCTCCAGCCGCGGCGGGACAATGAACATCTGGAAGATTGCGGCAACGGGTGGCGAGCCGGGGCAAATCACCGCCGGCCAGGGCGATGACGCGCAACTGGATGTCTCCCGGGATGGGAAGCGGATTGTCTTCTCGACCTACCACGAGAAGTCCAACATCGGCCAGCTTGACCTCGAGGCGAAGCCCGGACAGCCGAACCTGAAACTGCTCACCACCGACCCTGCGCGCAATCAGCTCGCCCCCGTTTATTCTCCTGATGGGAAACATCTCGCCTACTTTTGCAATTTCAAAGGCGCCGAAAAGGAAAGCATCTGGGTTGCCGACGCCGACGGCTCAAACCCTGTACAACTGGTTGAGGATGAGCACATCAACATCTTCCCCCACTGGAAGGCGGACGGCCAGTACCTGATCTATTGTTCTCATGGGTCCATGGCTTTCGCGACCAGCGAATACCAATTCCGCAGCGTCGCGGTCTCGGGAGGATCTCCGCAGGTAGTGCTTGACCATGCGGCGACCCTCCGGTTCGATGTCGGGCCCGACGAGCGGCTGCTATTCTGGGGTCCCGAGGGCCGAATCCAAACCTTCGACCCAAGGGGCAATAAAACCGCAACGCTCCGAACGCTGCCCGGCAGTGAGCGGACATGGCAGTTGGGGTGGTCGCCGGACGGGCGCTCGATCGCCTATGTGCTGATGCCAAGCAAACAAGATGATTCGAATGCCGGGCTCTGGGTGGATGACTTTAAGAGTTCGCCGCATCAAATCTTCCGGGGATGGGTTATCTGGTACGCCCGGGGACCACGCGACGAAATCTACGTTCTGGAGGGGAAGCCAGACCTGAATGGGATTCTGTGGAGGGTCGGCTGGAACGGACAGGAGCTCATGCGCACCTCCTCCAATGTTCCACTCCGAAATTCTTACTGGCAGACGCTGCCTTCCGATTGGTTCGACATTTCTCCTGACGGACACTATCTGGCCACCGAAGTGCAGGGTGTCATACAAGCGAATATCGGAATGATCGAAAACATTCGCTAGCGATCTGTGCGATTGGAGCAAGACCCGTATGGCGGATCTGAACGTATGAGTCTTACGGCAGGAACCAAGCTAGGTCCTTACGAAATCCTCGCCCCACTCGGCGCCGGGGGCATGGGCGAGGTCTATCGCGCGCGGGATACGCGGCTCGGGCGCGAGGTGGCCATCAAGGTGCTTCCGGCGGCCCTCGCAAAAGACCCGGATCGCCTCCGACGGTTCGAGCAGGAAGCGCGCGCCGCCGGGCAATTGAACCATCCCAACATTCTTACGGTTTACGAGTTCGGCGTGCACGAAGGCGCTCCGTTCATCGTCTCGGAACTGCTCGAAGGTGGGACCCTGCGCGAACGACTGGCTGGGGGCGCAATTCCTCCCCGCAAGGCGATCGAGCTCGCCATCCAAATTGCGCACGGCCTGGCCGCCGCGCACGACAAGGGCATTTTCCATCGCGACCTCAAGCCGGAAAACCTGTTCGTCACCACTGAAGGGCGCCTAAAGATTCTCGACTTCGGCCTTGCCAAGCTGATTCAACCAGAAGCGCCGTCCGCCGCGATGACCACCCTGGCCACGGCGCCCGCCGTCACAGAGCCCGGCAAGGTGATGGGCACGGCGGCCTACATGTCGCCCGAGCAAGTACGCGCCAAGCCTGCCGACGCTCGCTCAGATGTGTTCTCCTTCGGCGCCGTTCTGTACGAAATGCTTAGCGGCCAGCGCGCCTTCCAGCGGGAAACTGCCGCGGAGACCATGGCCGCGATTGTGAAGGAAGACCAGCCCGACCTCGCTACGTTGGCCAAGAACCTTTCACCTGCCCTCGATCGTATGATCAACCACTGCCTCGAGAAGAGTCCCGATCAACGCTTTCAATCCGCCAAAGATCTGGCGTTTGCGCTCGGTGCCTTGAGTGGCTCGGAGAGCACTGCCGCGCTGCCTGCGGCCTCTCGACCAAGATCGCGGCGGTGGCTGATGCCATCTCTGGCGGTGACAGCCGTTTCATCCGTCCTCCTCGCGGTTTTCCTTCTCCTCCGCCCCCACGCGGCGGAGGAGCGCATGCAATTTGCAATCCCCGTCCAAGCGGAAGTCGTGAATCTGGCACTTTCGGCGGACGGAAAGATGTTAGCCTTCGTTGCCCGCGACGATGCGTCAGGCGAAAACATGGTCTACGCCCAAAGGCTTGGATCGGCCAACGCCACCGTTTTGGCTGGCACTGAAGGCGCCTCTTATCCATTTTGGTCGCCCGACGACGCCTAGAGTCAACGACGACGGCACGAACGCGGCTTCGCTTGCCGATAAGCTTTATCTCGCCGCCGACGGCTCGCATCGCTGGCCTCAGTTTCTTCCGGACGGGGATCACTTCGTGTTCTGCGCAGCTCCGCCGTTGGAGCAGAATGGTGGCATCTACTTAAGTTCACTGGCGGCTAAGGAGAAGAAGCTGCTGGCGTCGGCACGTTCGAATCCTGGATATGCGAATGGCCATTTATATTACGTCGACCAGAGAAATAGCTTGATTGCCGTCCCCCTTAATCTCCGGGGTGGGGAGGTCGAGGGTCAGCCGACCGTGGTGACGGATCGGGTCACCTATCGGCCTGCCGTTTATTATGGCGTGTTCGGCGTGGGCGGGAACGACACGGTGATTTCCAGCACGGGTTCTGGCGCCATGCTTTCCTTGCTGACGTGGTATGACCGTGACGGCAAGGACCTGGGAGGAATTGGGGAACCAGGGGTCATAGCCAATCCCACGATTTCACCTGACGGAGAACACACCACAGTGGATATAGCCGACCTGAAAAGCGCCAATGTGGACATCTGGGTTCAAGACCTCCCACGCCATGTAAGTTCCCGCTTCACCTTCGATCCTGCAGAAGAAGTGACAGGGGTTTGGTCGAGGGACGGGACGCTCATCGCTTACCGTTCCATGGCGAAAGGCGGACCCGAGTTAATGGTAAAGAGAACGAACGGACTGGAACCTCCGAGGGGAGTGCATTCCGCGGGAGATGACGACATCCTGCCGACTTCCTGGGTGCCTGGCGACAAGCAGATCCTTTGCTCCTATCAGCCCGTGGCAGGAGGTTCCGACCTTGTAGTCGTGGACTTCTCCACCGGCCAGTTGACGCCCTTCGTCGCCACCAAGGCCAGCGAGACAAACGGCCAGATTTCACCGGATGGAAAATGGGCGGCCTACGCCTCGAATGAAACTGGTGATTGGGAGATCTATGTGACCACATTCCCGAGCGCCCAGGGGAAATGGCAGGTTTCACGAGGCGGCGGCACCGAGCCGCGCTGGCGGGGCGACGGCCGGGAGATTTTTTACATTGACCCCAAGGGGACTCTGACCGCAGTACCCGTCGGCACCGAGGGAACGTTTTCCGCGGGCTCGCCTTCACCACTTTTTCCGATTCGCGGCCGAGCCCCCATTTCTTCGACAGATCTTTTCACCTACGACGTCGCCAAAGATGGGAAACGCTTTCTGGTCAACCGCTACGTCAAACCGGACCACGTCCAGCCGCTGACGGTGGTGCTCAACGCCGCTGCCGGTATGAAAAAGTGAGAGAAGTTGAGCCGTTTTGCGGGCGTGAGTGGAACGAGAGCCCGCAGGCGAAATCCCGAGCTTTGCGAGGGATCTCGTGCTGAATGCAGGCAACAAACTCGGCCCGTATGAGGTCCTCTCGCCGCTCGGCGCCGGCGGGATGGGCGGGGTCTATCGCGCGCGGGATACGCGGCTCGCGCGCGCATTGGCTTCCCCCTCGATGTCGGCTGCCTGTTTTTTCCTCCGGAATCTTGGCGAACCAACCTGACGCGAGTTATAATCCCGCCTCGGTCTGTTAATCGAAAAAAAGGAGATGACTATGAAGCGATCTTTGTCTGGAGTTCTAGCGGCGGCCGCGGGCCTCGCCCTGACGGCCACTGCGTGCGCACAAGGGAATCCCCGTGGCACCTCGAAAGTCACCCTGGGAAAGAAAACGGTCTCGGTGGATTTCGGCCGGCCGTCGCTCAATGGGCGCAAGGTCGAGGACTTGCTCTCGCAGCTCGGCGCGGGCGATGTTTGGCGGCTGGGCGCCGATTCGTCCACGACCTTTGTGACCTCGGGCGAGCTTTCTTTCGGCGATGTGAAAATCCCCGCCGGGACCTACAGCTTGTGGGCGCGCAAGGATGCCGATAATTCTTGGAAGCTGGTCTTCAACAAGCAACACGGCCAGTGGGGGACTCAGCACGACGCGGCCAAAGATCTCGGCGCCGTGCCGCTCACCGAATCGAAGGCCGACAGCCCCGCCGAGCAAGTCACCATTGATCTGGCGAAGGCCGACAATGGCGGCTCCATCGCAATCCTTTGGGGCGACATGAAGCTCTCGGCGAATTTCCAGTGACCGGACTTCACGGGTCGGCATGTCCCGGGTGTTTCGTCGGCTTCGATGGCTTTGAAGGGGTAAGCAAGCTCGCGGCAATTTGAGGCTTCGTTTCGCAAGAGGCGGAGCCTTCAAGCCGGCGGTCGGCTTTGGGATTTGGCGGCGACGGGACTCGGTCGTATAATGGGTCCGGGGACTATGCCGACCCGAACGATGTACGAGAAAATCTGGGAATCGCACCTGGTCCGCGAGGAGCCTGGGCAACCGGCTCTTCTTTACATTGACCGGCATTTCATCCACGAAGGCACGTCGCCGCAGGCATTCTCGGGCTTGAAAGTGGCAGGGCGCAAAGTCCGGCGCCCCGACCTCACGTTTGCGGTAATGGACCATTCCGTCCCCACGCGGGACCGCCACCTGCCGATGCTTGACACCGTGGCGGCGGCGCAGTTCCGCGCGCTCGAGGAAAACTGCCGCGCGAACGGCATCGCCCTTTTCAATCTTGACAGCAAGAATCAGGGCATCGTCCACGTTATCGGGCCCGAACTCGGGCTGACACAGCCCGGCCACACCATCGTCTGCGGCGATAGCCACACCTCGACGCACGGCGCTTTCGGCGCGCTCGCCTTCGGCATCGGCACGAGCGAGGTTGAGCACGTCCTGGCCACCCAGTGTCTGGTTCAGTTCAAATCCGAAACCATGCTGGTGCGCGTGAACGGGCGCCGGGCCGGCGGGGTCACGGCCAAGGACCTCATCCTCGCCATCATTGGAAAGATCGGAATTTCGGGCGGCAACGGCCACGTCATCGAATACGCGGGCGAGGCCATTCGGGGCCTTTCGATGGAAGGCCGCATGACCGTCTGCAACATGACTATCGAGGGCGGGGCCCGCGCGGGCATGGTGGCGCCCGACGGCCCGACGTTCGCTTATCTGGAGGGCCGGCCGTTTATGCCGCGGGGAAAGGATTATCAGGAGGCCGTGGACCGCTGGAAGTCCCTCGCCACGGACGACGGCGCCCTGTTCGACAAAGTGGTGGAGCTCGATGCCTCCGCGATAGCTCCCCAAGTCACCTGGGGAACGAATCCCGGCATGGTCACCGACGTGACCGGGCGGGTGCCTGACCCGAGATCTTTTAGCGATCCAGTTGACTCCAAGGCCGCCCGGAGCGCTCTTGAGTACATGGCCCTTGAGCCCGGTACCCGCATCATGGATATCCCGCTCGACCGTGTGTTCATCGGATCCTGCACGAACTCACGACTGGAAGACCTGCGCGCGGCGTCACGCGTAGTGGCGGGGAAGAGAGTAGCGCGCGGGCTCAAGGGCGCGCTGGTTGTCCCCGGCTCGATGCTGGTGAAGGCTGCGGCAGAGAAAGAAGGCCTTGACCGCATCTTCCGCGACGCGGGCTTCGAGTTGTCCGCGAATGGCCCGAGGCCGCGGGGAGTGACAACTGACGAGTCGCGAGCGGAAGAGCGAGAAAGGTCTTTGATGACTGGGGAGGAACTCGAGCGAACTATCCAGTTCCTGCTCGAAAGCCAAGCGAAAAATAATGCGCAGATTGGCCAGCTCGGCGTCCGGGTCGATCAACTGACGCGCGACGTGGCTCAACTTACCGCGAGCGTCGCTCGACTGACTGGTGACTTCGCGGACTTGAAATCGTTGGTCAGGGAATTCGCGGAAAGCACTCGGCTATTTGCAGTGCGGGCTGATGAACGTCTGGATCGACTGGAACAAAACGCAGAGCGGGGCGACAGGCACCACGAACGGTTGGACACCGCGCTGGCCGAACTCACCGAGCGGATGAATTCGCTCATTCGCGTGGTGGAGGGTCACATCACGGACGAGACGCGGCACCGCAGGCCCGCGCGCTGAATTAGTGGAATTCGGGTGGGAGTCTGTTCGTGGAAACGCACGGCTTTTTCAAGGAACACGAAGGCGCGCACGGCAAGTACATGCGACATGAGGGGGGTCGCATGGGAAAGGGCAACTGCAGACAATTAGCTTGCCTTCCGGTTGCGATTCTCTTTGCTACTGGACACGCTTGGTCCCTGCAGGCCTCCGGCACGCAGAGCCCTCCACCAAAATCCAGCGTTAATGTGTCTGCCCACATTCCAAAGGAGCAGTTAGAGAGAGAAACAGAGCTGAAGAAGCTGATGGACGCTGGTCAGGAAGCTTTCCACCAAGGAAAGTACGAGCAAGCTATATCGCTCTACCAGCAAGCGCTTGATTTTACGAAACGACTCGACCCGAAGGAGGAGGGACAAATCCTGGTAATGACAACAAGCCACGCTCTAGCTGATTTGGGAAATTCCTACCTCGGGCTCCACCAATACAGTAAAGCAAAAACGACTTTCGCTAGCCTACTTGAGTTTGGACAAAAGAACTTGCCCTTCGACAGTAGCGTTGCCGGAGCATTTGAAGACCTCGCGGTGGTCGATGGGGCGCAGGGTAACTGGCCAGCGGCAGAGGATTACCTGAGGCGCGGGATTGCTTATGTGGAAGAGTGCGTCAACCATTTTAAGAGGTCTGACACATACAACCCCCAGGACATCGTCGCGAACGGTGATCGCAGACTAGAAATGAGAATGTTGACCGAAATTGGGAACGTTTACGCAAACCAAAGCGACTTCGATGCTGCGCTGTCGGCATACGAGCAGGCATTTCAGATCGGGGACCGATTCAAGGCTGACCCCGAGTCCCAACGCCGAGTCATCGACAGCGCTGTCAGAATCGCGCAACTTTCCCGACGCAACGACCAGCTCAATTCCTGGGTGAACCGAAGCAAGGCTTTGCTAGCGAAAATAGATTAGAAGAGTTTGAAGGGGATTACGGGATGCAGCCTTTCATCAAGCACACCGGCCTGGTCGCCCCGATGGATCGCGTCAACGTGGACACCGACCAGATGGTGCCCAAGCAGTTTCTGAAGTGGCTGACGCGCGAGGGCTACGGCCGCGTCCTCTTCTACGACTGGCGTTACCTGGAGGGCGAGAAGCCGAACCCGGAGTTTGTGCTCAACGAGCCGCGCTACCAAGGCGCTTCGGTCCTCCTGGCGCGGGCCAATTTCGGCTGCGGCTCCAGCCGCGAGCACGCTCCCTGGGCCATCCTCGACTACGGTTTCCGTGCCATCGTGGCCCCGAGCTACGCCGATATTTTCTACAACAATTGTTTCAAGAACGGGCTGCTGCCTGTGACCCTCGCGGAGGCGGAAGTGGACGAGCTGTTCCGTCGCGCGGAAATTACACCCGGGTATCGTCTCACGGTGGAACTTGAATCCCAGACGGTCGCAGATGATTCCGGGGTCAAGATCTCATTTAACGTGGATCCGTTTCGGCGGGAATGCCTTCTGAACGGCTGGGACGACATCGGGTTGACGCTCCGGCACGAGGCGGCAATCTCCGATTACGAGAAGAAGCAACCCCAAGATGTCGTCCAGCCCGTGGGCGTGGACATGATCCTCACGGCGAAGCGCCCATAGCGCGTGGAACGGGCGGTCTCTTCAAGGGGATGTCGAAGGGTAAACCGTGCGGGGAACTGAAATCAGTCGAAGTGGCAGGCGGCGGAGGCGAGAAGGGTTCGGGAAACAGATTCTCGTGCTGGCCACAATTCTCGCTTTCGCGCCGTCCTATCTGGTCGCTCGTTTTCAGGAAAAGCCGGCTTGGAACCTCTTCTCCCGCGACAAGGACATCGAACTCGGCAAGCAATATTCAGCCGAGGTAAGGAAACAACTGCCCCTGCTCACCGAGTCCGACCCCATCACGAAATACGTCCAGAGCCTCGGCCACGAACTCGTTGCCGTAGCGCCCGAGCATTACCCCTTCTCGTTCCGTGTGGTAAATCAGAAGGAGATCAACGCCTTCGCGCTGCCCGGCGGACCCATTTATATCAACCTCGGAACGATTCAAGCGGCGGATAACGAGGCGCAGCTTGTGGGCGTGATGGCTCACGAAATGGGCCACGTGCTGATGCGCCACTCAACAGCCGCCGCGTCGAAGGAGCTGGCGGCGCGATTCCCGCTCGCCATCCTGGGCGGGTTGATGGGGCAAGGGCCGGGCTCGCAACTGATCCAGACGGGAATCGGTTTTGGTGTCGGCTCGTATTTCCTGAAGAACTCGCGCCACGCCGAGTCGCAAGCCGACCTGGTGGGAACCGACTTGATGTATGACGCCGGCTACGACCCGCATCAGATGGCGGCCTTCTTCGAAAAGCTCGAAAAGGAAGACAAGACCGGCAACTCCGCCGTGGCTCAGTTTTTCAGCGACCACCCCAACCCCGAAAACCGTGCCGAAGCCGTCTCGCGCGAAGTGGCGACGCTCACCCCGAAGACCTACAGGCCCGCCGCGCCGGAGTTTGCCACCATCAAGCGCGAGGCGGCGAGTTTGAAGCCCCTGACGGCAAAGCAAATTGCCGCCCTCGAAAGCAAGACGAATGAGACCATGGGCCAACCCGCCAGCGGCGAGGTGATGCCGAACGGCAGCTTCAAGACTCTCAGCCACAGCGCCTTTCAGATGGTTTACCCCGCGAACTGGGAAATCTTCGGCGATGAGAGCTCCGCCGTTACCATCGCGCCACGCGCCGGCATGACCGCGAATGCGGTGGCCTACGGCGCGATTGTGAACGGCTTCCAGCCGGAGCCGAAGGGCGGCGCCCCAACGCTCGACGACGCCACGCACCAGTTTCTCGATTCGATTCGGCAATCCAATCCCGATCTGCGCGTCATCAGCCAGGACGAGGACATCCGCCTAAACGGACTGCCCGCCAAGTCCGTGAATCTGACGGGCGACTCGCCTATTCAGGGTCCCGGCGGCCACCCGCTCCTCGAGCGAGACCGCCTCATCACTTTCCTTCGCAACGACGGCACGCTCTTCTATGTCATCTTCGTTTCGCCCGACCGTGACGCCCGCCAGTTGGCTCCAACCTTTGACAAAATGCAGTCCAGTTTGCGCGTGTATTGAAAACGCCAACCGAGCCCGAGAGTTCGAAGGCCCCGGGCAATTCACGGGACGGATATGTATAGCCTAGGAGAAATCTCACCGGCCGGAGGCGGAAGTCGGCTCGGCCTTGGGGGCGTAATAACCGGGGCTGGTGCGAACGATCAGATGGGTGTGCTTGCTCGGCTCTTGCACTTGGACGCGCACCGTGCGAAACGTGCCGTCTTTTTTCTTGTTGAGGGGATAGTAGGCGAGGGTGTACTGGTTGCGGATGTCGCGCGCGATTCCGGTGCAGATGGATTCCACTTCTTCGAGTGATTTGGGGAAAAAGGCAACGCCACCCGTGGCGGCGGCCAATTGGCGAAGGATCTTGGCGGCATGATGGGGCCCGGCGCCGTGCATTTTGAACAGGCCATCCGGTTCCTCGTCTCCGAGCAGGCCGATTGTGTAGATGGTGGCGTTCGATTTTTGTCCGTATTTCAGCAGCTCGTCAAAGCTGTACCGGCTGGAGTTGTCCTCGCCGTCCGTAACCGCGAGCACCACTTTCCGGTCGCGGTTGCCTCGCTTCAGATGGTCGAGCGAGGCCATGAGCGCGTCGTAAAGCGCGGTGCCGCCGCGCGAGTCAATCTTATCCAACGCGGCCTTCAGCTCCTCGATGTTGGCGGCAAAATCGCCCGGCGTGTCGAGATACGGCGAGTCATTGAAGTTCACCACAAACGCCTGGTCCTGGGGGTTCGACGTCTTGACGAACGTGAGCGCCGCCGAGTTCACCGCCTGGCGCTTGGTTTTCATGCTGCCGCTGTCGTCGATGACGATCCCCATCGTCACTGGAATGTCGGCGTGGCTGAAGACGGAAATTTTTTGCAAAACGCCGTCCTCGTAAACCTGAAAGTTGTCCCCCTTCAGGTTGTCCACCATGCGTTGGTTTTTGTCCAGAACGGTGGCGTGTAAGACCACCATATTGACGTCCACGCCGATGGTGTATTCCTTGTGAGTCTCGTCGGGCGCGACCGCCGGACTAGCGTGCGGGGGGCTCTGCTGAGCGGCTGCCCACACCGGGACCAGAGCCAGTATGGGGAGCGCGCGCCGGAGCAGGAGGGGAAAGATCCGTTTACTGCGTTGGCGCATAGTAACCAGTTCGAGCATAGACCTGGAGGGGCGGCAGGCCGCGCGGAGGCAGCAGTTTGACTTTGATTCGGCGCCAACGGCCGTCGCGCACGAGATTGGAAGGCTTGTAGCCGATGACATATTGGTTGCGAAGCTCAATGGAAATTTTCTCCGCAATATCCGGCAATTCTTCCGGGTCCTCAACACTGAACAGGCGGCCGCCGGAGTTTTCCGCCAGCTCCGCCAGAAGGCCGGGGCCGGCGTTTTCCTCGGGGGTTCGGCCACGGGACGCCAGGGCCTCAAATACTCCGACGGCGTAGAGCTGCACGTCGGACTCCTTCATTGCTCGCTTCACGTCCCTCTCCGTGTACCGGCTATGGTTGTCGCCGCCATCGGAGATGATCAACAGCGCCTTGCGGCTCGTCGTCGCCTTCTTCATCTCCGCGAGGCCCAGATAGATAGCGTCGAGCAGCGCCGTCTTCCCCCCCGAGGTGACGAAGAGCAAGCGGTCTTGCAGCGTCTCGAACTTCGACGTGAAGCCCGAGACCAGGTCGGGCCGCTCGTTGAAGTCGATGAGCATGAACTCATCATCAGGGTTGGATGTCTTGAAGAACTGAAGGGCTGCTTCTTTGGACTTTTGGATCTTGTCGGACATCGAGCCGCTGGAGTCGAAAATCATGCCCACGCTGATGGGCGCGTCTTCGGTGGAAAAGGAGGCGATCTTTTGCCCCACCTTTTCGTCGTAAATCTGGAAGTTGGTGAGATCGAGCCCCGTCACGATGCGATCGTAGGGGTCGGTGACCGTCACGTTGACGACCACCATGTTGACGTCCACCTGGATGGGTGAAGTGTGGATGATATTGCTGCTGACGGTGACGGCGGAGGGCTGTTTGTTGTCGGACTTCGAGCCCGGGGGGTCGTCGTCCGCGGCCGGGCCAAAGGCAAGAATCACGACCGGTATCCATAGCCCGGCGGCTATGGTTGCAACTCGAAACGCGCCGCGCTGGCGAGTGCGTGGCATCGCTGCGGCCTCCGGCTTCTGATTCGTCTCCCCGGCGGTGCTCCCCCGGTGCGCGCCCCCGGTCGGTCAGGAACACCGTTATTCTACCACAGGACGCAACCCCATGTGTCAAGTAGCAAGGAAAAGAAAAACCCTGAAGGCATGTCGGCAAAATGCCTGACGCCACCATGTCTCGGTCTCAGAACGAATGATCAGGCTGCGGCGGGCTTTTGGGCGCGCACAAACGCGCTCATAAACTTCCCGTCCACGAGCGGCGCGATTGTTTCCATTTCAAGGCCCGATTGGGCCAGGAATTCGCGCGCGTCCTCCGCGCGGTAGATGCGCGTGGGCTCGATTTCGACCGCCTCGAAGCCGGCGGCAGCGAGCTTGGCGCGGTACTCAGACTCTTCCAATGCTCCCGCAACGCACCCTGCCCAAAGCTCCACGCTTCGGCGGATGGCGGGTGGCACTTCGCCGCGAACCACCACGTCCGAGACGGCAAAGCGGCCGCCGGGCTTGAGCACTCGATACGCTTCGCGGAGGACGCGGTCCTTGTCCGCCGAAAGATTGATGACGCAATTCGAGATTATGACGTCCACAGAAGCGCCGGGAAGAGGGATGTTCTCGATCTCACCCTTTAAGAATTCAACGTTCTCGATGCCGGCGGTTTTTTGATTCTGACGCGCGAGGGCCAGCATCTCGTCCGTCATGTCCAGCCCGTAAGCCTTTCCGGTCGGGCCAACTCGCCGGGCGGAGAGGAGCACGTCAATTCCCCCACCCGATCCCAGGTCCAGGACTGTTTCGCCGGGCCTCAGCTCGGCGAGCGCGGTGGGATTGCCGCAACCGAGCGACGCCAGAACCGCTTCCTTGGGAAGTTCGTTGGTTTGACCCACGTCGTAGAGGTTCTTCGTAATCGGGTCGGTGCAATCTGGGGCCGGGCCGCAACAGGCGCTCCGCCCCGCAGCCGCTTGGCGGGCCGCTTCCCCATATTTTTCTTTCACCACTTCTTTGATGTCATCGGTTTTCATTGCCCTTTCCTTTCTCGAGGCATGGTGCGTGTAGCGCGGAGTTGTTCTTTAACTCCGCGGCATTTGGGTCGAGGAATCAAACAGCCGCATTCTTACTTCGCAGGCTGATGAAAAATCTTCGTACGCTGTCATTCTGTCTTCCGCTGTCATTCTGTCTTCCGTTGTCATTCTGAGCCCTTCTCTTGTCATGCTGAGCCCCTCGCTGTCATTCTGATCCCGCGGACGCGGGAGAAGAATCTCGCTCTGAAGGCTCAGGGTAAACTTCGCGAAGAATCTCCGTTCTTGTTTTCAAACCAGTGCCAGATGCTTCTCCCGCGAATGCGGGATCAGCATGACATTTCGGCGCGTTTTTCATCGACCCGTTAATACAACCTTATAGATGCGCCATCGGCCAGAGAATTTGCGGTTGGGTTCGTTTGCGGGAACGAACCCACCTCCGGTCCTTTGTTTTCAACAACATCATGGGTTCGTTCCGTCATTTAACGTCTCTTAAAAAACGCACATTTTGGCTTCCGACCCGCCCCGTAACCCCATGACGAGCAGGCGCGATCGCGCCAAAAGAAACTTCCTTGCCCGCGTTCGACGCGGAAATGGACCCGCATTGTTGCATCAATTTAAGTATTGCACACTTCGTAATAGAAGTCAAGCAAAAAAACCTGGTAGCGCAGGGCGCGCGCTCCGGCCCCTTCTCCCGCGATCAGCGCAGTCGTGCGATCCCGCGGCCGCGGGACTGCGGGATCAGGGCGGGCTCTGCGGCGTTTCAAGACAAACCCACACTTAATCCAAAGCTTGGATTAACCGTGCCTCGCTCCGCGTCTACCATGCGACAGTTTAGCGTGCCCTAGAATTACGAGCTGAGAGAACTGTGTATGCACCCACAGCAGCTAGCCCCAAGAGTGTCAAGCGGACAACGATCAAGTCGAGGATATCGAAGACGCGGTTTATTATCTCGGGGAGCTCATTGAGCAGGTTATGCACGGGTGTCCCCACCCTTCTGCTCTGCGGTCTGAGCTTCTTCGGCCACCTTGCTCATCGCTGCGGCAAGCTCGTAGGCCTGAGCGGTCTTGTCCTTTATCATCTTCGTTGTGTCGTCTGCCTGCTTGAGCAATGCTTCAAATAAATCGGGAATCCTTCCAACCGCTTCCGTGCGCATCCAACGGGGGGCCTCGTTGAATAACCATATTTCCTCAGACGCACCGTCAGGGTCATTGTAGTTGCCGCTTCCAGTTTTAAGCGCAATGCCCCATTTATCTCGGATTCTGGTGTAGCCCACGTCTCGGCTCCACCACTCGCCGTCAAGATGTTCGTTGCCGCTAAGTTGTACCCATGCGGAAACGCCTAGGTTGAGTTTCTTGAGCGCGGAATCCAAAATGGATATCGCCTTCCCTAACTCATCGGAAGCCGTGTTGAGGTCATTTGCAGCAATAGAGAGCTTCTTGTAAGCAGACTGGACTTTTTCGGTGAGGTGGGCCTGTGGACCCTGTTTTGCGGGCATGCTTTAATCTCCTTAACCGACAATTAAGATTTCATCGCTTCCGCGACGGCATCGATTCCCGACCGAAGTCGGAGAGGCGCAAGCGCCAACCGATACGTGGTAAGAATACCACACCCCACTGATTCCGTGCTCGACAGGATAGGTTTTCGCATCCTGTAGCAGTCGGAACGACAGGTTGGCAACCGCGCGCCAAGAGGCAAGCGGAAAAAGAACGCGCCGAAAGCGCAGGGAACGCCGCCCCAGCTCGCTGGGCAAAGCGGAAGGCTTCAGACGGCCTAGAGCCTTCGGGGATGAATATCCCTTGAATAGCGGTGGCGGGCGACGTACAATACAAACGAAACCGCGCACCGCGTAAGCGGCGCACATTCTGTGCTCCAGAATGGTTTCATGGCCGGTAGGGGGTTGCTCCCTGGCCGGCCATTTCATTTATTCAGCTTTTACCCCACTCCTATCGGATCGATCCTCGGAAAGCGGTGCGGCTCGCTCACTGCCTGCCAGTCTTGCGCCCTCTACTCTTCTCGCTTCCAGTTTGGCTTGCCTGGCACTGCGACCTGTCGAGTGCGTGTTCAATATCTTCCTCCGGCCTCTGCGAGGTTTCCTCACGCCGTTCTTTACAACCTTCGGCAGGTTCGGGTAGAAGTCCCGCAGCCCGATCAATCCGTCGCGGACTTTAATGAACT
>QHZN01000053.1 GCA_003225365.1 Acidobacteriota bacterium
CGATTTTTTGTTACTTGTCGGCTCAGCATTGCTTCTAATTGCTTTGGGGGCCGGCTCATTTGCCTTAAGAGACGAGTACCACTTTGGCGAATTTTGGCTCTGGGGTGGGTGGATTGGCGTCGGTACGTTTGCATCGGTGGCAGGGTTTCTCCGTTCCAAGTTTAGGCAGCGCGGGTTCACGGTTTTCTGTGTTGTATGGTTTCCTGTGCATATGGCGGTTGCGCTTGGGGCAGCGGCTCGCTATCCGATTCTAATTTCTCTGCTACCCGTGACGGTGGAGCTATGGGTAGGGTTTACTATCGCTTTCTGGCTCTTCGCATTACCGCCGAAGGGCGGGGAGTGAGAACGTGAGAAACTGGGAATAGGGGTAAGCGCTGTGCCCGATCTATTTTTGCTTGTTGCCGCACGGCTCCTAACAGCAGCCCCGTGGCTGGTGTTCGTTACGGCGGGAATGGCCCAAATGGCTGGCCGCAACACGCGGTCGGGTTCTCCGGCGATTTTTCCTCCCGATGAGAACCCGCAGTTTTTTCCTCCAGGAGCTTTCGACGCGCGCCACGAGCGACGGGACGGGAACGGGGACGTACAGCTACACTTGGAATGCCGAAGGCCGGCTGGCAAAGGCGACCACGCCTTCGGGCGGCACCTCCACGACCAGTTTTATCTATAATGCGCTAGGCGAGCGAGTGCAGTTGGTGGCGCCGACGTATACTTACAATTACCCCTTCGACGCGTTCGGCCAGGAGATTGGGATTCACAACTCCTCCACCGGCTGGGGGCACTACACGGTGGAGATGGCCGGGCGAAGGATTTTCCTGAGCGGCAGCGCGACGCGCTGGCTGTTCCATCCGAACGCCGTGGGCAGCTCGACCATGGTGACCGATCAGACGGGGGCGGTGGTCCAGGACGCGACGTATTATCCCTGGGGCCAGCTCTGGCAGTCCCCGGGGAGCTTCGGGGGCAACTGGAACTTCGCGGCCTTCGGCGTGCTCGAGCCCACCACGAACCTTTACCCCACGCCGACTCGGCGTTACGCCGTGAGCTACAGCCGCTGGGTGACACCCGACCCAGTGGGCGGGCATCTGACCCATCCCCAAACCCTTAACAAATACTCGTACGTTCGAGACAATCCGCTAAGCTTGACTGATCCCAGGGGGCTGGATTTTTATCTGGAGTGTGAAAAGGCATCCGACACTTGCCAAAAAGACGCGGCAGGAAACCTCGTACAGGGGCACTACACGACGGACGCGAACAACAACCTGAAATTTCAGGCAACGATCATAACGAGCGCTTCTCTGCAAGACCCCAACAGCGGGAACACCGCGACGGTGAATCAAAACGGAGTTCAAATCACCACCGCGAACGGCACGGCCGAGGGAATCTTCATCAACAATACCCCTGCAGCCGATATCCAAGGCAGCGGAAAGCTCTCAGATTTTGAGTTCCACGTAGACAGCAGCAACGAGAAGAAAGGTACGCTCGACGCCGGCACGTACACATATGAGGGATCTCGGAATCAAGCAGATGTCCTCAGGACTCTCAGCGAGAGAGGATCGTTCCAATACGCAGCTGAGAAAGTATTCGGCAATCCGTTTCACACGGGCGACCTCAACTTCCGGTTCAGCCCGGGTGCATATCCTGAGGAATTCGACTACGGCCCGTCTCCGCATCTCTTGGTACCGATCGACCCGAGAGCAACGGTCCCGGTCGGTCCCGGATATGCTGGCCAGTTCCATTTAGACAGCCACACAGGTGATGTCAGCCATGGCGGCTGCGCCATCTTCGGTGTGGGGTGCCAGTGATGCTCAAAATCGCTTACGTCTCGCTACTGGTCGCAATAGGGGTCTCGGTCCTCGTCGGATGGAGGCTGTCGATGTCAGCAAAGCTGCCAGAGATTCCAACCTGGAGACGGCGGTTGCTGCTTCTCGGACTTATCGGAAATGCGGCATCTCTGATCGTATTCCTGGCCGCCGTCTTTCAGCCAGCGCTCATGTCAAAAGGGGTAAATATTCAGGACTACCGGCTCTTCTTCCCGTTTGCGGTTGTTTCGGTCCTGCTTGGTGCGTTCGGCAGACGTGTTCCACGGATCCTTGTAATCCTGAATGGACTTGTCCTGACCCTCCTCTGGCTCGATCTTGCGGCATCGAGCCTGTGAGCGCTCTTTTACGGCCCCCGCGGCGGGGGTCGTGACGTGACGCGGAAGCGCGGGCGCCCACGACCCGACTAGGACCCTCAACGCGGCGTTCGATGTCGCCAACGACGCCGAGCGCGCTTGGATGCGAACACTCGACAGTCGTGCTGGCCCCTTCAGCTACTATCCGCTTGCCAGTGCATTCCATCACAATGCAGCAGTCTTTCAGAAATCGATTCAGCCGACGACCAAACCACAATGAGAGTTTTCGAGGTCCTTCTTCGATTAGTCCGCCGGGGGCTCATTTGGCTCCTCCTCGGCTACTGGGCGGTCTTCGTCGGGTACACGATCGAAAAATGGATGGTTGGTGGCGCAGCTGCGGCAGCCGCTTGGTACAGACATATCGAGGCGATGTCCCGCCCATGGGGAGAGTGGAAGGAATGGACTTGGTGGGGTTTTTTAGCCAGACAAGTGATGATCCTTGCGGTCACGCTGGCGTTGATCTACTGGGAACGACGATCTTCGCGTGCAAGCGCCCCCGCCGAGAGGTAGCTTCCGCGGGTGGGGCATACCCCGATGCATCGGGGTGTGCGATCACCGCAGGGATCGCCGCGCACACCTACACCTGGGACGTGGGCTGGCGCAGAGCGAGGCTGTGCGCGCCGGAGGCGCAGTTCACGCAAGGATTGCCCCTGACAACCACCAACCCTTCGCAGGCGGGACTGCTGGCGCGGAAGGGTTCGCCGATCCCGCAGGTGCGGGACCGCCGCTACAGCGCATTTCACGACCCGGCGGGCAACAGGCCGCAACCCCGCGTTCAGGACACGAGAATGGAAACTACAGGGCGGTCGCTGCTTCGATCGCGCTGGACGGGTCGGCGGCGGCGGAGCCGCGGTCCACATGCCGGATCGTCCCTTGCTTGTCGATTACAAAAGTGACGCGCTTGGCGATGCGGAAGATGCCCAGCGCCCCGTATTGCCGCGATACGGCCCGCTTTTGGTCGGAGAGGAACGGAAACGCGGCGCCGAGCTTCGCACGGAAACCCTTGTTTGTCTCCGGCTTGTTGATGCTCACGGCGAGCACTTGCGTGTTTGATCTTTCGAGTTCGGCGAGACCAGCCTGGTACGCCGCGAGCTCGTGCGTTCAGGTAGGTGTGTTGGCGAGAACGAAAAAGGCGAGGATAACGTTCTTTTGGCCGAGGAAGCCGCTCAGCCGGAAGTTGCGCCCGTCCTGATCGGGCAGTTCAAAGTCCGGGGCGCGGTCTCCGACTCGAAGCGGCATGGGAGGGGCAGGCGGAGGTCAATGGCCGCGCCATCCGCCCAGATTTCTTTGCGTCAGTGGCTGAAACTACTTCTTGTGCTCGAGCGTGCTGCATGCGGCGCCGGCGCCGCTCGGGTCAATCGCTTCCTTGCCCTTCTGGATGAACTGAATTACGCCCTCCTTGTCCACGACGAAAGTGGTCCGATTCGCGAAACCTGCGTCCGGGTTGAGGACTCCATAGTCCTCCGAGACCTTGCGCTGAAAATCGCTAAGGAGTGGAAACTTGATTCCGTTTTGCTCGGCAAAGACCTTGTTGGCGGGCGAACTGTCCACGCTGATCCCCAGGACCTGCACGCCCTTCTTCTCGAAATTGGCGATATCAGCCTGATACGCCTTTAATTCTTGCGTTCAACCTCCTGTAAAAGCGAGGACGTAAAACGCCAAGATGACGTTTTTCTTGCCGAGGTAATCGCTCAGTTTCACGTCTTTCCAATTCGTGTCCTTGAGAGTGAAATCCGGTGCTTTGTCACCGACTTTGAGCTCCACTGGTCGGGCGAGTGTCGGCAAGCAGGCGAGCAGTACTCCCGAGAGCAGGATCGGTCGCAGACGCTTCACAGTCTTTTCTCCCTTCTGAGGCTTTCTCGTTCCTTCAACCGCGCGCGGATTATACTGCGAAAAAGGGAATTCGAACCAAAGAATTTGTCTTGTACAGTTTCCTCTGTCTTCCTTCCCAGTGGCAGGGCCCAATTGGATAAGGCGCTCGCGGAGAGTTGGAGACCCAAGAACCAGCTGCCAGATAGCTTAGATAGGCCTGACCGAAATTGCCCGTAAGTTACATAAAGAAAGCCTTAAAAAAACTATTGACATAACAAGACTAATATAATATGCTTCATGCTTAAGTAAGATTTAGTATTCCGAAACGACAGCGTTGACGGGAGGCGAATTTTCGGGCAGTCAGAGAATCTGTTGGTCATATTTTGGCCGGTAAAATAGCTATCTGGAGCCAACAGTTATAGCTAACTTATTCTAAATAAACGCATTCCTGAAGATTAATAATATCATGACAACATGTAACTCAATCTTCAGAAAATGCATCTAACAAAGGGCAGTTAGAAGTATCGAATCTCAACGAGGAGGGCAAAGACAATGCAGATAGTTCGATGGGAACCATTTCGGGACTTGGTGACCACCCAAGATAGGCTCAACCGCCTTTTCAACGACACTTTTTCGCGGGTCTTTGACGGCGAGGAAGGCTCATCCCGTGCTTGGGCGCCTGCCGTGGACATCTACGAAACCGACGCAAACATCGTGCTGAAGGCGGAGCTTCCTGGCATCAACCCCAACGATGTGGAAGTGCGGGTCGAGGACGGGACTCTCTACCTCAAGGGCCAGCGCAAGTTCGAGAAAGAAGTGAAGGAGGAGAACTACCACCGAGTCGAGCGGTCATATGGCTCGTTCGTGCGCTCGTTCCCGCTGCCCAATTCGGTGAATGCCGACGACGCCAAAGCCGAATACAAGGACGGCGTTTTGGCTCTGACGTTGCCGAAGCGCGAGGAAGCAAAACCGAAAACTATCAAGATCCTCGCGAGCAAGAATTGAGCTCCTACGGGCGCCCTTCCCGCCGCCCGGGAGCCGCTCCGAACGGGGAGGGCACAATTCCGAGCCGCGTTCCGGCCAGCCGGGGCGCGGCTTTTTTGTGATACTTCGAATCTCGAGCTGAAGCACGTGGACGCATCCGGGCGCTCATCGCCGCTCAAAGGTGACGCTATGAAGGGAGAGTTGCTAGGTGACTGCGGGGCAAGGAGCCTGTCTCTGTCCCGCAATTCACGGAAGATTGTATATGGCAAATTCCAGGTATCAGATTGCAGAGTCCAGGCTTAAGATTGAGGGATCCATATGGCCACGCGATTTGACAAGTTCACGGTCAGAGCACAGGAAGCGCTGCAAGGCACGCAGGAGATTGCCGGCCGCTACGGCCACCAACAGCTCGAGCCGACCCATTTGTTGCTGGCGCTGATCCAGCAGCCGGAGGGAACCGTCTCGGCCATCCTGGCGCGCCTCGGCGTCCGGGCCGCCGCGCTCGCCCAGGAAGCCGAGAAGCTGCTCGACGGCCTTCCCAAGGTTGGCGGCGCCACGGAGCACTATCTTTCCCCTGCCTTGAAGGAGGTTCTGGACCGGGCGGCGACGGAGACCGAGCCGTTCAAGGATGAATTCGTCTCGACCGAGCATTTGTTCCTGTCCCTCGCCAAGGAATCCCACGACGCCGCGGGCCGACTGCTCGCGCGCTTCGGGGTGACCCACGACGCGATTCTCAAGGCGCTCGTCGCCGTGCGCGGCTCGCATCGTGTGACGGACCCGAACCCCGAGGAGAAATTCCAGGCGCTGGAGCGCTATGCGCGCGATTTGACCGAACTTGCCCGGCGCGCCAAGCTCGACCCGGTGATAGGCCGCGACGAGGAAATTCGCCGTGTCATCCAGGTTTTGTCTCGCCGCACCAAAAACAATCCCGTGCTGATCGGCGAGCCGGGCGTCGGCAAGACCGCGATTGTGGAGGGCATCGCCGGGCGAATTGTCGCAGGCGACGTTCCAGAAACCCTGAAGTCCAAGCGCCTGGTGGCGCTCGATCTCGGGGCGCTCATCGCCGGCTCCAAATATCGGGGCGAGTTCGAAGACCGCTTGAAGGCGGTGCTCAAGGAGATCGAGGAATCGAGCGGGCAGGTTATTCTTTTCATTGACGAGCTCCATACGCTGGTGGGCGCCGGCGCGGCCGAAGGCGCGATGGACGCTTCGAACATGCTGAAACCCGCTCTCGCACGGGGGGACCTGCGTTGCATCGGCGCCACCACACTCAACGAATACAAGAAGCACATCGAGAAGGACGCCGCGCTCGAGCGCCGCTTCCAGCCCGTTCTCGTCGGCGAGCCGACGGTCGAGGACACCATCGCCATCCTGCGGGGACTCAAGGAGCGCTACGAAGTTCACCACGGCGTGCGCATCAAGGATTCCGCCATCGTCGCCGCCGCGGTGGTTTCGAACCGCTACATTTCCGACCGCTTCCTGCCCGACAAGGCGATTGACCTGATTGACGAAGCGGCCTCGGGCCTGCGCATCGAGATTGATTCCATGCCCGCCGAGATCGACCGCATCGAGAGGCAAATCACACAGCTTGAAATCGAGCGGCAAGCCCTCAAAAAGGAAGACGACCCGGCATCAAAGGAGCGGCTCCGAACGGTCGAGAAAGAGGTCGCGACGCTCCGCGAGCAGTCCGACCAATTGAAGCTCCGCTGGAAGGCGGAGAAGGAAATCATCTCGCGCAGCCGCAGCCTGAAGGAGGAAATCGAGCAGGCGAAGATCCAAGAGCAGCAGGCCACGCGCGAAGGCGACTTGAACCGCGCGGCCAAGATCCGCTACGGCGACCTGGTGGCGCTCGAAAAGCAGCTTGGCGCGGCCAACGCGGAACTAGAAAAGCTCGGGAAGGGTGCGCGCATGTTGAAAGAAGAAGTGGACGAGGAAGACGTGGCGCGCATCGTCTCCAAATGGACGGGCATCCCGGTCTCGAAGATGCTTGAAGGCGAAGTGGCAAAGCTCGTCCAGATGGAAGAGCGTTTGCGCGCGCGCGTGGTGGGCCAGGACGAGGCGCTGCGGCTGGTCGCGAATGCGGTCCGCAGGAGCCGCGCCGGGCTTTCCGACCCCAAGCGCCCCATCGGGAGCTTCATATTCCTCGGGCCAACGGGGGTGGGCAAGACCGAGCTCGCGCGGGCGCTCGCCGAGTTCCTGTTCGACGACGAGCGCGCCCTGGTTCGGCTCGACATGTCCGAGTACATGGAAAAACACGCGGTGGCGCGGCTCATCGGCGCTCCACCCGGCTACGTCGGATACGAAGAAGGCGGGCAACTTACCGAGGTTGTGCGCCGTCGGCCTTACGCCGTCATCCTGCTCGACGAAATCGAGAAGGCGCACCCGGACGTCTTCAACATCCTGCTCCAAATCCTCGACGACGGCCGCTTGACCGACGGCAAAGGCCGCACCGTGGGCTTCAAGAACACCGTCATTATCATGACATCGAACCTCGCCGGGCACGAAATTCGCGAGGCCATGGCCGGGAAATCTGTAGCGGCGGTGTCGCCACTGTCGAAGGCCGCGAAAGACCGCGACGACGGGGACGTCGCCGCTACAGATCGTAACGGCGCCCTGCAGGGCGGCAGAATCTCAGAAGACTTGCGCCGGCGCATTCAGGCGGCGCTTCTCGAGCACTTCCGCCCTGAGTTCATCAACCGCGTGGACGAAATCGTCATCTTCAATCCGCTCGGGAAAGCGGAACTCGGGAAGATCGTCGAGCTGCAACTCGCGAACTTGCGGCGGCTGCTTGGGGAGCGGAAGGTTCAAATCGAGCTGACGGACAAAGCGCGGGAACTTGTGGCCCGCGAAGGCTACGACCCGCAGTTCGGCGCGCGGCCCTTGAAGCGCGCCCTCCAGCGGCTCATCCAGGACCCGCTGGCGATGAAGCTCCTCGACGGGGAGATTCTTCCCGGCGATACCGTCCTCGTGGACGCGGATGCGAAGAAAGGCGAAATGAAATTCGAGCGCGCGACCGCCAAAGCGGTGCGGTCCACCCTAAAAATCGCTTCTGGGGTGTAGAATGTAAGATGGAGGTAGTCATGGAAATGCAAAACACCGAGTGCACTGAACGAGACAGATTGCTGGAGGAATCTAAGCAAGCGACCCTCACTTCCGTAGCTCAAGACGCCAGGGCAAGGGCGGCTGCGGCTTTAAGTTCCCCGACGGACTTCGCACGTGAGGAGGAGAAAGCGAGGGCGGCCGAGCAGGCGATGGGAAAAGCGAGCGTAACGCTCACGGAGCACCGTCGTCGCCACGGTTGCTAAGGTGTGGTTACGTGGGCCGCATGGCCCTGTCGTTACACCCTTTTGGAAGGTCCGTCGCAAATGAACACGAGGCCGCGGACCAGCTACCCCCCGAACCTCTTCGAGGCGGGCCGTCGAACCCTTTCAAGTAACCGGGAGGCGCAAGATGAGATTCCCACCTGCGAAGTTTATTCTCCTCATCCCAACGGCGTACCTGCTGTGCGTTGGCTTGGCCTTTGCCAAGAGGAAGCACACGCATGCCCCTCTACCGAGCAAAGTCCTGGAAGCTAAGACAATCTACATCGACAATGAAACTGGCTCTGCGCAGCTGGGCGATAAGGCGCACGATGAATTTTCCAAGTGGGGCAGATTCCAGATCGTCGATGGTCCCCAGAAGGCAGACCTGGTCTTCCTACTTTCAGTCAGGGAGTACGCGGGCCACTACACCACCCCGCAGACAACCCAGACCTACGGACGCGTCGACGATTCTGGGAATATCTACGCGACAAGTCAGACTTCCGGGGGCCAGAGCGTAGAAGTGATCCACGGGCGGACGTTTCTAACTCTAATTGACCCCGCGACAGGGCAAAATTTGTGGAGCGATTCAAAGCCCTGGGGTACCCTCTTTACGGGCTACCGGAGTGCGACCCGAGGC
>QHZN01000384.1 GCA_003225365.1 Acidobacteriota bacterium
TCATCCCGAACGCTGCACGCGGCCGTTATTTTTTGATCATGAGCTTCGAGGGTGCTCCGGGACTGTATCTCGCATCGGCACGGCTGGGTACCGAAAACATTCTGGGCCGGCCATTCGAAGTCAACAGCGATACCACGGGGCCACTCGTACTTGAAGTGAGTGGATCGGGTGGAACAATGCGAGGGACGGTGGTCGACAAAACGAAAGCAACGGAAAAAAAGAACTGAGCGCGCCGTCTTAAGCAGCGGCGATGACGAAAGAAATGTTTCTCGTCACTCGTCACCCGTCATTGGTCGCGCAACTCGACTGTCGGTGATCTAAACTCCCCTCCTTGGCAAAGGAGGGGCGGACGCGCCATCAAGAAATATCCCCGTTCCTTAAGTTTTCACCTGGGGCTGGCTTGGGATGTTTGGCTGACCCCTAAGCCGAAGTTCCCCGCAGTTTTAAGCCAATGGACTCACCGCGTCAAAGGGATGCAGTAATTTTGGCAGTTATTCGTAGCCACTAAATAGTAAAGATAATTATTGATATTTCCGGATTTATGCTGCAATATAGCTGCATGCCAACGAGAACGGGCTCAGTTCATGTAGCCACGACGAAGCGTCGCTATAAAGGCAAGGTCTACGAGACGCACCTGTTGCGCCGCACTTATCGTGAAGGCGGCAAGGTGAAGCACCAGACCTTGGGCAATCTGTCTCACTTGCCGGCGCCGATTATCGACGTGATCCGGAAGTCGCTGCGAGGTGAGATGCTGATGGCGCCGGAAGCGGCTTTCGAGATTGAACGTTCGCGCCCGCATGGACACGTGGCGGCGGTTCTGGGGACATGGCGGCGGTTGCGGATGGACGCGCTGATCGATGACCAGCCCGGCCGGCCGCGCGATCTGGTGGCCGCTCTGGCGGTGGAGCGTATTCTGGAGCCGCGATCGAAGCTGGCCACCGCGCGAGCTCTGAATGAAGAGACATTGCATAGCAGTTTGGGCGAGATGCTGGAGGTGGGCACCGCCGACGAAGACGAGTTGTATGAGGCGATGGATTGGCTACTGCCGCGGCAAAACCGGATCGAGCAAGCGCTCGCCAAAACGCACCTCAGCGAAGGGACATTGGTCCTCTACGATCTGACGTCGGTGTATTTTGAAGGCCGGTGCTGCCCACTGGCGAAGTTGGGTCACTCGCGTGACGAGAAGAACAGCAAGCTCCAGATCGTGATCGGACTGCTGACGAATCGGGACGGATGTCCGATTGCGGTCGAGGTGTTCGAGGGCAACACGGGCGACCCGAAAACCGTTGCGGGACAAATCGCCAAGATCCGTGAACGGTTTGGCATCCAGCGCGTCGTGCTGGTGGGCGACCGCGGCGTGCTCACCAGCGCGCGTATCCGTGAGGATCTGAAACCCAGCGAAGGTATCGACTGGATCACGGCGCTGCGCGCACCGTCTATTCAGCAGTTGGTCCAGTCCGGCTCCTTGCAGATGGGATTGTTTGATGAAAAAGATCTGGCCGAGATTCTGGATCCGGCCTATCCCGGAGAGCGGTTGATCGCATGCAAGAACCCGATCCTGGCCGAAGAACGGGCACGCAAGCGCGAGGACCTGCTGAAAGCCACCGAGAAAGAGTTGGCGCAAATCGCTGCCGCCACTCAGAGGTCAAAACGGCCACTGCGCGGCCAATCCGCAATTGGTCTGCGCGTCGGACGAGTATTGGGCCGCTTTAAGATGAGTAAACATTTCCGAATCCGAATCGAGGACAGCGGCTTTCACTACGAGCGCGATCAGAAGCGCATCGATGAGGAATCCGCACTCGATGGCATTTACGTCATTCGCACCAGCGTGTCATCGGAAAAGCTATCGAGTTCGCATGCCGTACGCTGCTATAAGCGACTGTCCGGGGTCGAACGCGCGTTCCGCAGCATGAAGACGGTGGATCTCAAAATACGGCCCGTTCATCACCGGTTGGAAAAGCGTGTTCGCGCCCATGTGCTGCTCTGCATGTTGGCCTACTACGTGGAATGGCACATGCGCCGGAACCTCGCCCCGATTCTTTTCGACGATGAGCAACCCACGCCGAAAGCCTCGCCTGTGGCTCCGGCCGAGCGTTCGACCCAGGCCAAGCAAAAAGCGCATTCCCAACGCACGGCCGATCAGTTGCCCGTTCAGAGCTTTCAGTCGCTGTTAGCCGACCTGGCGACAATCGTCAAAAATCGCATTCGGCCGCGAAACACCGCTGCCGCTGCCTTCGACATGATCACCACGCCCACGCTCTTACAGCAGCAGGCTCTCCAACTGCTGGATGTCCGCCTGTAGCCAGTAACGCCCCACACTCTGGCTCGGTTTCCCATTCAAAATCAGCAGTTGCGCTCCTGACCTGGAGGAACTTCGGCCTAAGGGCTCGCTGCCCAATCGCGAAAGACGCGCTCGCCAGTATCACTGCAAGAGTGAAGAAGAAAACCATCTTCATAT
>QHZN01000385.1 GCA_003225365.1 Acidobacteriota bacterium
GTCCCGGTAAAGCCTTTCTGAATCCGTTCCAGGATGACAAGCTCGCCGGGTTTCCGAATGCCTGGCGGGGGCTGGAGAAGAAGTGTGTTGGCCAAACTGAAGAGTGTGGTGTTCGCTCCGATGGCAAGAGCGAGCGTCGCGACCGCCAGCATCGCGACGCCCGGCTCCTTCCGCAGGATTCGAACTGCAAACCGCAGATCGCTTTTGAGGGATTCCATCGAGCTCGCCATCTCAAACATCCGAAGCTCCCGCGCCCTTGTCAGAAGGTTTAGACCTTAATCTCCTCCGCCGAGGTTCGCGCGGAGTTCGGCGATGGTCCGGCCGCGGTCCCCAAAGCGTTCAACAAGGTTCTGAGCCAGAAGCGTGCCCTCGCGCGCGCCAGCGGCGGCGCGGCGCAGGTGCGCATCGAACGCCTTCTGGCGCGGCCACACTGTGATGAGCGCGGCGGCGAACTCCATCTCAGGGTCGTCTCCGCGCAATTCCATGGCCTTCTCAACCCAGGCTAGCCCGTTCATTCCCGAACCAACACTGGGTTGATCTACTCGGTCGTAGCCGCCGGAGGAGTTTCTTCGGAACGTCATGTTCGCCTGCTTGGCGCATTCGACAAAATAGCCGAGGTCGAACAGAGCCAGGGCGTCCGGCTTGCCTTGGCCGCCCGTACCGAGCGCGCGGCCGCGCAACTTCAGAAAAAGCTCCATGCCAACCGCGGAATTGCCTTGCGCGTAGACCGTGGCTCGCCGCAACGTCTCCATGCGCACGATCACCGGCATCGTCGGCGCGAGGAGCGCCAATGTATCGTCCGCAAGGTGAGTGATGTCGTAGCCTTCTTTCCCATTCAAGAACGCGGTGTTGCTCGTCCACGGCAACGACTTGGCGTCTCCAATAGCAATGGCCTGGCAAATGAGCGGCGTGCCCGCCAGCGCGGCAAGGGCCGATCCAATCACGGTTGCAATCAGAAGAATTGGAATTTTCGAGCTAGTTCCTGATCTTCTTCTTGCATTCGGCCTTTTTGCGGCACGGATAAATCCGTGCCCTTTCCGAGAACTTCTAACTGCGAAAACGAGGTAATCACACAGACCCTACGGGCCGGAGGGTGTGTTAGCGGGTTCAGACCAATTGCGTTCCCAGCGACGCCACCAGGACATTTCACCGTACCCGAGCTTGTCCCACCACGCGTCGAGCATGTGCGGGTCGCCGCTGAGGACACCCTCCTCGGTGACCCCGGCGGGAGGCGGGACGTAAGCGGCGAGGCGGCGGTAAACCAGGATGCGCTCGCCGCCTTCGACTCGCGTCAGCAGGTGCCAGAGCGTCAATGCGTCGCGCGGCCGCGCTTCGGCGAGCACGGTCTTGAGGTCGGTGGAGTTCGCCGCATGGTTCCCGCTGCCGAAGTCAAGCCTCTCGAGCGCTTGGGAGAAGGTTTTGGAGGAATCTTCGAAGTGGGGAGTCCCGGGGCCGACCCCGGGCCGCGTGGCGCAGACGGCGCCTTCGGGAATGAAAGACTCGCGGCGACCGAGCTTGAACCCTACCCAGCCGAAGGTCACGCGGATGACGCCGGCGCCGCGGTCGTCCACCTTGAGCGTGTAAGCGCAGCCGAGATCCACGGCCAGAGCCGACGGAGTGCGCACCAGGAACTCGCCCGGAGGCGCCCAGATCATGGCATGGATGACGCCGCGGTCGAGCGCTATGCGATGCGCGCCCTCGCGAGTCTCAAGCAACCGCAACTCTGTGTTCGGCTCAACCTCCAACTGGCCGACGCTCGAGACGTTGACGATGGCGCTTGAAGCGGCGTCGGTTTCGAGCCGGTCGCCCACGGCGAGCCGCACCGCCGCGCGAATTTTTCGTCCCGCCACCGAGGGCGAGCCGGCAAGGCTTGCGACGCTCCAGGCCGCGCTCTTCGCCGGCGGTCCGGGCTCTTTCGATGGGCGTCGCCCCAGCCAAACTCCCATCACGACCAGAGCCAGTGCGGCCGCCGCCAAGCTCGGAATAAGCCGCCAGCGGACAAGCCACTCGCGTCGCTTCGCTCGCTCGGGAAATTCCGGCGGGGCCTGATCGTGCCGGTAGCGGGCGAGCCGATTTTCTAGCCGTTCGATTTCTGGATCGGGTTCCCCCGATCCATCCCAGAGGTAATCGTCACTCACGAGCTTTCGACCCTCCCAGTGCTTCTCGAAGCAGTTTCATGCCTCGGTGAAGATTGACGCGCACCGAAGCGGGCGTGAGATTCGTCCGCGCGGCAATTTCCGGCCCGGTCATCCCTTCGACCAGCCGCAAGATGAGCGTCTCGCGGTAGGCTTCCGGAAGAGCGCGAATCGCCGCAAGCGCCGCCGCGGCTTCCGCCCGAGGCGAGTCTTCGCTCAAAATTTCCTCCGGCAACTCCGCGGTTTGGACGCCCCGGCGGTAGTGGTCCACCGCGCGACGCCGCGCCAGGGTCAAAACCCACCCCGCGAAGGCCGCAGGGTCGCGCAAAGAATCCAGCCGGCGCCAAGCTTGCAAAAAAACCTCCTGGACAAGATCATCCGCGTCGGCGGCCGCTACTCGCGCCAGGAGAAGACCGTGCACCATCCGCGCGTGCCGCCGATAGAGCGCCTCAAACGCGGGACGGTCTCCAGCCTGCGCCGCCTTGACAAGTGCGGCGTCTTCGGCGGTCGCGTTTTCGGGCCATCCCGTCACGAAGGAACGCTGCCAAAGACTGAGATCGAACGCGCATCCCACACTCGTTGGCTCTCCCCGGGCCGTCCCGGGAAATTATCTCCCTAGAGGCAAGACGCATGGTCGCCCCCAAACGTTAACACCACACCCCGAGTGCAGGAAAGAACCTGGGGGAGAATTGGCCCGCCTCCAGGAGGCTCCCGGGGCGTGGCCCAAGCAAAGGCCGACAGGGAGGCTATTGTGTTTCGAAGTGGGGAGTGTAATCCCGCTCAGAGATGGGCCAGCACCAGTTCAAGTTACCCCGCGCTTTGGCGGAAACTGCCGCAACGACGGACTCGGAAATGGTCTTGGCGATGGAACGACTGAAATCCTGCAAACCAGGGGAACCAACGAGCACGGGCCGACCGATGAACGCTAGTTTGGGGTGACGCGAGTGAAAGAGCCTGGTTGTTTCACCCGGCCTTTGAGGCGGAGTTTTGGGCGGCGAGGGCGGATGGCCGGGCGTAGAAGGGACTTCGCCGATTCCCGAGCGCAGAACTCGGATGGTGCCATAGGCTGTGGAGAGGTGAATGAGAGGT
>QHZN01000054.1 GCA_003225365.1 Acidobacteriota bacterium
AAATTCGTGGCGCTTTCCGAAGTAGAGACGCCTTTGCTGGTTATAGCCAGCCGGGCGGGTCGATAATACCTTTGCAGAGCCGGCGCATTGCTTTTGGGTGCGAAAGGCCTGTCTAGCCATCTGAAAGACTGATACCTTAACAGACGCGCAACCTCCCTTAGGGCGGTGCCGTAACGCATAGCGCTGGAACGGTATAAACGCCAGGAGTCATCCTGGGTCCGGGCGCCCTGCAGTCGCGTGTTCGCCCCCGAGCAGTTCGCACCTGTGCGAGGGCTCCCTGCCCAGCTATCCGAGCATTGTTCCTTCCAGGATTTTGACAACCCCCTGCCCTAACCCCATTTGGGCCTGCTGATCCCAGCGAAAGGGCACAATATCAATGAGATAAGCATACTGAGTCATCCTCGGGCAGAAGTTGTCTGCGGTTCAAGTCCGCATGCACCGACCATATCTCTGGATCCGAGAAATATTCGCAAACAAGCCGAGCTACGCACGCTTCAAGTTTATCAATGGTTGGCGGTCGCCCGGACTGGCCGAGAGGGCGGAGCTAGGCTTAGTTTTGCCTGAGGAGGGAAAGGGGTCGTAGGCGGGAGGAATCCGAGAAGCATTGGCGGGATTTTGGCCGGGCCGGGGGTCGCAGGTTAAAGGGTCAACAGCGATTTTCCGTAAAAAAAGTATTCGTAAATTCGATAAAACACGTAAATGACGACAGCAAGCAATCCGAAGGTCTTGAAACAATACAGAATCGTCTTGGCGATCAAATCGCACATTGTGTAGAAAAGTGAGAGGAAATTCTTAATCATTTGCCGGCCTGCGATACAGCGTTATCACTCCTCCTGTCAAATGAGAAAACTGGTGAGGCGAGCTGCCCAGGTTGATGATTAGATTCCTCATGCCCGCACACTTAAGTTCCTAAGCTTAGGGGTGCGGCTCCTTTCTCACCAACCGCAAGGGAAGAGTGCCGTGGAAATCAACGGCAACCAACCTGCATACGTATTGGGGGATATCAAGGTGCCCGAAACCGCCACAGGCACGAGAATCGCCGCTTGGATGCTGCCAGGAAAGGAAGTCCGGGTGGCCCACTGCTTTGGCTCAGGCCTCTGAGGAGAAATGATTCGCGGGGTAGTCGATACCATATTGGAGAATTTTGTAGTGCAGAGCTCGCAAGCTGATCTTGAGCATCTGCGCGGTTTCCTTCCGGCGTCCCTTGGCCTGTTTGAGCGCCAGGATAATCGCCTCTTTTTCAGCTCCCCGCTTCAAACTCCGCACCAGCGACTTCAAGTCATGACAATCTGCCGGGTTGGGTACCCGAACCTCTTCCACCTGAAGGGTGGCGGCGTTTGAGCTCGAGCCGAGCTTGTTGAGAACCTGCTCTTCATCGCCGAGTACCAGATAAAGCTTCACGAAATTTTCCAACTCGCGAACATTTCCCGGCCAAGAGTGACGTAAACAGGCGTGCAGCATTTTCGTCGACACTTGCGCGCGCGGACGCGCATATCGGTCGGCCCAAGTCTTGATGAAATAGTTGAGGAGAATAGCCATATCTTCTTTGCGGTCGCGCAAAGGCGGCAAGTGAATGGTGAAAGCATTCAAGCGATAATAGAGATCTAAGCGGAACCTTCGGGATTCGATAGCCTGGCCGATATCCACATTGGTTGCCGCCAAGACCCGCACATCCACCTTCGAGGTCGTCGCGCTGCCCAGTCGAGAGAATTCTCCGTCCTGAAGCACATGCAAGAGCTTCGCTTGGGGAGGGATCGGCATCTCGGCGATCTCGTCCAACAAAATCGTCCCCTTGTGACACACTTCAAACTTGCCCTGCTTGCTTTGATTAGCCCCTGTGAATGCTCCGGCCTCATAGCCGAAGAGTTCGCTTTCCAGCAATTCAATGGGAAGGGCGGCGCAGTTCACCTTCATGAAAGTTCGATGGGATCGTGCCGAGAGTTTGTGAATCAGCCTGGCGATTACTTCCTTGCCTGTCCCACTCTCTCCAAGCAATAGCACCGGGACATCGATATTCGCCACCTGGCCAACTCGCTTGCGGACGTCGCGCATGGCCGGGCTGGCAGCCACATAAGACCAGTTGCTGCCTAGCTCCTCTTCCTGGGGAAGCAAAACTGCCTCGGAGGTTTCAAGAGAAGGAGGGAGGACAGAGTTTGGTAGGGAAGCGTGGTCCTCCACCATGTGCGCGCTCGTACACTCTTTCTTAATCGGAGAAGCTATGGGGTCACTCAACCTAAGTCCTCCTAATCTCCATACCCAACAAACGCTACACTTCCGGGATAGTTTGAGCTTAGGCGGAGAGGGGGGCGACGTCAATCGGGTATATTCCTGGTTTGGGAAGAAAAAAACCTGCATTGCACCTCTGCACAATAGTTGCGTTTGCCGTCTACGGCCAGCCAGACAGCGAGCCCGCCCCTGCCATACCAGGCCGGTATGGCATCCTTGAGGAGCTCGCGCGGGGTCATCCGCTCCGCGCGGTTCGGATGCTCGCCATGGCCTCAAGGTTTTTTGCCGCTGCCCTTCCGTAGGGTTTGAATCTTATCCGGTTCGACATTTGACCAATATTCTTCGCTGCCATCCGGCCACACGACAAGCACACGATCGACCCGAGGGTATGCGCCGAGACCGAAATGCACTCGGATGTCACTTGAGCTCAAGTAGCTCCCGTCGGCATGCGACCGGCGCCACAAGGTTTTCTGTCCGGCGCGGAAAAGAGCGACTTTCGCCCCGATGCCAAAGCTGCTGGCGCCTTGAGAATCGAGCCGCAGTTCCAGCCAATGCGCTTTTCGGCCGGCTTCATTGTGCAGGAGCCAAGCCGGACCACAGTTATTGGTCACTAAAACATCCACGGCGCCGTCGTTGTCAAGGTCTCCGAACGCCGCCCCGCGTGAGATTGCCGGGCGCGCAAAGGCCGGTCCGGCGATCCGGCTGACATCTCGGAAGTGCCGGTTCTCTTGATGGAAAAGCAGATTCGTTTGAGCGAAAGGGTAGGGGGAGCCGCGCCTCGAGCCCATGCTAGTCACGGCGCCGTTTGAGATGAACAGGTCGAGCTGGCCGTCGTTGTCATAGTCAAGAAAGTCGGTGCCGAATCCGGTGAAGGGAAAAGTGGATTCGAGCAGGCCAAACTGGGCGGTCGCGTCGTCGAATTGCCCTCGGCCGTCGTTGCGGAAAAGCGTTGCGCCCTCGCGCGTCAGGTTCGTGACCAGCAAATCGAGCAAGCCGCGGTCTTCGATGTCTTCGGCCGTCACCCCCATGCCCGCCTTGGGGATGCCGTTTGCGTCGAGAGCGAGGCCGGATTCGAGCGCGGCCTCCTTGAAAGTGCCATTGCCCTGGTTCAACCACAGGCAGTTCGCGGCCGTGTCGTTCGCCACGTAGATGTCCGGCCAGCCGTGGTTCGTGAGGTCTGCCGCCAGGACGCCGAGGCCGGGTCCGTAGGCCGAGCCGAGGCCGGATGATTCGGTGACGTCCTCGAATGTCCCGTCGCGCCGGTTGCGGAACAGGCGGCAGGGCACGGCGCGGTAGGCCTTGGGCGTGCAATAGTCCGGCTCTCCGGTCGGCGCGAAGCATTGCTTGTGGCCCGTCACGGTGAAGTCCACGTAATTCGCGACGAACAGGTCAAGGTAGCCGTCGCGGTCGTAATCGAGCCAGGCGGCGCTGGTGCTCCAGCGAGGATCATCCACGCCCGCCCTCCGAGTGACGTCGGTAAACGTGCCGTCGCCGTTGTTGTGGTACAGGACATTCGAGCCGAAGTTGGTGACGTAGAGGTCCTGAAATCCATCATTATCGTAATCGCCCACGGCGACGCCCATGCCGCAGCCGACCCATCCCACGCCGGCCTTCTCTGTGACATCCTCGAATTGCAGTCGCCCCGTCTCGGCGAGCAAGTTGCGGAAGAGCCGGTTGCCCGGTTTCCAGCCGGGTGGAGGAGGGAAGACCCATTGCTTCGCTGGGGCGAGGGGCAACCCCTGGACGAGATAAACGTCGAGGTCGCCGTCGTTGTCGTAATCGAGCAGCGCGACGCCCGCGCCCATGATTTCTGGCATGTAGCGCTCGACGCTCGGCCCGCTGAAATGGTGGAATTCGAGCCCCACCTCGGCCGCGATCTCGCGAAAAATCGGCTCGACTGCGGGGGGCCGGGCGGGAGTTCGATTCTTCCCAAGGACTCCTTGCGGCCCCAAGAGCCATCCGCCGAGGCCCGCGCTCCTTTGAAGAAACTCGCGGCGAGTTGGCCGAATAGCCATAGAAGCCCTGCCCGGGTCCAACTTCGAGTCGAGGCCCGTCGGTCCCCGTCTAGTGTTCCAGTTCTGCCAGCGCCTGGTCGATGCCGGACAATAGTTGCTGCTGCCGGCGCCGTGTGGCTTCCTCCCGTGCTTGGCGAAGATATGTTAGCGCGTGGTCGCGGTCCCCGGCGCGCGCGTAAGTGGCCCCCAGCGCAAACAGGTACGAGGGTGTGCGGTCGTCTTCCGGCTTCAGCGCCTTCAAGAGATGCATGATCGCCTCTTCGTTCTTCCCCTGATTCGCCAGAATCCGCGCCAGGTGATAATGGGCTAGGGGATAGTCGGGGCGGTCCTCGAGAGCCAGGCGATACTCCTTGGAGGCGTCGTCGGGCCGGCCCTGCTCGTCGAGCAGCGTTCCCCGGTTGTGATGGGCTTCGGCGTAATGAGGATTGATTTCAATGGCACGGCGGAAGGCCTGCTCGGCCTCCGGAATCCGGTGCGCCTCTACCAGGAGCACACCATAGTTGTAATAGGCGTCGGCTCGGTTCGGATTGAGCGCCACCGCCTGCTTGAATTGAGCCTCGGATTTCTCGGCTTGCCCGAGCCGTCCGTAAAGAATAATCAAGTTGATGTGTGCCTGGACGTCGCTCGGGTCTAATTCCAGCGCCCTCTCGGTCTCGCGAATAGCGTCCTGGATATCGCCCGCTTGCTCCAGGGCCGCCGCGCGCCGGAGGCAGGAGTTCGGACTTAGGTCAAGAGAGGAGATTTCGGCTCGGGTGGGGTCTTGGAGCGGCGGCGCGGCGAGCTTGTCCGCATCGTAGAGCGCGAGCTGCTCGTGCGCCTTCTTGCTTTCACCGAGCTTCCTGTAAACGGCGGCGAGGGCGAAGTGCGCCGCCCCGTAGTGCGGGAATAGCTCGCAGGCTCGAAGCAGGGGAGCGACGGCCGCGGCAGCTTTGCCTTGTGCAGCGAGCGCGCGGCCGAGACCGTAAAGCGCGGTCGCCGAAACCGGGTCTTGCTTGAGAACCCCCTCGTACACCTTGAGGCTTTCGTCCCAATTGCCCGCCCCCAGGAGGCTCTCTCCCCGATGGCTTTCCGCGACTAGGCTGCGCGGGCTGAGGTCGTGCGCGCGTGAGAAGTCCCGAGCCGCCTGCTCGTATTCCCCTTGCTGAAGCTCGACCGCGGCCAGGTTATAAGTCCAACTGAAGGCGGAAGGGTCGAGCATCGCTGCGCGGCGGTAACAGACCTCGGCCGCTTCGAATTGTTCATAAGCGTCGAGAAGCATCCCGTATTTCCCAACCCGTTCCGCATCCGTCGGGTGCGCGCGGGCGGAGAGTTCGGCCGCGCGGACCTGGTTGCGAATGGCGGGGAGAAAGCGCGCCGTCTCGACCTCTGGCAGCGGCGGGAGGTTTGCCGAAGCCTGCCTCGCCTTTTGGGCCGGGAGTAGCTCGCCCAACGACAACCAAACCACCAAAGCTACCGCACGCTTCACAACGCCATTTTAAGATACGCGACCGACTTCGCGCCAAGCCAAGTTCAGAGGCGCGAGCGCCCAGGTTTCGTTTGCTCCCGCAGGACATTTCCCGAAAGCCCGGACGTTTTCTTTGACAAACCCTGGCGGGCCGGATTAAATGTTTGTTTCTTGTGGGGCGAACCCCGATCCCTATGGTGATAAACGCGGAGGAGAACAATGCCCTCGGTGAAAGTGCCGTTTTACGGCCATGCGCGTCAGTACCACAGCATCCAGGCGGAGATCGATGGCGCAATCCACGCCGCGCTCGAGAGTGAGGCGTACGTCACGGGGCCCACGCTCGAGCGCTTCGAGCGGGAGCTCGCCGAGTTCTTCGGAATGAAACACGCGGTGGGTGTGAATTCCGGGACCGATGCGCTCTGGCTGGCCTTTCTGGCGCTGGGCCTCAAATCCGGCGACGAAGTCATCACCACCGCGAACACATTTTTCGCGACAGCGGAGGCGATCTGGATTGCCGGTGGGAAGCCGGTGTTTGTGGATTCGGATCGCCGTACAAACAATATAGACCCCGCCAAAATCGCAAGCGCCCTCACGCCCCGGACGGTGGGAATCGTCCCGGTCCACCTTTACGGCCAATGCGCCGATATGAAGGCCGTGAACACGCTCGCGAGCCGTCACGGGCTGTGGGTGGTAGAGGACAGTGCCCAGGCCATTGACGCCCACGGCACGGGCTTCCGGCAGGGCGAGTTGAGCGAGGCGGTGACGACGAGCTTCATCATTCAAAAAAACCTCGGCACCTACGGGGACGGCGGGGCGGTGGTCACCAACCGCGAAGATATCGCCACGGCGGTTCGGCGGCTGCGCAACCACGGCTCGCTTCGCCGCTCCGTTCACAGCTTCGGATTCAACAGCCGGCTCGACGATATCCACGCCGCCGTTCTGAGCGTGAAACTTAGGCACATCCACGACTGGAACGACCGCCGGCGCACAATCGCCGCACGCTACAGCGCCGGACTCCGCGGCACCAGCCTCAAACTACCCTGCGAGCTCCCGGGCTACCGACATGTCTTCCATCTCTACGTCGTTGAGCACTCGAAGCGCGACCATTTGGAAAAGTTCCTTCGCGAGGCGGGCGTGGACGCGAAGATGCACTATCCCATCGCGATCCACCAGCAGGAAGGCTATCCCTGGGGCAAACCGGCCGACCCGAAGCCCTCGGTCCCGAACGCGGAACGCAACGCGGCGGAATGCCTGTCCCTGCCGATTTTCCCGGAACTTCGGGATGACGAGGTGGATTACGTCATCGAGAAAATCCTCGCGTGGGACCACGAGTACGGCCGATCGTAGTGGCGGGACCGCGAACCCGCCCTTGCAGCGTGGGTACCGAGGCCGAAATCGAGGAACTATCCGTGAAAGGTACGGTCTACAAAGTCCTTGTCGTGGGCATGGGGAAGCGCGGCATGCACCATGCCGTGGCGTTCAAAAACAATCCGCGTTTCGAGCTGGCCGGGATTGCCACGCGCGACGCGTCAAGGCTCGCGAAGGCTCGGGCCGAGCTCGGCGTAACCCGCGCCTCAGCCGACATCCGGGGCCTCGCTCAAAACATTCGACCCGACGTCTTTTGTTTCGCCACCCCGCCCCAGGTCCGTCTGGAGCTCGTTCGGCTTGGCATTGAGTGCGGCGCAAAGCTCATCGCCTACGAAAAACCCATCGCGCTTTCCATGAATGAGGCGCTCGAAATTCGCGAATCCGTCCGCACCGCCGGGGTCAAGACTGTGATCAGCCACCAACACCGGTACGGCGAGCACTACCGGAAGGTCAAAGAAATAATTTCGAGCGGTGCCCTCGGACGAGTGCATACCGTTTACGCGCACTCGGTCGGATGGATGCTACATATCATGACCCACCTGATTGAGTACATCCGTTGGTACAACGACGATTTCCAGGCGGAGTGGGTGATGGGCCAGGCGGCGGGCCGGGGGAAGCTCTCGGACTCACATCCTTCTCCAGATCACATAGCCGGGTTCATCCAGTTCGCCAATGGCGTGCGCGGCGTCGTGGAATGCGGTGGCGGCGCGCCGGACGTCCCTCAAGTGGATTATTGGTGGCGCAAGAACCGCATTGGAGCGCAGGGAACTGAGGGCTTCGCGGAGGTCCTCACAGGCGGGGGCTGGCGAGCCGTCACAGGCGATTCAAAGGGCGTAATTTCGGGCGAAGCCTCGATGAACTACGAGCACGACATGGCGCCTTACGTGGATCAAATGGCCGATTGGCTCGACGATGATCGACGCGTCCACCCGCTCAACGGCGAAAGCGCCCACCAGGGATTCGAAATCATGATGGGCCTTGTGCGGTCAGTCATCGAGCGAGGCCAGGTGAAGCTTCCGCTCGGTCCGGGCGAGCCGGAGCTGGAAGGGCTTCGGCGTGTGCTGCCGAACAAACCGCTGCTGTTATCAAGTGAAATCAATCGCAAAGAGTATCTGAGTTAAGCGGCCTGCGTTCGCTCGCGAGGATGCTTCGCCAGGGATCCCGGGCCGCATGACGAAGCTTCTTCACTCCCATCGCCGGCACCTCGAGGCGTTTGCTCCCAATTCGGGAATTGGTTCCATTTTGGGCAAAAACTTCTCTCTGAGGCCCTACTGACCAGCCTACCATGAAATCCCCCCTCCCTTGCCGCTCTAAACCTTGGCCCAAAGACTCCCACCTCGCGACGAAATGAATTGAGAAAACAAACCGTTGACCCGGAAGAGCGTCATCGCCCTTGACTGAATCCTTCTACAAAGGATGGCGTATCGCCCACACGGACTCTGGCGAAACTGCTGGAGAGGGTGCCGTGCCAAACGAATTTTTCCCGAATTGGGAATATAGGTCCAACCGGAGTCGCTAGATTCGAGTAAAAAATTGGATTCGAAACGACATTGAAGGAGCCAGGAAACCCCCGTGCACGGACGCTTCCTGCGATCCGGCTCTTGAACGCCAGCGAATGGTAGGCACGCCTGGTTTTTGTAAGCTGTAACCTATAGATGTCGTGACACTTGAAACCTCTCCTCGAATTGCCACGGAGGGTCCGCAAGCTAACGACATGGGGACCTGAAGCGTTCGGACATCTGCTTTCCTGCGCTATGTCCATGGTGTTACCGGAAAGCCAGAAACCTCTTTCGTTCCCAGTTTGGCACATGAGATGCACACCTGAACCACGAGACATCAATTACCTGAGAAGCATATCGGGTTGTCATAAATGGCACTCAGGTGACCGACCGTCTCCAAGGGGGGAGTCCCATTA
>QHZN01000055.1 GCA_003225365.1 Acidobacteriota bacterium
GTTCGCCTCCGTCTCATCGCTTTTGGGATTTTCACATGAAGCTCCGTTGGATGGCCGCAACGCTTTCGCTTGTTGCGGGAATTGCTGCGGCCGGCGGACAGCGAACAACGCCCGCCCCCTCGGCCAGTTTCTTTCCTGTGGCGGTTTGGTACGGAGGCGGCAAAGCGCGCGCGCCCATGCTCGAGCCGCTGGATGGGACGAGCGCGGCGCGCTGGGGAAAGGACCTCGACCAAATTAAAGCGGTGGGCTTTGACGCCGTGAAGTGTTGGGTGGATTGGGCAACGGCCGAACCGCGTCCGGGCGAGTTCCACTTCGAGAACCTCGGCCTGCTCATGCGTCTGGCCGAAGCGCGGGGACTGCGGGTGATTATTCAGGTGTATCTCGACTCCGCGCCTGACTGGGTGGGCGCGCGTTACCCCGACGGCCGGTTCGTGGACCGCAGCGGCGCCGTCATCGAATCCCAGGCCGCGCCCGGGTTCTGTATTGACCATCCTGGCGTCCGCGGCGAAATCATCAAGTTTCTCCAGGCGCTCTCAACCGATGCCAACCGCTCGCCGATGCTTTACGGCTGGGACGTTTGGAGCGAGCCGCACGTCATCAATTGGGCAGAGTTTCCTTACCTCACGAACCCCGAATTCTGCTTTTGCCCTAATTCACAGCAGCGCTTTAGGGAATGGCTGAAAGCGAAATACGGAACTCTCGACCTGCTGAACCTGGCCTGGTACCGCCATTTCGAGAGCTGGGGCCAAGTCGCCCCGCCGCGCGCTTCAACTCTCCTTTCCTACACGGATTATCTCGATTGGCGGGCGTTTATTGACGACAAATTGGCGGGCGACTTGAAGACGCGCGTGGATGCGGTGCGCAGCGCCGACAAGACCCACTTCATTACCAGCCACGCAGCGGTGCCGGCTCTCTTCACCTCGCCCACGGACGGATACGGCGAGCCCGACGACTGGAAGATGGCGGCAGCGGCGGATTTCTTCGGCACTTCGCTCTATCCGAAACATTCCGAGTCCGTCCACCCGTGGTCTTATCAGCAGCTCGCCGCCGCGCTCGACTTCACGCGCTCGGCGGGGCGCTCCTACGGCAAGAGCTTCTGGATCGGCGAACTGCAGGCGGGGCAGGGCTCAACGGGCATGCGCATCGCCGAGCCCGTGGACGCGCACGACGAAGAATTCTGGATATGGCAGGCGGTCGCGCATGGCGCGCGGGAAATCGCCGTTTATGCCTGGTATCCGATGAGCTCCGGCTTCGAGTCGAACGGCTATGGCCTGGTGAATCTCGACGGCACGTTGACGGCGCGATCGAAGGCGGCGGGTCATGTTGCGGAAATCATCCGCCAGAACGGCTCTGAAATTCTCGCAGCCGAGCCGGCGCCGGCCGAAGCGGCCATCCTTTTCGACCGCCTCTCCGCGATGGTGGGGGGCGCCGAGCCTTCGCTCTCGAAGCTCGGCAACGCCATGCGCGACTCACTGCTCGGCCTCCACCGCGCTTTCTTCGAGGAGCAAGTCCCCGTGGACTTCATCCATCCCGAGGATCTCCTCCGCGACCGCGCCGGCCGCTACAAGATCTTGTTCCTGCCTTACCCCGTCATGCTCTCGAGGGATGTGGCGGAGGCGGTGAAGCGGTACGTCGCGAACGGAGGAACCGCGGTCGCCGAAGCGCGCCTGGCGTGGAACGATGAACGCGGTTTTGCTTCCGACGTGATTCCGGGCGGCGGCCTCGCGGAAGTGTTCGGCGCGCGCGAATCGCTGATTCGCCCCGTGGACCGCGCGGAAATTGAAGTGGGGCCGCAATCGGGTCTTCCCGGTTTTGCGCCGCACACCAAGATCTACGGCGAAGGCTTTGAAGAGGAGCTCGAGCCGCTTTCGGGCGGCAAGGCTATCGCGATTTTCCCTGAGGGCAGCCCCGCGGTAGTATTGAATTCTTACGGAAAGGGACGAACAGCACTGATTGGGACGTTTCTCGGCCTCGCCTATCAACGTCATCAAGACCTTTCGACGCGGCAGTTCCTCCTGGCCCTGGCGCGCGATGCGGGCGTGAAGCCGGAGGTGGAAGTTTCAGGCGAGGGGAGTTCCCGACTCGAGGTTCGTCGGCTCGTTTCCGACCGCTATCAAATCGTTTTTGCGTTTAACCACGCCGATGTGCCTACGACCGCAACGATCACCCTGCGCTTGCCCTGGCCCGCCGGTGAAGCGCGCGACCTGGTCGAAGGCCGGCCGGTCGAAATGGGTCAGGCGGGGGGCGCCACCGTCCTCAAGAAGCCATTTTCGGCGGGCGAGATCTGGGTGGTTCGAATCGTGCGGCGTTAATCGTTTGGCTGGCTCTTTGCAGTAAAGCTCTAAGCGTGATAGTGTTAAACATGTTAAACGTCTAGCAGGTGACCCCCCATGCTTGGAATCCGATTGGACAAAGGACTTGAACGGCGGCTAAGCCGGCTTGCCAAAAAGACGGGCCGCAGCAAGAGCCACTACGCGCGCGAGGCCATTCGACAATACCTAGAAGACCGGGAGGACTACCTGCTCGGCTTGGCCGTGCTCGAGCGCAAGGAACCCACCATCAGCCTTGAAAAGCTGGAGCGCCGCCTTGGCTTGGCGCGTTGAAGTTTCGAAAACAGCGGAAAAGCAACTGAGCAAACTTGACCGTCTAGCTCAAGCAACCATCGTCAGCTACCTGAGAGGACGCGTGCTCGCGCTCGACAATCCACGCTGGCTCGGCAAGGCTCTGCACGGCGAAAAGAAGGGATTGTGGCGCTACCGGGTCGGCGTTTTTCGCATCATCTGTGACATCCAGGACGAAGCCAAAACCGTCAAAGTCCTCGCTCTCGGTCATCGGAAAGAGATTTATCGCTGAACGGCCCCTTTTTCATTTCGGAATTTCCACTTCGGCTCCGCGGCGCTCGGCGGAGAGGTACGCGCTGTAAAGCACTGCGACCGTATCGCGCGCCAGAGCCAATCCCGAAACGGGCTCGCGGCCTTGCGAAAAGGCCTCGATAAAATCCTGGAATTCCTGCGGGTAGCCGTGTTGCCAGTCTTCGTCGGGCGCGGGGTGGCTCCAGCCCTGCTTGGTGCCGATTTTTTCGGTGACGTAAACGTCCTTCAGGAAATCTTCGCGCGGATTGTAGGTCTCGAGCGCGTTCACGGGGTTCAGATTGCATCGAGTGCGGTGATTGTTGGCGAAGACTTCCAGCCAGTTGTGAACCCCACCGAGCGCGAGTTCCGAGGAAAAAATATCCGCAACGGTGCCGTCGTCGAAGGTGACGTGAACCTGGGCGTAGTCTTCGATATCGTCGTAGCTGGTGCGCAGGAAGCCAAGGTCCTGGAAATTTTTGAGGCGCGTGATTTCGTGCGTGCGCGCGGAGACTGTGGCGGGGCGGATGGGTTGGCCGAGCCGCGTCACACCCTCGACGCGCTTCAGGTAAAGTGCCGCGCTCAGCGGATGGCAACCCTTCCCCACCAGCGAGCCGCCGCCCGAGAATTTCCAGATGCCGTAATAAGGGGAGTGCGACCCGCTGTGCGATTCATCGCCGATGATCCACAGGATCTGCCCGCGGGACTTTTGAAGGATTTCGCGCTCCTTCTGGATGGCGGGCGCGTACACCCAATTTTCGGCGTAGCCGACCAGTTTCCCCGCCTCGCGCGCGGCGGCGGCGATGCGGTCCGAGCTCGCCACGGCTTCGGCGAGCATCTTCTCTTTTGGAAGATTGTCGCCGCGAAAGTCCGCGCTGCCCGGGCCGTAGTAGCCCGTGAAGGGCTTCTCGATGATGACGTGCTTGCCGCGGCGAAGCGCTTCGACGGCGAGCGGCTCATGGGCCGATCCGGGCGCGCAAATGTCCACTGCGTCCACCGCGTCCGAGAGCGCCGCGAGCGAATCGAAGGCGCGCAGCCCACGCTCGCGGGCGAACGCCTCGCGCGATTCGGCGGTCTTCGACGTCACGCCGACGACTTCCACGGGTATACCGTAAACCCGCCGGTAGCCTTCCAAATGAAAGCGCGCCGCAAATCGCGAGCCAACGATTCCAACCCTGATGGGCAGAGCCATGAATTATCTCCCGGTCCCGCGATTTATATCGCGAGGCCTGTAGAACCTCGTGCTGAAGGGCGTGGATTCTATCACCTCTCGCTCGCGACAACGTCCGGTTCAATACGCTCAGCGGCTTCAACGCCCAGACCCGGCAGGCATATTTGAGTTTCTCCAATATGATCCCAATTCTGCCTTCGGCGGGCGTGGCGCTTCAGTACTAGAACTGTTCCAAAACCCCTGCCACGCCGGGCCGAATCAATAGGCTAGCAGGCTGATGAAAAACACGCCGAAATGTCATGCTGAGCCCCTTCGCTCTGCTCACAGTTCGACTTCGCTCACTGTCCCTGAGCAGAGTCGAAGGGAGGGCAGGCTCTTCGCTTGTCATTCTGAGCGTAGCGAAGAATCCCTTTCATTCCGCGCTCAGGGTAGACTTCGCGAAGCATCTCGCAGTGGTTTCAAATCAATATGATAGACTCTTCGCGGAGTTTACCCTGAGCGGAACTGCTGAGATGCTTCGCTCCGCTCAGCATGACAAGAGAAGGACTCAGAATGACAACGTAAGACAATATTTCATCAGCCTGCTAGTTTGGAGTTCCGAGTTCGGTGTTCGGAGTTCAGATTTAAGGGTCCGGCGTCCTATCTTCTGATTTCTGATTTGCAGTTCCGGATTCCCATGGATCGTCGCGACTTTATCAAAATTTCGGCGATAGCTGGAACAACGGCGGCGCTCGACGGCTGCGGGCAGCCGGAGCATCAACTCATCCGGTGTCGCCGGGCGGTGACGCGCCGCCCGTTTCTTCAGGCCGCCGCACCCAGGCCAACCGCTCGAACGCTCGGCGGTCCACCGGGCCCAGGACCGAGCGCGGCAAGGGTTTTTCATCCCGGAACGCGGTGAAGCACGGCCTCGCGGCCGGAGCGGGGCGCTACCTGATGCGGGCGCTGGGCGAAGACCCGGAACAATTCGACGCCCTCAGTCAGCGCTTGGTGGCCGAATGGCGCCCGCAAACGGAGACCGCGCGACAACTGGTAGACCAGTTAGCGGAGCTTTTCTGGAAGCAAGCGCGCGTGGCACGGGCCGAGCAGGCACTGATGGCGCGGCAGGTGGAGGAACTGGAAGCGAGCCGCGGGAAGCTTGGGGCGGAGGTCGGTCGCGCGCACTGTCGCGGCTTGTATTCCGGGCTCCAGGTCAAGGGCCTGTGGTGGCAGCCGGACTCGCCCGGCAGGTTCGAAGACCTGCTGGCGGCTCTGACCCTGCTCCGCGCCAAGGCGGAGGCGCGCTGTTTCTCCGGCCTTTGTCAGGCCCTGGTCTCGCTCATCTGGGGCGAGGCGCCCACGCTCGAGGGGTTTAAGGTTCGCGCTCTGTTAGCGAAATTGGCGGGGGCCGACGGCGACGCGCAGTCTGACCCCACGCTCCTTCCGGCCGAGGACCCTGTCGAAGACCCTGAGCAAAGTCGAAGGGAGCCCCGTCGAAGGGCGGCCGGTGACCCTGCGGTAGCGCCGGCTTCCGGGTCGGCAGCCCTTCGCCCGGCTCAGGGCCCCGCCTCGGACTCAGCCGACCGAACGAGTCCGGGACAGGGTAGGTTCGCGCCCGGCTGGGCGTCGGTGAGGCTGAGCGCCGTCGAAGCCGACGATGACCGCGCCGAAGGCGAAGATGACTTCGACGTGTTGATGTCAACGCTCGAGGGAGAAATCCGCCACGTGCGCGATGTGTACAGGTTCTACCAGCGAACCGAGGTCGAGATTACGCCCGCGCTGCGACACTCGCAACTTAGCCCAGCTGCGCCACAGTGGCCGCTCGTGGTTCGCCAGCGCAATTCCGTCTTCCGTCAAATCGAGCGCACGCTCATGCTGCTGACGACCCTGGGCTCCTCTGAGCCTGGCTCGGGATCCCGTCCGCCCCAGCCCCCTCCCCAAGCGGGGAGCGGAAAGAGGCGTGGGGAAAATGCGCGGGAAGGCCGAAGGCCCGCCCCCAAAGCCAAAAATTGCAAAACGAAGCCAATAAGCGCTTTGAAATCAGCAGGAGTATTGGAGGAAGGCATGCCGCCAGCACGGCCTGCGCGCAGTTTGGAAACGAGTTCGCGCCTCGATCCGGTCATTGTGCCAAAAGAATATAGCAGGCTGATGAAAAAGGGGTCCGGAGCCGTCATTCCGAGCCCTTCGCGCTTGTCATTCCGAGCGAAGCGAGGAATCTGCTTGTCGCTCAGGGTAAACTCCGCGAGGAATCTGCTTTTGCGCGCGGTGCCGGAAAACAAAGCAGATTCCTCAGTCCGGCAAAGAACCCCGGACTTCGGAATGACATACTCATGCCTTTTTCAACAGCCTGATAGAGAAAACGGCGGTCGGCAACCCCTTGACGAGGCTCCACAGCGGGGGGATGCTATTGCCAGCGGGACCGTGCTAAAGTTGCTGCGGCTCAATTGTCAACCGAAGCGAGGTGTGTCTCGTGCCAAAGCTTTCTCGTCGGTCATTTCTGGAACGCACTGCGTCGCTCGCGGCCGGCGCTGTGGCTTTGGGCCGAGCGCGAGCCGAGGAAGCTTCAGGGCCGAACCTGCGGTTTCCGACCAGCGCGAGCGAGCGCCTCGCGGTGGCCTCATGGCCCTTCCGCGCCTCCATCGAAAGCCCTAAGAATCGCTGGGCGCGTAACCCGAAGCTGGCCGGGATGGACTTGAAAAACTTCGCGGCGATGGTGCTGAAAGAATTCAACCTCCGGAATATCGAGCCCTTGGGGGAGCATTTCCGCTCGACCGAGCCCGCGTATCTCGCGGAGTTTCGAGAGGCGGTCGAGAAGGCCGGCTCCCACATCGTCAATATTCCCGCGGGAGTGCGGGGAAGTTTCTACGACCCCGACAAGACAAAGCGTCAAAACGCCGTCGAGAGCGCCAAGAAGTGGGTGGACGTCGCCGTGGCCGTAGGCTCGCCGAGCCTCCGGATGCACATTGAGGGCTACCGCCACGCCCAGCCGAACGTTGATCTGACTGCGGATTGCCTGAAGCAGCTCGCCGAGTACGGCGGCGAAAAAAACGTCCTCATCAACTTGGAGAACGACGATTTGGTCAGCGAGGATGCCTTCTTCCTGGTCCGGGTCATCGTGAAAGTGGGCCACCCTTACCTTCACGCTCTGCCGGATTTTTGCAATTCCATGCTCAGCGGGAATCCTCAGTTCAATTACGACGCCCTGTCGGCGATGTTCAAGGGCGCTTATAACATTGCCCACATGAAGGATTCCGAGGTGGGCGAAGGCGGAAAGGTTTACACTGTGGATGTCGCCCGGTGCTTTGATATCGCACGGGCGGCGGGTTATAAGGGATACTTCTCGATGGAGTGGGAAGGGCAGGGCGAGCCGCACACCGGCACGCACCGTTTGGTAGAAGAAAGCTTGAAAAACCTGGCTTGATGCTTTCAAAGCCCATGGGCGAAGATCTCAAGCTACGCAACGGAATTGGCTTTTACGCTGTCATTCTGAGCGAAGCGAAGAATCCCTGCATTTAATTGATTGAGTCAATGCCGAGATCCTTCGTCGTCCCGATGAAGTGAATCGGGACTCCTCAGGATGACAAGAAGCGAAGTTATTCATCACGCATCTAGCGTAATCGAGGCGGATGTGAGCGAAGAACGTCAAAAACTTGCGGTCTTCATTGATTTCGATAATATCCAGATCGGGGTCAAGGACACTCTGGGGAAGGAATTCGACGTCGCGGTCGTGCTCGAAGCGCTCAAAGAGCGCGGCGAGGTGGTGACCAAGGTCGCATACGGCGACTGGCATCGCGCCGGCGACCAGAGCCGCCAGATGACCCAGCACGCCGTCCACATGGTGCAGCGGAATCCCACCCCGCGCGGGGACAAAAACGGCGCCGATATCAACCTGGCGCTCGACGCGCTGGAGATGGCCTTCACCCGGCACCACATCAACACCTTCGCGATCGTGGGCGGCGACAGCGACTTTATCGCGCTGGTGGAAAAGCTGAAGCAATACGATAAGCGCGTATTGATTGTGGGCGGCCGCGCTTTTACCAGCGGCATTCTCCAGCGCAACTGCCACGAGTTCATTTCTTATGAGAACCTGCTCAAGGGAGACGGCCGGGCGGGCGCGAAGCGTGCCGCGCGCGGCAGAGGGCCTACCACCGCGGAGACTCGCGCGCTCGACGCGGCTTTGCCGAACCTTGAACGCGCGCTCAAAATCCTGGCGGAACGCGAGGTTGCTCCGCAGATTGGGCTGCTCAAGAGCACGCTGCTTCAGCTCGACCCGACTTTCAGCGAGCGCGATTACGGCGCTGGTTCGTTTCTGGAGTTCCTTGAGAAGATGCAGAGGGCGGGGCTGGTGCGATTGGCGCGGACCGAACGGGGATTCCTTGTGGAATCGGGCATAGGCGAAGGTGAACCGTCCATGACGCGCACCGAGGCAGAGGCCGTCGTCCCGGCACCGGAAGCCAATGCCGCGCTTCCAGCACCGCGGGCGGAGGCGGCGCCTGAAGCGGCGGCGCTCCCTTCGACTACGCTCAGGGCTGACAGCGACCGAAACTCCGGGCTTGAAAAGTTGCGCTCCGCTCTCGGCCGCGCCGTTAAGGGGCCGTCGCGCCCGCTCTATATGCGTCAAGTCGTCAAGGCGCTGCGCACCGAGGAAAAAGATTTTAAGGAGCAGAGTTACGGCTTTCGAAGCCTTCTGGATTTGCTCCATTTCGCGGAGCGGCAACGGGTACTGCGCCTGGAGCGCGATCGCCGCGGAGTGCTCAAGATCTTTCCAACCGTCCAGGCGGCTGGGGGACCCACACCGGCGGAGCCGGCCCCGAGTACGGAAGCAGCGGTTTTGCAGGTCCCGGACGACTTCTTGGAGATGATGGACCAAGGGGTTGTGGCCGAATCTCCGGAAGCGGGAGGGTTGGCCGCTGGGGAAACGATTGAGGAAGCCGCTGTCTTATCCCCGCCGCCGCCGGAGGTGGCGGCCAACGAAACCGGCCCGCCGGAAGCTGCGGCGGAGGTGAAGCCGCGCAGACCTCGCGCCAAAAGGGGCGCCCGCGGCGCTCATCGCAAAACTGGACCTAGGCGCAAATCAGGGACGCTGTCTTCGCCAAACGAGGGCGCCCCCTCGACCTGAGCCGACTCATTCCCGCGCCTTTTATTTTCCTGCCGCGTAAGCCTGGTAGGCTTCCGCAACCTTTGCCTCGCTCGCATCGCCTTCGTGGATGAAGACCCGATAGCGGAGTGTGAGTTCGCCGCCCACCGGCACGGTGTAGCTTCCGTCTTGCTTCGGGTCATTCATGAAATCGTGTAAGCCGAAAGGATTGACGGCAAACAGGCCGTAGCCGCGCGCGTGCCAAGTGGTGGGGTGGCGGAGGTTCGAAGGATTGTCGAAGATGGCGATGCCGAGCTCCTTGCCCGCGACTTTTCCCGAATAGTCCACCCAGTTGGCTCGCTTGCCCCAGATCGCTTTCTCGCTTGCCTTCCCGTCGGAGTTGAGCATGCGTCCGTTTGGCTCTTCGAGCGCCTTCACTAAACGAATCGCAAACGCGCCTTCTTTGGTGTCACCAAACTTGACCGGAACACCCTTGTCGGCGCGGACCGTGACCTCGCAGTCTATGGTGCGCGAGGTCTCGTCGCCCCGGAAAGTGTAAGTCTGGGTTTCGCTGCCGAGGGCCTTTCCATCCGGGCCCACCAGATTGAAATCCGCGGAGAGGGTTCCGGAATTCGGGCCACCTTCGCTTTTCAAAAGCTTCGCGAAAACCGTCCGGCCTTTGGGAAGCTCTTCGCTCGAATAAACCTTCCCGTGGGCGGTCTGCTGGGCCCTGGTCGGCTCGGCTTCGCCCCAGAAGTCGATTCCGTTGATGTCGCCGTGGGCGAAGTACAGAGCACGGTGGTGAGGATGGTCGTGGCTTTCACCTGGAATACTTTTGACCATGGGCCACCCCCGAGTCAGAATGATTCCGTCCGCGCTGCGGAGAGGAGAAAGGTAGGGCTTGGGCGACTGCGGGCCGAAATAGTAAGTGCCGAATGGCTTCCCTGCTATCGAGACTTCGATCTGATGAGGCGAGCGCTTTAGCTCCACCTTTTCTTGCGCGCCGCACCACGCGGGCAGAAGAATTGTAGTGATCAAGAGTGAGTAGAGTGCGTGAATCCTCTTCGAACGCATTGCGTTACCTCCCAATGTCTCGCGCCCCAGGTGCGAGAAGCAGTTCTCAAGAAGGCGTCGAGCCGGTGCGGGCAACCGATTCCGTCCGCAACCGGCGCTCTGGCGGTTCGGAGTGTAGCCGAGGGCGAGCATGGCTCGCAAGGGCGCGAAAGAGCTTATAGCCTGCCCTCCCTTCGACTCCGCTCAGGGACAGTGAGCGAAGTCGAACTGTGAGCGAAGCGAAGGGTTCTCGTTTTCGCCGGCGAAAACTGTGGGAGAATAGCCGTCCGGGCATTTGGGGAATGGAGTGCGGAAGCCTTCCTGACGAATTCACTTCATCTTCTCCGCTGAAGGAGGACTTTGTGAAGCGACTGCCTGACATCTTGATTCTGATCCTGGTTTGCGGAACGCTTCGGGCGGCGGAGGGAGCCAAAGGAGCCGAGCGGCTCAAAAAGTCCGCCGAGATTATCGAGCAAGTCATGCAGACCCCTGAGAAGGGAATTCCTAAAGACCTGCTGAACAAAGCCGTTTGCGTCGGGGTCATCCCTTCGGAGAAAAAACTTGCCTTGGGAATCGGAGGAAGTTACGGCCGGGGCTGCCTGGTCTGCCGGCGCGGGGGCACGGGAGCCTGGGGCGCTCCGTGGATGTTTTTGATCACCGGGCCAAGCCTCGGGTTCCAGATCGGCGGTCAGGCCACCGACTTCGTGCTGGTCGTGATGAACTCGAACGGCGCCCAGAAGCTCGTCGAAGGGAAAACCAAATTGGGTGCCGACGCCTCCGTGGCGGGCGGCCCGGTCGGGCGCACAGCCGAGGGTTCGACGGGCGTCCTCTTACAAACGGAGATCTTGACTTATTCTCGCTCGCGAGGACTCTTCGCCGGAATCTCGCTCGAAGGGCAGGTCATCAAAGACGATAGCGGCGCGAACCAAAATCTTTACGGCAAGAAGATCACGGCGAAGGACATCCTTTTCGGTGGCACCGGGGCTCCTGGAGCTGTGGCACCTCTCGACGCGGCCCTGGCGAAATATTCGCCGCGCGGGGGCCAGCCGTTCCCGAAAAAGTAGAAACTGGAGGTTTCTGGCCCGCCGAGGAGTCGAGCTTTGGGGGCAAGGCGGCGCTCGGACGATGCGGAACGATTCGCCGCGAACCCGCAGCGGCACTTCGCCGGCAAAGGGAGCCTACTCACCATGCGATTGAAATTTCCGATTGTTCTTCTCACCGCCTTTGTCCTCAACCCGAGCACAGACCCGGCATGGGCGGCCGAAACGCCCTCGGCGGAACGGTTGTTGCTCCAGGACCATTGGTTCATTCAATCGTCCGGCAAGGTGGAGGAGGACGGGAAAACTCTCTCTAGCGGCGAATTCAAACCCGCTGGCTGGTACCCGGCCTCCGTGCCTTCGACTGTGCTGGCGGCGCTGGTCAACGACAAAGTCTATCCCGACCCCGATTACGGGATGAACCTGAGAAAGATTCCGGGCACCGAGTACCCTATCGGCGGGAACTTTTCTAACCTCCCGCAGCCCCTCTCCAGCCCCTTTCGGCGGCCCTGGTGGTACGTCACTCGCTTCCAAGTCCCCGGCGCCTTCCGTGGCAAGACCGTCTGGCTGCACTTTGACGGAATCAACTTCCGCGCCAACATCTGGCTGAACGGGCGAGAGATTGCCAACTCGAAACAGATTGCCGGGTCATGGCGTGTCTACGAGCTCGATGTCACGACGGACATTTTGCCTGGAAGGGAAAACGCGCTGGCGGTGGAAGTGGAAGCTCCCAAAGAAAATGACCTCGCGATAACGTTCGTGGACTGGAATCCGCTTCCGCCGGACAAAGACATGGGCCTTTGGCGGGCGGTGTACCTCGCGACCAGCGGCCCAGTGGCTCTGAGGTATCCCGAGGTGATCACGCATTTTGATTTGCCCTCGCTCGACACGGCGCATTTAACGGTGCTGGCGGAACTGCGAAACGCCGCGAGCAAGCCCGCGGAGGGAAAGCTCCGGGGCCGTATCGGTCCCATCGAGTTTGGCGAGAGCGTCCAACTGGGCGCGGGAGAAACTCGAACTGTGAGATTCACTGCGGAGAAATTCCCGCAGCTCAATCTTTCTCACCCTCGCCTATGGTGGCCGGCCCAAGTCGGGCCGCAAAACCTTTATGCGTTGGAGATGGAATTTGAAAGCGGCGGCCAAGTCTCCGACCGTCAGACGATTCATTTCGGAGTCCGCGAGGTGACGTCAGAACTTTCGCCCCAGGGCTCTCGCCTCTTCAAAATCAACGGGAAAAACATCCTGATCCGTGGCGGCGGCTACACGTTCGACATGCTGCTCCGCTCCTCGCCCGAAGTACAAGAGAACCACGTCCGATACCTTCGCGACCTGAACTTCAACGCCGTCCGGTTGGAGGGGAAGCTCGAGGACGACCACTTCTTCGATCTTTGCGACCGCTACGGAATTATGGTGTTGGCCGGCTGGTGCTGCTGCGACCACTGGGAGAGATGGAAGCGCTGGAAAGACGAAGACTTCGCCATCGCGGCGGAATCGCTGAAAGACCAGGTCCGGCGGCTGCGCAGCCACGCCTGCCTGTTCGACTGGCTGAACGGCAGCGACAATCCGCCGCCGGAAAAAGTCGAACAAATGTACATCAAGGTCCTCAAGGACTACGACTGGCCCAACCCTTTTCAGTCCTCCGCGACGGCCAAGCCGACCACGGTCACCGGGAACTCGGGCGTGAAGATGACTGGGCCTTACGAATACATCGCTCCCTCTTACTGGCTCGAGGACAAAGAGCGCGGGGGCGCATACGGCTTCAACACCGAGACCAGCCCGGGGCCGGCCGTCCCGCCCGTCGCGAGCCTTCGCAAATTCATTCCGGCAGACCATCTCTGGCCGATCGACGAGTATTGGAATTACCACACCGGCGGCGGGGAGTTCAGCAATGTGAAAGTCTTCAGGGAGGCTCTCGAGGCGCGCTACGGCAAAGCCACCGGTGTCGAGGACTTCACCGAAAAGTCCCAGGTGATGACCTACGAAGGCGAGCGCGCCATGTTCGAAGCCTATGGGCGGAACAAGTACGTTTCGACCGGCGTGATTCAATGGATGCTGAACAACGCTTGGCCCTCGCTGATCTGGCACCTTGCGGATGTTGACGCCGCCCCGGACAGCAGCACGAAACTCTTTGCCATTCCCGATTTGTCCGATTTGACGCCGACTTATTTCTTGAGGCTCGAGCTGAAGGATTCCGCGGGCAAAACCGTGAGCCGAAATTTCTACTGGCTTTCGACCAAGCCCGACGTGCTCGACTGGGCGAAATCCAAATGGTATGTCACGCCCACCAAATCATTCTCTGACATGACGGGGCTGGGCGGGCTGCCCAAAGTCAAACTCGGCTTCTCCGGCCGCTTCGAGCGGAAAGGGGACGAGGGGTTGACCGCGGCGACGATTGAGAATCCCTCCTCAAGCCTCGCTTTCTTCGTCCACCTCCAAGTGACCAAACACGACGGCGAGGAAGTCCTGCCGGTCCTCTGGGAGGACAACTATTTTCCTCTCTTCCCGCAAGAAAAGCGGGAAATCACGGCTCGTTATTTCATGCGGGATGCGGGGAACGCCGCCCCGGCCGTGCACGTCGACGGCTGGAACGTCATGCCCGAGTGAAAGTGGCCCGGGGCACGGGAGGGTGGAAGACGACGGTCTGCGCCAGCCCGCTAGCCGAGTGACCTGGGCTACCCGCTCCTTCGCGGCTTCGGCGGGAGCGGCATTTCGATGAAGTCATACCCTCCTGGTGTTGCTTGATCGACTCGGACCGCTATCGCCGCGCTATGCTGCTCGACTACCGGCCAGACGTTCGAGCCGAGGACGACCAAAGCGAGTTTTCGGCCTGCCAGGTTTTGCTGATACCGGATGTTTTGGTCGGACGTAACCAGCACGTCGAATCCGGCTTGCTCCGCCATCTTCAAGAGCTCGCCGTTTTCGAGTTGATCGGGCCACTGCATTTCAACGAGAGTTTGAACCTGATGCTTCGGCAGGAAGCGGCGCACACCGACCGGGACATTTTTATCGAGCAGGATGCGCAAGGCGGTGGCTCTTGGCGTAAGTCAAAATCGCCTTGACTTGTTCGGGCGCGATTTCAAATTGTTCGGCGATTTCAGCGGCGCTCAGGCCATAGTCGAAGTTATCCACAATGGCGTTGACCGGCATCCGCGTACCGCGCAGCACGGGAGAGCCGCTTTGCACTCCCGGCTTGACTTCGACGAGCGGGCATTCCGACCAGTCGATTGTTTCCATGTTCACCATAGAGTCGCCTCGGACACTATTCTTACCTCGAACCTGCATTGTAACGCGTGCGCGTACCTGCTTCAAACGGGTCCCTTGGGAAACCGCAGAGCGTGGAAGACGACGCTCTGCGCCAGCCCCCGATGGACGCACGATTTTCTCGGGAGAAGATCATGACTAAAAGGCATCACACGAAGTTCATTCATGAGGGACGATACGCTGCGGAGGTCGAGGTTGAGTGGATTGAATCCGCGGGTGGCGCAGACATCGGTTTGTGATGTCTGCGATCCCGCTGATTGAGAGAAGCCTTCGGTAAGGGCGCGAGGGCGATGCCGGCCCGCTCTACTTCATCTCTCCGGCGTAAATCTTCATCACCGTTTGGAGGAAGCGCAGGGCGTGCTCTTTCGGCCGCTGGAAGGAGTTGCGGCCGATGATGGAGCCGAACCCGCCGCCGTCGCGGATGGCGCGGGCTTCGTCGAAGACCGCCTCGTCGTCTTCCTTTTTGGCCCCGCCGGAGAAGATCACAATCCTGGTGCCGTTGAAGGCGCTCTGAACGACGTGCCGGACGCGGCTGGTCAGCGTGTCAACGGGGACAGCGGCTTTGGTGTAAGCCTTCTGAGCTTCCGCCTGCTCGATGTGGGCGGTGGGCAGCTTGACCTTGATGACATGCGCGCCGAGCTGGGCGGCGATATGCGCGGCGTAGGCGACCACATCAATCGCCGTTTCTCCTTCTTTCGACATTGAGGAGCCGCGCGGATACGACCACACGACGACCGCCAGGCCCGCGCGCTTGGCCTCTTCGCCGAGGGCGCGAATCTGCTCGTACATCTGGCGGGAGTGCGATGAGCCGGGATAAATGGTGAACCCGATGGCCACGCAACCGAGGCGCATGGCGTCCTGGACGCTTCCCGTCACGGCCGACAGCGGGTCCTTCTCGTCATGAAGAACGTCGTGGTTGTTGAGCTTCAAAATCAGAGGGATTTCGCCCGCGTGGCGCGCCGCCGCAGCCTCGAGAAACCCCAGCGGGGCGGCGTAGGCGTTGCAGCCCGCCGCGAGCGCCAGCTCGAAGTGGTAATTCGGGTCGTAGCCGGCGGGGTTCGAGGCGAAGCTGCGCGCCGGGCCGTGCTCGAAGCCCTGGTCCACGGGGAGGATGACGAGCTTGCCGGTGCCGGTGAGGCGGCCGTGGTTCAACAGGCGCGCCAGGTTGGTTTTGGTGCCTGGGTTGTCGCTCTCGTACCAGCTCAGAATTTCCTTCACGCGGTCCGTATTCCTTGGCGCGGTCGCGGCGACGGCCGCTCCGGTTACCGCTTCCATGACTGCCATAAATAGCCTCCGGCTCAGTTGAGCGTGACTAATAAGGTTAACTCCCTTGCGGCGTTTCGCGCAAGTCGGATGCGGCCCTGCGACGCGCCACATTCCTCAGGATTTCGTGTGCTGCGCATGGGCAAAACTCGCCTAGAATAGCGTGGGGCCTCGCTCGGACCTTTAAGTTCTCGTTTGAGGCTCATCGAATGCCAGAGACTCGACGCTGCCAACATTGCGGACGCTTGATTCCGCCCGGGCGGGACGAGTGCCCGGAATGTTCCTTCCAGCCGACCGTCCTCCGGCCTTTTTCGCGCGAGACTTTAATTGCGGGAACCTTTTTCCTGCTCGTGCTGGTTTTCTTCGTGGTCGGCTTTGCCACTCGGACCTTCCGTGCGAGGGAGCGGGACCTGGCGGAGGTCTGGTTCGAGCGAGGGGAAATTTATCTCAAGGGCAAGCAACCCGATGCGGCATTGGACTCTTACCGCACGGCCCTGAGGTATTCGCCCGACAATTCTTTGTTCAAGCTTCGCCTTGCGCAGGCTTTGATCTCCGCCAATCGAATCGGGGAAGCGCAGTCCTACCTGCTCAACCTCTGGGAGCGCGACCCGCAGAGCGGGCCCGTAAACCACGCGCTCGGCCGGCTTTCGGCGGAAGAGGGAGACGTTGGCGGGGCCATCCGCTACTACCACAACGCCATTTACGGTGTGTGGCCGAGCGCAGACGAAAACCGGCGCATCGCGCTGCGGTTGGAGACCTACCACTTCTTGAATTCCCACGCGGCGGCGGGACTGGCCGAGGCGGAACTTATGGCGCTTTCCGCCGAGGTGTCTCACGATGCCGAGGCCCACGAACAGATCGGTGAGCTGCTACTGGCCGACGGCAACTACGACCATGCGCTGAAGGAATTCCAGTTGGCGCTCGACGCCAATCCCCGGCTGGAACCGGCGTTGGCTGGGGCGGGCGAGGCCTCATTTCAGATCGGCCAGTATTCGAAAGCCCACCGCTATTTGACGCGCGCCGTCGCAGTCAACGTATCCGATGCAAACGCGAGGTCGCTTCTCGAAGCGACCACGCTGGTGCTCGCTCTGGACCCCTTCCAAGCGAGCTTGAGCATGGAGGAAAAGAGCCAACGGACGGCCCGAGCGTTCCAGACAGTTATGGAACGGCTGAGGGATTGCGCCGGTAAGCCGAGTGTCAGGTTGGGCTCGACACCCACGGCCAACGATCTCCAAAACCTTTACGCCCATGGCTTGGAGCTCACCCGGCAAGCGCGTGAGAGCGCGCTGGCGCGCAAGCCCGATGCCATCCTGAGCACCATGGACTTCGTCTTTCGAGTGGAAGCGGCGGCGACGAAAGTCTGCGGCCCCGCACCAGGGGCCGACCGAGCCCTCGAAGTCATCGCCGAGCGCCGCGGGGGGCCCTCTTGAGCCCAGGCGCCAACCACAAGCTGGCCGTCTTTACCCACCGTGGTCCGGTTTCCATCGGCATGAGGGAGAACTCTCTGTTCCTGCTCCTCGCCATCATTATCGGCATGTTCTCAGGCCTCGCCGTGGTTCTATTCCGAACCGCGATTGATTACCTGCGGATTGAATTGCTGGGCTCGGCGCTGGAGCCTTCGGGGATTCGCCTGCTCATCGTGCCCACCCTTTCCGGCTTCCTCATCGCGGCTTTGGTAATTCGCTACCTTCCGCGCGTCCGAGGCAGCGGCGTGAACCAGACCAAGGCGGCCGTTTATGTTTTCGAGGGTTACGTCCCTTTCCGGACCGTGTGGGGCAAATTCCTGACCTGCGCGTTGGCCATCGGCAGCGGGCAATCGCTCGGGCCGGAAGACCCCTCGCTTCAAATGGGGGCGGGAATCGCTTCGGCGCTCGGCCGCTGGTTCCGGCTGTCGCGGGAGAAAGTTCGGCAGATAGCGCCGGTGGGCGCGGCGGCGGGCCTGGCCGCGGCGTTCAACGCTCCAATCTCCGCCGTGATTTTTGTCATCGAAGAGGTCATCGGCAATTGGACGGCGGGGGCGCTGGGCGCGATCGTGATGGCGGCCGTCGCAAGCGTGGTGGTCACCCGAGTCTTCTTGGGGCCGGAGCCGCTATTCCAAGTGCCGGTCCAGCAGTCCGTCCATCCTTCCGAACTCCTGGCGTATGCCATGCTCGGGGTCATCGGGGGCATGGCGTCGCTGATCTTTGCCAAGCTTGTCGCCTACTTCCGTCCACGTCTCATGGGGCTCGGCCGGACAAGCCAGTACTTTCAGCCGGCGGTCGCCGGGCTGCTGATCGGCATGATAGGTCTCAGGTTTCCCCAAGTGATGGGCGCCGGTTACGAATACGTTGATCAAGCCTTGCACAATCGTTACGGATGGCGGCTGCTCGTGCTGCTCGCAGCCCTCAAGATAGTTTCCACTTCGCTCTCCTTTGTCAGCGGAACCCCAGGAGGAATTTTCGCGCCCACCCTCTTCATCGGAGCGATGTTGGGCGGAGCCGTGGGCGCGGTCGAGCACTACTTCGTGCCCTGGCTGCCGGGCTCTGTCGGTCCCTATGCCCTGGTCGGCATGGGCGTCCTCTTCGCGGGATTTCTGCGAGTGCCGTTCACTTCCATCTTTATGGTGCTCGAAGTCAGCGGCGACTATTCGCTGATTCTCCCCGTCATGATTTCAAACACCCTTGCTTATTTGATCTCGCGGCAGTACCAGTCCGTATCGTTCTTCGACCTGCTGGCTCGCCAGGATGGAATCGAGTTGCCTTCCATGGAAGAGCAACGGGAGGAGGCGACTCTGCGGATCGAAGAAGCCATGCGGCCCCCGCCCGCGCTGGTCCTCCACGGCGAAGACCCGCTCGAGGAGGCTCGCCGGATGGCGGAGACCGATTCCGCCGATTTTTTCCTGGTCCGGGGGGCGGACGGAACTTGGAGCGGCATCCGCAAAGCGGCCCTGGAACGGCTAGCTGCGGAAGGGGACGGCGCGCGTCCGTTGTCGAGCCTGGTTTCGATGCCGGCTATGCCCGCCCTCCACCCTGACCACCCGCTCGATACCGCCTTGCGCCGCATGGCCGACTGGCCGCTCCTTCCCGTCGTCCACCGCGCGGACTTTCGAAGACTAGAAGGGGTGATTTCGCTCGAAGACATCTTGCGCGCCTACCGTCAGCGGTAGGGGCAGACCCAGGCCTGCACTGAGCGAAGCGAATGGGTGTCTGCCCCCGCAAGGGCGCATCCCGATTCATCGGGACCCCCCTACTGGCGGCGGGCTGAGAAGAAGGAAAAAACTCCAACGGTTGGATTTGAGACGGAGTCTATTTCGTGAGAGCCAAGATGGGAAATTCGGTGCCGCTGGTCTTGAGCGAGACGATGCCGACTTCCGATGCCGCGTCGCTGGAAATGGAAGCCGCGGTCAGGGAGGACGCCCGGCTGGTTTACAGGATCAGTTATTCGGTTCTCGGAAATCATCACGACGCGGAGGACGCAGTGCAGGAGACGTTCCTTCGTTATTTCCGGCATCGGAAGGACTGGCCAGCAATTCGCAACCGGCGGTCGTGGTTGGCGCGGGTCGCCTGGCGCGCGGCGCTCGACCGCCGCCGCGGTGAACCGGAAATCCCGCTCGGCGATGCGGCCGAGGGAGTTTCGGAAATGAAGGCCGCCGGCGCCGGACCTGAGGAGATAGCCGCCCGGCGCGAGATGCAGGCTTTGCTCGAGCACCTTATCCGAACCCTGCCGCAGGAATTGAGAGCGACGGTCTTGCTTTCTTCTGCCCAGGAGTTGAGTTCCGTCGAAGTGGCGGAAATTCTCGGCATCCCGGAAGGCTCGGTGCGCGAACGGCTCTGGCGCGCGCGCAAAATCTTGAAAGAGAAGCTCACGCGAGTTTTGGGTGAATCCCATGGACGATAGGAACAAGCGACAATTCGAAGATGAATTGCTCGATGCGGCGCTCGGCAAGCGGGCAAACGCGGAGCCGCGCGCGGGGCTTGAGCAACGAATCTTGGCCGGCATCGAAGCACGACGGCGGGCTCCGGCCTTCCCACGATGGGTGTGGGTTTTCGCGGCCGGCGCCGCGGCGCTTGCGGTCGTGGCCATCATCGTCATGCGTCGTCCGGTGGCTCCGGTGCCCTCGCCGCCGCCCCCAATGGCCGCGGGGCGCGTGGAGCCTGTGATGTCGCCCGCTGCAGGGCCGGCAGTGCGGAGAATGCCGCCGCCCGCCGCGAATTCGAGAACGGTCCGTCTTGCGGTGTTCCCCGCGCCAAGGCCGTTGTCGCCGCAGGAAAAGCTGCTGCTCGCCTACATTCGCAACGGTCGCCTAGAGGAGACCGCCACGAGGTTGCCTCAACCACTGGACGAAGATTTGAAAATTCCGAAGCTCGATGTGACAGCGCTGGACGTTAAACCGATCGAGAATTCCGAGAAGTCACCGGAAAAATGACGACCAGGAGGAAGTCATGTTGAAGATTATTCCTAGAACAATTGCGATTCTGACGGTGGGTGCGTGCTTGCCCTTGGCGGCGCCGAGCCTGGTGGCTCAAGGACCTGAAAGATCATCCCCGGACTACGAACGCTACCGGGTCGAACTCAAGATCGGCGAGCTCGAAAAAGGGAAGTCGGTGGATTCTCGCAGCTACGTAATGGTAATGGCAAAGAGCAAAAAACAAGACCGCGCGACAGGCCGAATCAGGGTGGGCAGCCGCGTACCGTACGCCATCAAGACCGGGGAGTTTAGCTACCAGGATGTGGGCATGAACATTGATTGCAACCTGTTCCCACTCGACGGCGACCACGTCCAGGCTGAGCTCACAGTTGCGTCTAACAGCCTCGCATCGCGAGAACAAGTGAGCCCTGTGAACACCAATCCGGTTTTCAGGAATTTGAACTGGTCTGGTACTCCCGCTGTCGTGCTTGGCAAACCAACGGTCGTGAGCGAAGTGGACGACGTGGCGTCCGACCACCGGTATCAAATCGAAATGACGGTGACCACCATCAAGTGAGGGTGAGAGGCGACCCATTGGAGCCAGAGGGCTGCTGAGAAAAGCTTCGAGGCTGTCATTCTGAGCCCCTTCGCTTCACTCTCAGTTCGAATTCGCTCACTGTCCCTGAGCGGAGTCGAAGGGAGGGGAGGCTCTTCGTTTGTCATTCTGAGCCCGTTCGCCCTTCCGCTGCGAACGGCCCTGAGAGCAACGAAGGGGCTCAGGGTAAGCTCCGCGAAGAGTCCCCTTCGCGGTCCACAATGGGTAGGTGGCGGATGTGCTTCTCGAGCAGGAAATTCAGGGCTTCTTCCATTGGCATGTCGTCTGTGACGGTTTGAGCCGGAGAAGTCATCACTTCGGACAGGTGAGTTTGGGAAGGGTTGCGGTTCTTGAGCACTACCCGAAGCATCACATCGCGTTCCGTGAAGATCCCGCGGAGCTGGTCTTTCTCCACGACGGCTACAGCGCCCACACCCGCTTCCGCCATCAGCTCCACGGCGTCCATCACCGTGGCGTCGGCCTTGACCGTCGGGGGAGGGACATGCGCAATCTTCTGGAGACTCATCGCAACCTCCTCCTGTTCCAAATCCCCTGCCACGAATTCCGACTACCCAACTCTCGCCGGTGTCCCCCAAGACTAAAACCCTGTAGGCGGGAAGTCAAGACGGACCCGCGCGGATGGGAAATTATCGTTCCGCCCCGAATGTTCGAACCGCCACCTCAACCCTTGGCCTTTTCCTGATACATTAAGGGCGCCCTCGAAGGCAGGCGCATGCGTCGCGAAGAGCGAAGACGCCGCCCCGCATAAGGACCATTGGCGCAAAGCGGGAGACAAGAGTTCCACCGCCGAAAGCCAGGAGGCTGTTACATGGAACCGCTCATTTCACGCCGGGAGTTCGTGAGAGCCGTTTCCGCCTCATCCGTCGGTCTCGCCGTTTCGCGCCTCGCTCGCGCGGGCAACGTCGAGCGTTACCAGCCCACGTGGGAATCGCTGGCGCAATATCGCGTGCCCGCTTGGTACGAGGACGCCAAGTTCGGGATTTTCCTGCACTGGGGCGTCTATTCGGTCCCCGCGCGCGAAAACGAATGGTACCCGAGGCTGATGTATCGACGCGAGAGCGAAGTCTTCAATTACCATCGCGAGCATTGGGGCCCGCAGTCCATGTTCGGTTACAAGGATTTCATCCCCATGTTCCGCGCCGAGCACTGGGACCCGATCGCGTGGGCGGAACTTTTCAAGCGGGCGGGAGCGAAATACGTGGTCCCGGTCGGCGAGCACCACGACGGGTTCCCGATGTACGACTGCATCTTCACGAACTGGACAGCGGTGAAGATGGGCCCGCGGCGCGATGTCGTGGGCGAGCTCGGCCGCGCGGTGCGCAATCAGGGCTTGCGGCTCGGTGTCTCCTCCCACCGCGCCTTCAACTGGTCGTACTACACCTTCGAGCCGGGCTTCGACACCAGCAATCCGCGGTTTTCGGGCCTTTACGGAACGCCTCACGCTCCCACGCCGCCGATCAACAACCATCCAGGGGAGTTGCGGCAGACGGCGCCGCGCGATTACCTGGAAGACTGGTTTTCTCGCTCCATCAACATCGTGGACCGGTATCGTCCCGACCTCCTGTGGTTCGATTTCGGCTTCGAAGCGCCGGAGTTCGAGCCCTATCGCAAGCAGTTCGCCGCGCACTATTACAGCCAGGCCGAGCAATGGGGCCAGGAGGTGGTCATCAATTATAAGCACGACGCTTACCCGGACAACGTTGCAGTGCTCGACATCGAGCGCGGCCTGCTCGACAAAATCCGGCCGCGACCCTGGCAGACGGACACCTCCGTCAGCCGCAAATCGTGGGGCTACATCCACGACGACGAGTTCAAACCCGCCGCGGAACTTGTGCATGAGCTTGTGGATATTGTGAGCAAGCGCGGCTGCTTGTTGCTCAATGTTGGCCCGAAACCCGACGGCACCATCCCTGAAGAGGCGCAGGCGATTCTCTTGGAGATCGGGGCGTGGCTCGAAACGAATGGCGAGGCGATCTACGGCACACGGCCGTGGAAGGCTTTTGGCGAGGGCCCGACGAAACTTGCGGGCGGCGACTTCGCGGAGGAAAAGCACCCAGGCTTTACGGCCGAGGACGTCCGCTTCACGGCGAAGGATGGCGCTGTTTACTGCGTTTGCCTTGGCCGGCCCACCCTGGAGGTCAGAATCAAGGCGCTCGGCTCCGCCTCCCCGGCGCAACCTGGAAAAATCACGGCCGTTCGCTTGCTCGGCAGCGACGAGAATCTGAAGTGGACTCAGGGCCCGGAGGCTTTAGCGATTCAGCCGGCCAGCGAGAGGCCTGTCTGCGCTGGGCGGCCGTGTGATTACGCCTACACGTTCAAGGCTGTCGTCGCCGCTTAATGCGCGTACCGACACGATGGGATACAGCGGAAACGAAAAAGAGAAAAACCGTGATTACCCGCCTATAATGTGAGGCTCGCGAGTCGAATCCGCCTTCCGGGCCAAGGTGAGTGCGGAAGGGCCCGGGCTCCGCTCCGCGATGGCAGCGCCCGCCTGAGACGGGTGCCTTTCGCCGCCGATTGCCGCGTCGCCCCGGACATGCGGTGTTAGCAGGCGCACAAGAAAACATGGTGATAGGGGTTCCCAAGGAGAGCTTTCCCGGCGAACGTCGCGTGGCGATAGTTCCTTTGGTCATTCCCACTCTGAAGAACGCCGGATTCGAGGTGGTTATCGAATCGGGCGCCGGAGTCGCAGCGGGCTATCCCGACGCCGATTACATTGCCAAAGGCGCCCGGATAGCTCCCGACCGCTCGAGTGCCTTCCACACCGACTTGGTCCTCCAAATCCTTTGTCACGGGTCGAACGACCGGACGGGCAAGGCCGACCTTCCGCTCCTCCGCCGAGGTCAAGTCTTGATCGGTTTCTTGCGCCCGCTGGGGTCGCTCGAGACCGTCCAAGAGATTGCCTCGACCGGTGTGACGGCTTTCAGCCTGGAGCTGATGCCGAGAACGACCATTGCGCAGAGCATGGACGTGCTCTCTTCGATGGCGACCCTGTGCGGTTATCACGCGGTGGTGCTTGCCGCTGAGGTGCTTCCCAGGATGTTTCCCATGTTGACCACGGCAGCGGGAACCATCACGCCGGCGCGCGTGTTCGTGATCGGCGCGGGGGTTGCGGGTCTGCAAGCCATCGCCACGGCGCGAAGGCTTGGCGCCGTAGCCTCCGCTTACGACATGCGTCCGGCGGCGAAGGAACAGGTCCAGAGCCTGGGAGGCCGCTTTGTGGAGCTACCCATCGAAGCCAAAGACGCGGAGGACGCGCGCGGATACGGGCGGGCGCAGGACGAATCGTTTTACCTCCGCCAGCGCGAGCTGCTCGCGCGCGTGGTTGCTGAAAGTGATGTGGTCATTACTGCCGCGGTTGTTCCCGGCCGGCGGCCTCCGGTGCTGGTTACGGCCGAGATGGTCGCCACCATGGCTCCGGGCTCGGTGATCGTAGATTTGGCCGCCGAGCGCGGCGGGAATTGCGCGCTGACGCGTCCCGGCGAAATCGTCGTGGAGCACGATGTGACCATCATCGGACACTTCAATCTCGCCAGCAGCGTCCCCTATCATGCCAGCCAAATGTATGCCCGGAACGTTGCGGCGTTCGTCATGCACGTTTTCAAGGGCGGAGAACTTGAGCTCAATATGGACGACGAAATCACGCGCGAAACGCTCGTCACCAGAGGGGGCGAAGTGGTGAACGCGCGCGTGCGGGAATTCTTCGGGCTTCCGGCTGCGGGCGCCGTCAAAGGCCCATAGCCCGTCGAGGAGGAAAGCGTGCCTGCGGATTTTATATCGAACCTTTACGTCTTCGTGCTGGCGGCGTTTGTCGGATTTGAGGTCATCCGGCGCGTCTCGCCGCTGCTCCACACACCGCTGATGTCGCTGACGAACGCTCTGGATGCGATCGTCGTAGTGGCTGCGATTATTATCGCCGGCCGGCATGAGACGGCGCTCTCAACCGTCCTCGGCGTGGTGGCGGTCGCCGCCTCGTTCAGCAACATGGTGGGCGGCTTTCTGATTACGGATCGCATGTTGCGGATGTTCAAGCTGAGCAAGACCAAAAAACCATGAGCCCCGACGCGGCCCAAAACCTCATCCACCTGACTTACCTCGTCGCGGTCGCCCTGTTCATCCTGGCGCTCAAATGGCTGAGTTCGCCTGCGACGGCGCGCCATGGAGTGCTCGGGGGCGAAATCGGCGCGGCGCTGGCCGTTGTCGCCACGCTCGCGGGCGCCGAAGTCATCGAGTACAAATGGGTGGTGGCGGCGCTCGTGGCCGGAGCTGTGGTGGGAGTGCCGCTCGGCCTCGTCCCCATGACCGCCGTGCCGCAACGGACCGCGCTCAGCCATGCCTTTGGCGCGTTGGCGGCGGCGCTGGTCGGAAGCGCCGAATACTACGCGCGCCTTCCCAACGTCTCGCGGTTTGGGATGGCGGAAATTGCGCTGGAGGTCATCATCGGCTCGCTCACGCTGACTGGCAGTATGATCGCCGCCGGGAAGCTCCAGGAGATCCTCCCGCAGCGGCCCATAACATTTCGGGGGCAGAACCTTGTCAGCCTATCGGTGCTGGGCGCGGCCGTGGCCATCGCCGTCGCGCTGGTCGTCCACCCTGAGAACACGCAGCTCTTCCCGGTCATGGTGGCCGTGGCGCTGCTTTTCGGCGCCCTGCTGGTCACCCCGATCGGCGGGGCGGACATGCCGACCGTGATTTCGCTCTTGAACTCCTACGCCGGGCTCTCGGCCGCGCTGCTCGGGTTCGTCTTGAACAGCAAGGTCTTGGTGGTGGCCGGCGCGCTGGACGGCTCTTCGGGTTTCATCCTGTCGGTGATCATGTGTCGCGCGATGAACCGCTCCTTCACCAACGTCATGTTCGGCGCCTTTGGTCAGGTCGAGGCGACGGCGGCCGCGGCCGAGGAGAAGCGCCCCGTCCGGTCCGCAACGCCTGAGGAAGCGGCTGCAATTCTGGCCTCCGCCTCAAAAGTGATCATCGTACCGGGCTACGGCATGGCGGTGGCCCAGGCGCAGCACAAAGTCCGCGAGCTCTACGACGCAATGACTAAACGCGGCGTAGACGTGAAATTCGGCATCCACCCCGTGGCGGGGCGCATGCCGGGGCACATGAACGTGCTGCTCGCCGAAGCGGATATCCCCTACGACAAGCTGCTCGATATGGAGACGGTGAACGGAGAGTTCCCCGAGACCGACGTGGCCTTGGTCATCGGCGCGAACGACGTCACCAATCCTGCCGCGCGGCTCGACCGCTCGAGCCCCATCTACGGCATGCCCATCCTCGACGTGGATAAGGCGCGCACCGCCATGGTCATCAAGCGCAGCTTGAACCCGGGTTTCGCCGGCATTGATAACCCGCTCTATTACCTCGACAAGACGTTGATGCTCTTTGGCGACGCTAAGGCGTTCGTCGCCGGCATCGTGCACGAACTCGGCGGGCACGGGCATCCGTAACGGCCCCGGGGAATTGGAAAGCGGACCAACTGCGCGAGGCCGCCCGGGCCAAGCCGCAGGTAGGGAGGAGGAAAATGAAGCAGGCCCTGCTGGTTCCTTTGTTCTTTCCTCTCGCGGCATTCTGCTCCGTATGGCTCAGTCGCGCAATGACGATGGTCTCCGCCGTAATTGCGTGCTCTGGCGTCTTCCTCCCATACTCCCGGCGGGCGACTGGCGTGTGGGTAGCATGTGGGAGTCTGATGCTAGCCCTCCTCTGGATGTTCGACGTCGTGGTGGCGTGACAAGCTCGCCGCGACGCCACAGAGCCACGGTCAGTTTTTTTCTGACCGAGGCTGGCGCAGACCCCGCAGGCGCGGGGTCTGCGCAAGTCAGTTCCGTAGCCAGCTTCCGCCATTCAGCTTGCCGGCGATCTCACTCTCGACGGTCTGACCGGAGGTTATACTATCCGCGGTGCCTGTTTACCATCGCCACTTCGAACCCGGGCAATCGCAGTTTATCACCGCAAGCACTTACCGCCGAGTCCGGCGGTTTGATCCCAACCGATTCCTCTCGAGAACAGCACGGCAAGATATGACCAGATTGACTTGTCAGCGTGTGATTTATAAGTTACAATGAAAAACGTAATGGGGATTCACCACTAGCAGGCCGATCAAAAGCACGCCGACATGTCATGCTGAGCCCCATTCGCTTCGCTCAGGGCAGGCTCTTCGCTTGTCATTCTGAGCGCAGCGAAGAATCCCTTTCATTCCACGCTCAGGGTAGACTCCGAGAAGCATCTCGCACTGGCTTGAAATCAATAAGATAGATTCTTCTCCGGCAGCCGCCGGATCAGAATGACAACGTTAAGACAATTTTTCATCAGCCTCCTAGAAATTGACCGGGCGCTGGGACACCTCAGAGATTATAAAGAAAGGAGCGAAATCTCATGAAACGTAAGGCCAGCAGCTCCCACGACGAGGCCATAGTTCGGCGGCTTCGGAAGGACTGGGATTTTGCCGCCGAGTACCTCAAAGCGGCATTGGAAGATAAGGCAATTGGGCTCAGACTCACCGTCGAAGCCGCTCAATATATCACGGCAGAGGGGCTGGCGCAGGAAACTGGGAAGAGGGGGAGTGATGGCGACACTTGGACTGGTCGAATATGAAGCTGCAAGTCCTGAAGTCAGGGCAATATACGATGACATAATGGCGACGCGGAAGACGGATTGGATCAACAATTTCTGGAAGGCCATCGCACGCGACCCGGGCCTGCTCCGGAGGACTTGGGAGAGCGTGAAAGAAGTGATGTCCGCCGGCGCGCTCGACGCGCTGACCAAGGAGATGGTTTACCTTGCCGTCAGCGTGACCAACCAATGCGCTTATTGCATCGCCTCGCATACGGCGGCGGCTCGGAAAGCGGGCATGACGGACGCGATGTTTTCCGAATTGATGGCGGTGGTCGGGATGGCGAATGAATCGAACCGCCTGGCCAGCGGCTTTCAAGTGGAAATAGACGCGCAGTTTAAGACATCGGGTGATTGAGTGATCGGGCGATCGAGTCATTGAGCGCTTGAGAGATTGCCTGATTGAGTGATTTTCCGATTTAGCAATTGAAGGTTTTCAATGGCCCTATCCAACCGCTTCTTCCGTTCACTCAATCGCCAGATGATCCGATCGCCCGATCGCTCAATCACCAAATTTCGTCATTCGCAGCGAAGTGCGGTCATGGGGTCGACTTTCGTCGCCCTCCGCGCCGGCAGGTAGCCCGCGAGAGCTGCAACCACCAGCAAGATGAGAGGCGCGGTCAGGATAATTGCGGGGTCGCTCGGGCTAAGTCCGAAAAGCATGCTCGAGACCAGGCGACTGCCCGCGAGTGTGGCGGGCACCCCGATGGCAATGCCAAGCCCCACGAGCCCGAGGACCTCCCGCACCACCAGCCACAGGACACTTGCGCGCCCCGCGCCGAGTGCCATGCGAATCCCGATTTCGTTGGTTCGCCGAGCGACGGCGTAGGACGTGAGCCCGTAAATCCCGATGCACACGAGGAAGAGGGCGAGCATTCCGAAGAAGGCGGAAAGTTGCGCGATGATCCTTTGACTTACCATTGACCCCTCCACCTGCGCGGCCAGGGTCGAAACACCGGAAATGGGCAGGTTGGGATTGACCTCCCGGATGGCTCGCCGGACCTCCGGAACGATTGTTTCGAGGTTGCCTGAGAAGCGGGCCTCGAAATCGCCGAGATACTGATTGTGTTGCGTGTAGGGAAGGTAATCCGCCGGCCGAGCGTTCTCGTTGAGGCGTTCGTATTTGGTGTCCTTCACCACTCCGATCACCTCGATGCCGTTCGGAGAAGAAGGATTATTGATGCGGAATCGGCGGCCAATGGGCGAGCCGGGCGGAAACAGCCGCCGTGCCATGGTTTCATTGATGACGGCGACCTTGGGCGAACTCGCCGTATCTTGAGGCCCGAAGGTGCGCCCTGCCACGACGGGAATCCCCATGGTCGCGAAGTAGCCCATGCCCACCACGTTGTGCCATACTTCTGGTTTGATTCCCGGCTGCGCGTAACCTTCAACCGTAACTTGGTCGGTCCACGAGCCTTCGTTGAAGGTAAAGAATGAAAAGCTCGCCGCGCGCACGCCGGGGAGCGCGGCCACGCGCTGCTCGATTTGCTGGTAAAGGTCGGCTAGACGCGCGTCCTCTTTGTAGCCCACCGAAGCCGCGTCAATTTGCAGGCGAAGCACGTTCTGCTTGTTGAAGCCCGTATCCACGTTGGTCAGATTAACGAGGCTGCGCAAAAACAGTCCCGCGCCGACCAGCAGCACCAGCGAGAACACGACTTGAGAAACGACGAGGGCTTTCGCGAGCTTGCTCCGCGTTTCGGCGCCTTGAGGCCCCCTTCCTTCCTTGAGGGCGTTTGTGAGCTCGAGCCGCGTGGCGCGAAGGGCCGGCGCTGTTCCAAACAGGATTGCCGTGAAGAGCGAGACCCCGAGTGTGAAGCTCAGCACGCGCGCGTCGATTGCGACGTCGAGCGGAAGCGGCTGATCTCCTCCGGAAACCATCGCCAGCAGCAGGTGGCTGGCCCAGGATGCGAACGCCATCCCAAGCCCCCCGCCAAATATCGCCAGCAGGAGACTCTCGGTCAGCAATTGGCGGACCAGCCGCGGTCTCCCGGCGCCCAGCGCCTGCCGCAAGGCGAGCTCGCGGTTCCGCGTCGTTGAGCGCGCCAGCAGGAGGTTCGCGATGTTGGCGCAGGCGATGAGCAGCACCAAGCCGACGACCGCCATTAGGATGATTAAAGGCTTCGAGAACTGGCGCCGGAGTTGGGACAGCCCGGTGGCCAGTGAGGTCAGTTCAATTCGGGCGTGCTGAATGTCGTCCAGTTGCTTCTTCGAAGGCTGTGAACCGGCGTAGTCGCGGAGGGCCTGCTTGTATATCAAGTTGACGTTGGCGCTCGCTTGCTCGACGCGCACTCCGGGTCTAAGCCGCGCGATCACGTACAGCGATTGGAAGAACTTGTCGTCGAGGCCGTTCCACCCCGGGGAGATTTGTTTTTCCATCGCCAGGGGTATCCACAAATCCGGCGACTCGCCTACCGTGGTGCCGAAGAACTCCGGCGGAGCCACGCCAATGACCGTATAGACGGTAGATCCGATAGTCAGTTTCTTGCCGACGACGGAAGGATCGCGCCCGAACCTTCGCTTCCACCAGGAGTAGCTGGCCACCGCGACGGAACCGCCGCCCGGCGTCTGATCGTCCGCATCCGTAATCGTGCGGCCCAAGACAGGGTTTACCCCTAGGACTGAGAAATAGGTGCCGGAAATCAAGTCGCCGTTTATCTCTTCGATGCTGCCCTTTGATTCCACCGTGCCATGAGTGCGAAACGGTATGCTCTGTATCGCAGCCACTCCGGAAAAGACTTGGTTCTGCTTCTCAACCTGGCGATAAAACGGATAGGAGAAAAGTTGCCAGTCCGAATCCGGGAAGTCGTTGGTAGAGCCGCCCCATCGCCCCTCGCCGAAAAGAACCAGCCGACCGGGCTCTTCGACCGGCAGTGCCCTGAGCATGACCGCGTCCATCAGGCTGAAAATTGCAGTGTTGGCGCCAATTCCGAGCGCCAGTGAAAGCACTGCAACGATCGTGAGCCCTGGACTTCTCGCGAGCATCCGCAGGCCGTACCGAACGTCATGAAGGAAGCTACCCATAGGACGAACCTGACCCTTCGACAGGATGTAACTCGCAATTAGTCCAATCAAGACCCTTCGGATGAAACTAGCAAGACACTTGCCATGACCTCTCCCGAGTACAACTGATTGAAGCTAAAGTGTTAATTTGAGATCCGCACCACCTGAGGCAAGACTCAGATGCCCACTTTCGGTATTTGCCTGTTCGAGCCCGAACACTCGGCAGGCTGATAAAAAAAACCTTTGCAGGGGTCGTAGAGGCCGCCTTTAGGCGGGCATCTCGTTGAATCTATAGTGCCGGGCTAAAGCTCGCCGCTACACAAGACCTCAAACCTGGGGTTTTTCAATAGCCTGCGAGAAGCGCGGCCGCCAAGGTGTGCCGCATTTCACGGGCGCACAATTATGTGGCGACTGACACTTGCGTCGGGCCGGTCCCTGCGACTATGCTTGGCCGGACTTTCGACCGTTGGCAATCCCCATTGCGAGGTGAACATGGCGATTTCGCTGCCCGGCTACGTCACGGCTTCGGTGCCGAATCCTGCGGAAAAGCGCGCTGCCTGGTACAAGAACACCGCGCCATCCTATGCCGGAATTTTTCTCTGGGTGGCGTTCTATTTGGGACTCGCCGGACCAACGATCAGCCAAGCGAGCCTCGGCGTGTGCATTTTAGGTCTGGTGGTGGCCGGCCTCGTTTGCTTCGGCCTTTATTACTACGCGCCGGCGATGCTCGGCATGCAGACGGGGCGGCCGCTCTATGTGGTCGGCACCTCCACCTTTGGGACAACGGGCGGCTACGTGATGCCCGGCCTGCTGATGGGGCTGCTGCAAATTGGCTGGTTTTCGGTGGCCACTTTCTTTGCTGCGGACTTCATCATGAAAGGCCTCAATGCCCAGTCGCGACCGTTGCGAATCGCGATCTGCTTGGTGTGGGCTTACGTGCTCGCCGGGATCGCGATCAAGGGGATACAGTACGTCGCACGCGTCGCGCAATTTCTGAACTGGGTGCCTCTGATCATGATCCTCATCGTGCTCTGGGCCAACAAGGATGGAATTTCGTCGTACGCGCCGGAACAGAGCGACTCCTGGGGCGGGTTCGTCACCATCCTTGGGATGGTCATCGGATTCTTCGCCACGGCCGGGGCCGCGGGCGCCGATTTTGGGATGAACAACCGCAGCCGGCGTGACATCGTGCTCGGCGGGCTGACGGGCATTACGCTGGCGATTGTCATTGCCGGCGGGCTGCCGCTGCTTTCAGTGGCGGGCCACCTGGGTGCCGCCGAGGGGCCGCGGGACCCGGCGGCCTACGACTATGCAAAAGCCATCGCCTCCGCCGGAAGCCTCGCGCCGGTAATGTTCTTCCTCTTCGCCGCCGCATCGCTCGCGCCCACATGCTTTTGCACCTACATCGCGTCCACCAGCTTCGCGACCATGCTGCCGAAGATTCCCAAAACCCTCTCGACAATGACGGCCGTAACGCTTGGAGCGATTCTCGCGGTGACCGGCGTCGCCCAGAACCTAATCGGATTCTTCACCATCGTCGGAGCGTCGTTTGGCCCCATTTGCGGCGCCATGGCGGCCGACTATTTTCTGTCAGGGGGAAAATGGCCGGGGCCCCGAGCTGGAATCAACTGGGCCGGCTATGTGGCCTGGGCCGTGGGATTCTTCATCGGCATCCTCGATAAAATTCCCGGCGCCCCTGAGGGCGTTGTCAAAGCGCTCAGGCCGGAAGTGCTCAGCTCGTTTTTCGCAGGATTTATTGTTTACTTTTTACTCGCGAAAATGGGACTCGAACCCCCGCTCGTGCCGCTGGAAAGCGGCGTCAAGAAATGAAGGCTCGCCTCGAACGTCATTCCCGCCCGTGTCTTTCCCGCGCAAGCGGGAATCCACGCGACTGAAGAAGTGGGCCCCCGCTTTCGTCCTTCGACTTCGCTCAGGACCCTGAGCTTGCCGAAGGGCGGGGGCGAGGATAGAGGCAAAGGGCGAGACACTCCTTCCGTCCCGTCCGGCCAAGCCGCCCCTACTGCGCCCGCCGCCTTGATGAATTCCCTTCGCTTCATTCAACCTCCAGCGCGGGATAGTAACTGGATCGCGAAAAACTCTTGCGCGGTTGTCATCCTGAGCCCCTTCGCTCTGGTCAGGGCAGGCTCTTCGCTTGTTATTCTGAGCGAAGCGAAGAATCCCGGCATTTCAGCTCAGGGTAAACTCCGCGAAGGATCTGCTCTGCGACAAATCAATAACCAAGCAGATTCTTCGTCATCCCGATGAATCGGGACTCCTCAGAATGACATCGCGCGGGAGTTTTTCCCCGCTCTGCTAAACGGCCGCGGCCAGCAATTCCGCGCGCACGTTCTTCAGCACGTAGGCCGCGCGCCCGACGCCAACCTCGCCGGAGAGAATCGAATCTTCGTTCTCAATGCTCATGATGCCTTCGAAGCCCACTTCCATGTAAGCGCGCACGATTTCTTTCCACACCTCGGCGCTGTGGCCGTAACCGACGGCGCGGAAGGCGGCGGAGCCTTGCGCCAGGTCCTTCGCCTCGAAGGCGAAGTTAAGGACTCCGTATTTCGCAACGTTCTCTTTGAACAAGACTGTGTCCTTCATGTGAGCATGGTAGAGAGCGCCTTGTTTTCCTAGAAACCGGATGACTTCGACGGGATCGCATCCTTGCCAAAAGAGGTGGCTGAGGTCGCAATTCGCCCCAATCTCTTCCCCCGCGGCCTCGCGCAGGCGAACGAGCGTCTTGGGATTATAGACGGAGAAGTTCGGATGCATTTCGAGCGCAACTCTACGTCCGCTGTGCTGGCGCGCGAACCCAGCAGCCTCTTTCCAGTACGGTATTAGGACTTGGTCCCACTGGTACCGCAACGCTTGGGCGAAGTCGGGGGGCCAGGTGTAAGTGGCCCAATTGGGAACGCGGTCAGCCGCCGAACCCGCGGGACAACCCGAGAAGGTCACGACCACGGGCACCTCGACTCGCTCGGCGGCGACGACGGTGCGGCGGAAAGCTTCCCGGTCGGCCCGGGCGATCTCGGGGCTCGGATGCACGGGATTCCCGTGGCAGCTCAGCGCGCCGATGCGAATGTTCCTGTCATCGAATTTTTTCTTCCACGCGCGTGCTTTCCCCGGGTCGTCGAGGATTTCCTGGAGCGGGCAGTGGGAACCAGCGGAAGCGATTTCCACTGCTTCCAGGCCTATCTCGGTGAGTTTGTCGAGCAACTCGTCGAGCGAAAGGTGGCTGAATACCGGGTCGAAAACGCCGATGGGAATCTTCTTCAGGGGACTCGGCGGAGCGGGGATGACGACACCGGCGGCGCTCGCATTGGAAGCGCCTCGTGCCGCCGCGGGAGCTGCCGCGAGCGCGCCACCCGTGGCCGCGAGAAACCGCCGGCGGCTGACGGGGCTTGGTCGGGATTTGTGTGCCATTCGGGTTCCTCCTGGCTTGCCTGAGTGGGCGAAGTATACGACGGTTTGCGATTCACCCGCACAGGGGAGAGGGTTGTCAAAAGATTCTTTCGAATTCGGCTCTCGAATACGCCGGGGCGGGGGCATAATATCTCTGCCCTATGAAAGTCTGCCTGCGTGCTTCGAGGATCGTCTGGATTCTTTTTCTGCTCGCTCCCATCGTGGCGCTCAGTGGCCCGCCGGCGGAGGTTGCCGCGCGCGCCGTCGCGGACAACGTCGCCTACAACGTCGGCACAAGCGTGCGGTTCCGCGTCATTTTTTCGGGGCCGCCACCCGCCGGGCCAATTTCGATCTCGGCGCGAATCCGGTACTCAGGTGAAACGCGCCCGGTGGCCGCCGAGCGGGTCGTTGCTCAGGGCGTGAGAACGGCATCCGGAACCCGTTCTACCGATTTGAACGTTCTCTGGAGGGTGCCGCGCGGCGCCCGCACGGGTTGCTACGAAGCCGACCTCATTGCGCGCTGACGCTCGAAAACCTTTCAGGCAAGCCTGTGTCCGGTATTCGAGTCGAGTTTTCAAAACGCTATTGGCCGTGGATCGCCGAGAGTTCGGAGCGCGCGGGCGTGGACGTTTTCACCCTTGCCAAGGGACTCGGCCTGCCCGCGCAGGGCTCCGAAAACCTCCGCTCGGCCCGCGCCGCGCTCGCACCGGAGGTCAAAGACCCTTCCGTCTATCAATACGCGGTTGTGGTCTGGGATCGCCAGCGCAAGAACATTTACGATATCGCTTTCAGCCCGCTCGCGTTCATCAATCCGCCCGGGGTCAGCCTGCCCAAGCCCTACGCGGGAGTTCCAGGCTCGGCAATGCAGTATCTCCATGCCACTCTCAGCTCGTTGGATTTCGCGCGCTACCGCCAGTATTATCCGCCCTCGCTCGGCCAGGCGTCCATCCAGTTCGACACCGCGCACACGCTCTTTCCGTCGCATGCGGAAGCCGAGGTGCGATTCCAGGTTCGGGACGCCGGCCCCTCGGAGTGGCACCACGTGTCGGTCCGCGTGCGCTGGCTCGACCCGGACCAGCACGAAGTATCGAGCCAAGTGCTCGCCACTTCCGCCGACCTCGCGCCGGGCAGCCCGCCGATGAGCGAAGAAGCGAAATTGGCTCTTCCGGCCGGCGTGAGCGGAATCTTCCGGGCCCGGGTGGAAGTCGCCGACGACTCTGGCGCGACGCTCGCCTCCAACACCCTCGAGCTCGGCGTGAATCCTTTGCCGAAGTCCGTATTGATTTTCTGCGCGCATCAGGATGACGAAGGCGCGCACCGCGGCATTATCCGCGCCGCCGTCGAAAACCACATCCCAATCCACTTCGTTTATTTCACCAGCGGCGACGCCGGTTCCTGCGACCGCTACTACCAGCATTCGTGTGGCCCGGCCGACTCCTTGAACTTCGGCGAGGTGCGCATGGAAGAAGCGCGGGCGTCGCTCGCGCACTTGGGCGTGCCCCCGGAGGATATCTTCTTCCTCGGGCTGCCGGATGGCGGCTCCGGCGAAGTCTGGGCCGCCAAAGACCCGGCGCATCCCTACCTGTCCGTGATGCTCGCGGCCGACCACGCGCCCTACTCGGAAGTGGCGCGGCCCAACCTGCCGTTTGCCCGCAGCTCGGTTGTCGAAGCGGCGAAGGAATTCATCGAACGTTTTCGCCCCGAAGTGGTCTACACGGGGCACCCTGACGAGCGGCACGTGGACCATCGCACCAACAACTGGTTCGTGATGCGGGTGCTGGAAGAACTAGGTGCCGGGAAAGGCCGGCTCTTCCCCGTGCCGATTGTGCTGGTGGATCAAAGTTACGGCCCGGGGCCGCAGAAACGCGCTCCCTATCATTACAAGAAGGAGACGTTCTACATTTCCGGGGAGGCGGCTGCGCTCGCGCAAGAGGCCGGATGGTTCTATCAGTCGCAGGACGGCAACCATGCCGAAGGAAACCGGAAGGACTACGACCAGCTTCGCCGCACGGAAGTTCACTGGCGGATTCTGGATTGGAAAGACCATCCGCGCTGGAACGACGAGCCTTGAGATAGGATGGGAATGAGAAGGGACGAACTGGCCGAGACCGAAAAACCCGAGGCGGAAGGTTCGGAGGCACATGGGGTCAGGGAGCATGCGGCTCGCGAGGGGACGATTACGTGTCCCTACTGTGGTCAGATGCTCGCCGCCACGTGCCGTGTCTGCGTTTCGTGCAAGCAGGCGATTGATCCCGCCGCGCTTCTGAAGGTCGAAACGCCGGCGCCCGCCGCCATCGTCGCCGTGCCCGAACCGTCCCTCCCGCCGGGGCGCTTCTCCTGGCCGATCTTTTTCCTGACGCTCGGCGTCTCGTGGTTGGCGGCGTCTCTTGCGGTGGCTTTCTTAGGGATGGTCCCGGCCAAACTCCTTTTCGTGGGGCTGACGATTGGTTCCTCGCTCTGGGTCATATTCGACGCGCAGGCTAAACGAATTCCCAAACCTTGGCGTTGGGGAACCGCTTCGTTGATTCTTTGGATTGCCTTTTTCCCGTGGTACCTGTCGCGCCGGAGAACGCCGAGGGGCCTGTGTCCATTCGTCGAAGGCGAAAAGAGTCTCCTGCCGCGCTTGCTCGTCGCGCTATTCCTATTGCAATTCCTGCTGGCGATTCTGGTCGCGATCAAGAAGGGCCCGAACATTCCCTAGGAGGTTGCTGAAAGCGCCGATTCTGCCATGCTGACCCCTTCGCTCCACTCAGGGCAGGCTCTTCGCGTGTCATTTTGAGCGAAGGACTCAGCCTGCCTGCGCAGGCAGTGATGACAGTCTCAAAAGGTATTTTCGGCCTCCTGCGAGGGAGGCGGTCAACCTGCCAACGCCCCGTTGGAGGTTCCGCAAAGGTAAACCTCCGCGCGCCGGCCGAACATCTGCTGGTAATCTCGCCCCACCGCCTCCGCGAAGGCCTGGGCGGAGGACTCCCGAACCAGGTTAACAGTGCAGCCGCCAAACCCGGCGCCGGTCATGCGCGCGCCAAGCGTGCCCGGCTGGTGCAGGGCGAGCTCGACAAGCGCATCGAGTTCGCGCGAGCTGACCTCGTAATCGTCGCGCAGGCTCTCGTGCGACTGGTTCATCAATTCACCGAAGCGCTCGAGGTCGCCGTCTTCGAGCGCCCGGGCGGCCTCGCGGACACGCTGGTTTTCCGTCACCACGTGGCGCGCCCGCTTGAGCAGGACCTCGGTCAATGTCGAGGCCGCAGTCTCCAGGTCTTCCTCGTCCACATCGCGAAGGGACTTCACCGCCAGCCCCGCAGTCCCCAGTTGCGCCACCGCTTGACGGCACTGTTTCAGCCGGACCTCGTATTCGGACTGCGCGAGGGCGCGCTTGACGCCGGAGTTGCAGACGACGATTTTCACCTCGCGCGGCAACGGCACCTGATGGTACGTCAGGTCGCGGCAATCGAGAAACAGCGCGTGATCTTGCTTCCCCAGAGCAGAAACAAACTGGTCCATAATTCCGCAGGGCACTCCAACGAATTCGTTTTCCGCCCTGCGCGCGAGCTTGGCGAGATAGACGGGGTCGAGCCGCAGCCCGGCCAGGCCTTGCCAGAGCGCGGCTGCGCCCACCTCCACCGCCGCGGAGGAACTCAGGCCGGCCTCGCGCGGGGCATCGCCCCCGTAAACGACGTCGGCGCCGGGCAACGAATGCCCGTCCTCTTCGAGAAACTTCAAGACGCCGCGAAGGTAATTGCTCCAAGGAAGTTGTTCGTCTCGGAGGAGATGGTCGAGCGAAAACTCGGCTTGCGCGTGGAAATCGAGGGCAAAGGCTCGTACGCGGCGGTCCTCACGGCGGCGGCCCGCAAACCAGACAAACCGGTCGATGGACGCCGGCAGAACGTACCCGTCGTTGTAGTCGGTGTGCTCGCCGATCAGGTTTACTCGTCCCGGAGCGCGCGCCACGACCTGTGGCTTCGCGCCGAAAATTTGTTCGAAGCTCAGTTCGATCACGGCCGGCGGCTCCGATGGGGGGATGCGTGAGCATTGGACGCTCCGCGGCGCACCTCCACGCGCCGCCGGGGAGCCACGGCGGCGAGTTCCTTGGACTTCTCCTCGGCCAGCGAGTCATTCAAAAACGTTCCCGCTCCCGTTTCAACGCTCGCCAAGTACTTGAGCTTATCCCGGGAGCGGTGGGGCGGATAAAACTCCACATGGAAATGAAAGTAGGGAAACTGGCCGGCTGTAGGGGCTTGATGCATGAGCATCATGTACGGGAATGAAAGCCCGTAAAGGTTGTCGTACTTCATGGTGACCCATTTGAGGATTTCTGCGAACGCCGTTTCTTCATGAGGGCGGAACTCCTCGAGCGAGACTACGTGCCGGCGCGGGTAAACGTGCACTTCGAATGGCCAGCGGGCGAAAAAGGGAACGAACGCCGTAAAGTCCGCGTTTTCGGCGATAATGCGCCGCCCGTCGCGCCGCTCGCGCTTGAGGACTTCACAGAAAACGCAACGACGGTGCGCGCGCCGGTAGGACCGCGCCGCAGCGAGCTCCTTTTCGAGCCGGGGCGGGATGAACGGCAAAGCATAGATTTGCCCGTGCGGATGAGGCATGGTGACGCCGATGACCGCGCCCTTATTTTCGAAGATCAACACGTAGCGGATGCCCGGTGTGTTCTTCAGCTCGACGAAACGCTTCCGCCACAAGCGCACCAGGAGCAACAGGTGGCCGAGGGAAAGCTCCGGAAGCGAAGTGTTGTGGTCCGGATGGTAGAGCACGACGTCCGCTCGGCCGTAGGATGGCGCCACACGGTAAAAGGCGTCGCCCTCGATTGCCGGCTCCGGAGGCGGAATCGAGAAGGCGGCGAAATCGTTCGGATAAATGTGAACGTCGTAGCGGTCCGGCACGCGACCCGACCCCGGACAGAACGGGCACCACTCCGTCGGCAATTGCGGCCGCTCCTGGCGGTGGCTCGCCGTCGAGACCCATTCGCGGGCAGTTGGATTCCATCGCAGTTCTGACATCGTTTCCCGGACAGCCGGACACGCGGGCGGGAAAGGGTCGGGGCCGCGGTCATCGCCGCCCCGCGAGGGACCCGCGGGACCTCAACTTGATTTCGTTCGGCCCGATACTTAAACACACGAAACCCAAAAAGTAAACGCGGCGTATAATGAAAGAAGCGCTTTGTCATACGCGCACGCGCCGAGAACCTTGGCAAGTCGCGCATGGGAGTGCGAAAGGTTTTAAGTATGAGTGCACGAGCGGTCCTTCAAGGGCTGGCGGGGGTTTGTGCCTTTCTCGGAATCCTTTCTTTCTTCCTGGCCAGCCAACTTTTCTGGTTCCGCAAGCTGAAACGGCTCGCCGAAAAGTGCATTTCTGGCGCGCTTTGGCGGGAGAGGCTGGGCGGGGCGGCGGCGATCCTTTATCTTCTGGTTTTCGCTTATAACCTGGCCTGGGCCCATCTAAGTTCGGATCCCACGCAGCTGACTTGGCGAGCAGCCCTGCTCGACGCGCCGTTCAAGGTATGGCTGCTCGGCTCGGTCCTCGGCTTCATACTGATTTGTTTCTTCTGGGTGTGTGACCGTGTGGTGCGCGCCGCGTACGGATTGGCGCGGAGAATCTCCAAGGGGAATTGGACAGTTGGACCCGAGTCCCCTACACGTCGGCAGTTTCTCGAGCAAACGGCGCTCCTCGGCGCCTCCGTTCCGTTTGTGGCGGGGGCCTACGGCGCGCTCTACGGCCGCACGAATCTCGAGGTCGCCAAGCGGCGCATTCACCTGGCGCGCCTGCCGAAAGGCTTTGAGGGATTCCGCATCGCGCAGCTTTCCGACTTTCACATCGGTCCGTTCATGTCCGCCGACGAAATTCGCCGATACGTCGCGCTCACCAATCAGCTTAACCCCGACCTCATCGCCGTCACAGGCGACTTCGTCACCTGGGATGCCGGGACTCAGGATGCGGTGGTGGAGGTGGTCTCGGAGCTGAAGGCACCCTTCGGAATTTACGGCTGCCTGGGCAATCACGAGCTCTGGACGGACACCGAGGCTTCCATCACCGCGCTCTTCGCCCGGCGCAACATCCGAATCCTGCGCCAGCAGCACGCGTCCATCGAGCACGGCGGCGACCGTCTGAACTTGATAGGCGTGGACTTCCAATCCCAGCGCGGGATGGGGCCTTACGCCGCGGGTCTGGTGCGGACCTACCTGCGCGGCGTCGAGCCGCTGGTCGCGCCGGACACGGTGAACATTCTGCTCAGCCACAACCCCAACACCTTCGACCGCGCCGCGGAGCTGGGCATTGACCTGAGCCTCGCCGGCCACACTCACGGCGGACAAGTGACACTTGAATTCGTCAACAAGAAGCTCTCACCCAGCCGGCTGATCACGCCCTACGTGCGCGGCTGGTTCACGCGGCCCGGCGGGCAGCTTTACGTCAACCGCGGTATCGGCACCATCGGCGTCCCCATCCGCTTCGACGCGCCACCGGAAATCACGGTGTTTGAATTGACCCGCACGTAACGGCAGGACTGAGCCTCCCACCACTTCCGCATGAGGGCCTCGCCCTCAGTGCCATCTCGTGTTCGGCCCTCTTTCGGCCCCGATGAATCGGGGCCCTTTCACAGGACTTGCAACTGCGAAAACAAGATCAATAAATAGGCTCGCGAGGCCGGCTTCACTTCAAATCCTCCGGCACGCCGCTCAGCCGGCCAAGCATTTCGTAAAGGCGGAGGAGCGCCAGGTTCACCATGCGCTCGCCCGTTCCCGGCGCGACGTAAGTATTCGAGTCGGCCGCGCCGTAGCCGCCCTCGGCTGTTGCCTGAATTGTCGGAAAGTAGTCGTAATAGCCGTTCGTGTAGCCAGCAAAAAAAGCATAAGGAACCGAGCAGCGGTCGCGGAAATTGATTTGAAAATCTACGAAGGGCTCGCCCGGCAGGCCCACCAGCGCGATGCGGCGATTGAGAAGCACGGTGACCAGCTTCATGGGCAGGGCGCGCGGCGGTGGATCATGATTCACAAGTTCCGCGTGATCCTCGAAAACGCGCGGGCCGAAGGTTTGAAGCAACCCGTCGCGGAATTTCTTCGCGTCCCAGCGGATGGGCACTTGCAAGATATCTTCGGCGAACTGGAGTGTGGGCTCTCGGGGCGGCTCCGACCGAATGTGCTGGGCGACGCGCAGAGCTTCCCGGCCAAGCGTCTCGCCCGTCCAGTCGCGCTTTTTGGCGGCGTCCTGGTTTATGGGCGTTGTGGCGTCGTAAGGATTGATGTCGCCGTCGCCGCCTTGAAGGAATAAGCAAAGTGGCTTCCCGCCGAATCCCTCCTCGAGAGTCTTCCGCATCACGCCCACAAAATCGGCGGAGTATTCAAGATTGTCAGCGCCGAAAACCACGGGATGGCAGGCGTAGTTGACGAGAACCGCCAGGCGCGATCTTTTCCAGTGCCGCCGTTTCCCACTCGGGGGTTCGGCCCAGCGGGTATTCGTCTAAAATGTTCGGCCCCGAATGGGTGTGCGACGCTGTGATGAAGAAGTGCGAAATCCCCGTGGTGCGCCGCACGGTCTCCTCGAGCTTGGCCAGGGAAGCCGGACCGAAGTCGCGCCCAAGGTCGAGCGTGATCAGCGCCAGCTTCTGCTCCCCCGCTCCAAGCACCAGGATCCGCGCCTCGAGCGGGTCCATCCTGCCCGTCGCCGTTTGCGTTCGGTTCATATAGCCGTACATCGGGGCGCCCGTGGGCGGCGTGATATCTGCTCGCGCGACACCGGCCCGCAGCCCGGCGGCGCTGAGCGGCGCGGCGACGGCCCAAACCGCCATCAACTGAGCAAATTTCGAGATCAATGAGCGCATCTCGCCCACTAGGAATGACTGCCCTCTCTGGTTGCTGAGAAAGCCGATTCTCTCATGCTGAGCGGAGCGAAGCATCCGCTCTTCCAGGACGTCAACCAAAGGGCTGCTGTTCAACACCACAAAAATAGGGTGCAACGCTCGGGCGCTATTTCTTCTTGAGATCCTCGGGCAGGTCGGTCAATCGGCCCAGCATCTCGTAGAGCTTGACGAGGGCGTGGTTCACCATTTGCTCGCCCGCGCCCGCCTCCATCCAGGTTGTGGCGCTCGCCGCTCCATAGCCGCCTTCGGTGGCCGCTTGGATGGTCGGGAAATAGCCGTAATAACCGTTCGCATAGCCGAGGAAAAACGCGTCGCTCGCGGGGCAACGGTCGCGCCAGGTCATTTGAAATTCCACAAAAGGCTCGCCGGGCATGGTCATCACGGCGATGTGCTTGTTGATGAGCAGGGTCGCGACCAGCAGCGGATACTCCGGTCGAATGCTCGGCGCGAAGCTCTTCAGGATGTCGGGGCCGTAGGCCGCGAGGAGCGCATCGTGGAGCCGGTCGGGATTCCAGCGCAGGTGAAATGTCATGGTGTCTTCGGCGAACTGCAGGCTCGCATCGGGTGAATCCGCGGTGTGAATGGCCTTTGCGACCCGCGCGGCTTCGCGGCCCAGACGCTCGCCCGTCCAATCGCGGAACCGGACGGGGTCCTGCTCGAGCGGCGTCGTGGCGTCGTAGGGATTGATGTCTCCGGGCGCGCCTTGCAGGAAGATCGAGAGCGGCTTCCCGTCGAATTCCTTCTCGACGATCTGGGTCATCACGCCCGGGAAGTCGGCCGAGTATCGCAGATTATCGGCGCCGAAGATGACCGGATGGCAGGCATAGTTGACGAGGATGGCGAGAGGCGTGCCCTCCTCGCGGTCCACGCGCAGCACGGAGACGATGGGATCGACGGGCGCGGTGGGGACCTTGGTCGGATTACGCCAGAACATCGTCACCGTGCCGTCCGGATTGACGCGCCGGCGGTTGTAGCCGATGGTCGTATCGCCGTACCCGGTCCCGACCCTGACGGGAACCAGGCGCGATGCCGCTTCCTGGATCGCGATGGAGATTTTATCGAGGTCCGCAGTTTCCCAGGGGGGCGTTTGACCGGGCGCGTATTCGTCCACGATGACCGGGCCGGCGTGGGTGTGGGAGGCGGCGACTAGAACATAGGATATGTTATTCGAGGAGGTTGCCCGTTCGCGCAACATCGCGATTTCGGAGGGGCCAAACGTCCTCCCGAGGTCGAGCGCCACGAGCGCGATGCGGACGTCGCCAGCCTCGAGTACCAGGACGCGCGCGTAGAGCGGGTCGAGCGTCGACTGGGCCGGAGTCTTCCTGTCGAAGTAGCCCCACATCGATTGGCCCGCGGGCGGCGTGATATCCACCTTGGCCACGCCCGCGCGCAGACCGGCCCCGGAAGCTTCGGCGGCGGCGAGGATGGTTATCAGCCCGAAGGCAACCATTATTCTCATTCGCCACACGCGGCACCTCCCCGCCAAACTGGATTCGATTTCGGGCCTCACCGCTTGTCCGTAGCTGGCGGACTCGGGCCCCTGAGTATACCGCGAGATCCGTAAAGCCGCACGCGAACGGTAACCCGTTAGTGTTCGAACTCGATTTTGCGGATCTTCTGAAGAGGCAGGGCGAAATCAAAAACTTCTTTGCTCGACGGATCGTAGCGATCCGTGATGCCGAGGAAGCGCACCTCGACCGGCTGGTTGGTGGGCGTGAGGAATTCCCCTTCCTTCGCGCTCCCCTCGCGAAGGGTTAACTTGAGGTGGTGGTTGTTGAGTTCGACGCGCAGGACTCTTTCAAAATCCACGTCGTCGGCCGCGCCGCCGCCCATGAGCAGAGGAAATGATGTGCGCGGGGGCAGGCTTTCTAACAGCGACCCGCGCCCGCCGGGCGGGTAAAAGTCCAGATACGCGTCGTACACTTTGGTCGTCGCGCCGGCCAAATCGGTGACAGCAGCCACAAACCCGAACTTCTTCCAGAGCCCCACGATGGACTGTCGCTCGGAGTCGGAACTCGTCTGGACGTGATACGGCAGGCTCATCTCGGCGAGCGTCACCGTGACCACGCGCCGTTCCTTTAGGTCGAAGTGTTTGTAAATGAGGCCCTCGGAGTTCTGTTTGACGACGATAGCGTCCCGCTGCAGGACCTGGATTTTGCCCACGGCCGTGGTCTGTGAAATGGTGTCAGCGCGGAGCGCCGCGGCTGAGGCCACTACCACAAGCCCCACCAGCAGCCGCCGCAGCTTATCCGCGCCGATCGGCGACAAAAAAGCCCACCGCCGGGTCGGGGGGCGTTGAAGGGGGCGCAAGATCAGCCTTTCTTCTTGGTTTTCTTGTATTCGGTTTGGACTCCGCCCTGGATCGCCTGGAGCATTTGCTGTGCGGCGCTCGCGTATTTCCCGGTGGGCTCGAGCTTCAAGTAAGTCTGGAGCGCATCCACGGTTCCCTCGGGTGCCACCACCTTCTCGCCCTGAAGCGTCGCTTTGCCCATCAGCGCCAGCCCCTGCCAGTAAAAAGCATCGGCGTAGGTTGGGTCCGCTTTGGCCGCCTTCTGGAAAGCGGCGACGGCGTCATCCATATGCCCGCTGTTGTACATCACGACGCCCAGGTTGAAATAGGCCATGCGGGCGTTCGGGGGGTCCAGTTCCGCCGATTTTTGGAACTCCGCCTGGGCTTCCGGAATCTTGCCCATTTCTGCCAGGGCGTTCCCCAAGCTGTTGTGCAGGAGCGCATCGTTCGGAGTGGCGGCCAGAGCTTTCCGGTAGTCCTCGACGGCCTTATCGTACTGGTGCGCCTTCTCGTAAGTATCGGCCAGGCGGCCCAGCACGACGATCTGGTTACGATCGCCCTCCTTAGTCATGGCCAGCGCCTGTTCGTAAGTCGCGGCCGCATCCGCATACTTCTTCTGCTCAAAAAGAGCTTGGCCCTGCTCGAATAGGGCATGCAGCCCCGCAAATTCCTTGGCGTTCTTTTCATTGAGCTCCTGCTGCTTCTTCGCTTCAGGGTTGCTCTCGATGGATTTGGCCTGCTCCGCTCTCTCCTTCGCCATGTCGAAGTCGATTATTGTGGGGCTCGGGTCGAGGCCGACATGTTTGGAAATGAAGAAAACCGTCTTGCCTGTCGGGTCCTGAAGGGTCACCTTGTACTGCCCAAGCGGGATCCCCATGTATATGTAGTTACCCTTTTTATCGGTCTTGGTCTTGTAAACGCCTTTGACCTCTTGGCGCTCGATCACGATTGGGTAGCCGACTATGGCCTGGCCTTTATCGTCCGCGCAATGTCCGGAAACGGCGCCCGTCTGGGCGAAGACCGGAACCGCTGCCAAAAGCCCTAGCCCTACGACAACCAGCGAGACCGCCTTTTGAATGGCTGAATTCTTCATACGCCCCTCCACTCGACGCGATTCATTTTCATTCTACTCCCAGCCGGGTATCAACTCAACCGAATGCGTCATGCGGGTAGCGGTGTCATTTGGAATCGGATTCCTTTCGAAACCCGTCGGCTGACGGGTCATTCCCGGGAAAGACGGGAATCCGGTCTGCCCGCGGCGGATTTCCGATGGGTTCCGGGGCAGATTCCCGCTTCCGCGGGAATGACTCCACCCGGGATTGCCCGTGCCTCGCAAATGACACCACCACCCGTCATGCGTGTAGCGGACCAGTTTGGAGCCGGCGGTCTCTGATCGGTGGCTCGATAGGTTCGCAGCCGACACGAGACCCAAGGGGCGGCCGCCGCGCCCGCCCTTCGCTTTGGTAGCGCGGAGTTATCCTTGAACTCCGCGGCTTTTATACTCGCAAATCGTCGAAGAGCCGCAGAGTTTGAAAAGCAACTCTGCGCTACCTTCTCGTCCAGCAGCATGTTCTCCCGGGTATCCGTCTGGTCTCTCTGGCCCGACGATGAGCTGTGCCTTACCGTCCCGAACTTTACCCACGGCCCCGCCGCGTTGTTACCGCGAGGGCGCGGGCCGGGCGGCGCGCGTGAGGTAAGACGGTCGGGTCAGGTACGGGATGGGGTCTTCGACGCCCGCCTCTTCGAAGGCGCGCAGGCGCAGCGCGCAACTGTCACAAACGCCGCAGGCGGCCTCTTCTTCCTGGTAGCACGACCAACTCAGCTCGAACGGTGCGCCCAACTCCCGCCCGCGCCGTACGATCTCGCTCTTGCGCAGGTGGATGACCGGAGTGGCGATTTCAAGCTCGGTTTCGGGGCGCGTCCCCGCGCGGATGACGCGGTTGAAGGCCTCGTAGTATTCCGGGCGGCAATCGGGATAGCCCGAGCTGTCCTCCGCCACCGCGCCAATGAAAATCTTTTTCGCGCCGAGGACTTCCCCCCAAGACACTGCGATGGAGAGAAAATGCGCGTTCCGGAAAGGGACGTAGCTAAGCGGGATGTGCTTCCGTCCGAGGTTGGCTTGCTCGACGGCGATGGCAGAGTCCGTCAGGCTGGAGCCGCCGATTTGGCGAAGGTGCTCAAGGCGGCAGACCAGGCGGTGCTCGGCTTTGTAAAAATCCGCCAGATCGGTGAACGAGCGCATCTCGCGCCTCTCAGTCCGCTGGCCGTATGCAACGTGCAGCGTCGCCAGGCGGTAATCGAGATGCGCGATGGCAGTGGTCACCAAACTATCCATCCCGCCGCTCGCGAGCACTACGGCCAAAGACTTGTCCGTCGTCCTTTGTCCGCTGTCCGTCGTCTCTTGTACTCCGTTCATTGCTCTTCGTTCGTTACTTCAAGTGTTATCCCGGCCTTTCGGCTGCTCTCTTCCGACTTCTGATTTCTAGTTTCTGATTTCAAACGCCCCGCGTCTCCGGATCCCAGATGAACTTGTGGAGCTGGAGGCCCAAGCGCACCTCCTGGCGGTCGCGCAGAATCCATTCCGCAAGCTGGCGCGGCTGGAGCCGGCCGAAGACGGGCGAGAAAATGATTTCTTCCACGTGGTCGCGGAGCCGCTGCTTCTCAAGGAAGTCGCACGCGTAAAGGTAGTCCGGCTCGTCCAGAATGACGAATTTGATCTGGTCCTTGCGTTCGAGCGCCTCGAGGTTTCTGAAACAGAATCTGTCGCTCTCCCCGCTCCCCGGGCACTTGACGTCCACGATCTTCACGACGGCTTGCGGGAGCTCGCCCACAAAGCGTTCGCCGCTGGTTTCGATGAGAACGCGAAAGCCGGCATCGAGCAGGCGGGCGGTAAGCGGCACGACCTCTTTTTTCTGGAGCAGCGGCTCGCCTCCGGTAAATTCTGCCAGCTTCCCGCCCATGCCGCGGACACGCTCGAAGACGGCGTCTGGCGGGATTTGCAGGCCCCCGTAGAATGCATACGCCGTGTCACACCAGTGGCAGCGCAGGTTACACCCCGTCAGCCGGACAAAGACGCACGGCAGGCCGGCGAAAGTGGACTCACCTTGAATGGACTTGAATATTTCCGTCACCACCATTTTGAGTTTCCGGCGCTGGCCCCCCTCGATACATTCTAGCCGAAAAAACGCGGCGGAAGGCGTACCGGAATAGGCCCGCCTGCCACACCATCTGCAAATCGTTGCGCGTTTCTAAGGAAGAGTCTCGGCGCTGCAAACGATCCCCTAGCCTTAAGTCCACGAAAGTCAGTAGGCGTGCTCCTCAAGAGTCCGAGACCTCGCAGTTCAAGTAAATCATTGCGTGGCTGTAACGGAAAGATAATAAAGTCAATCTAGTGGCCAAATGACGGAACGACGGAGATTGGGCACTTTTGGTGTATGGGTATGCATGTTCCGTAGAAATTCAGGCTGCCAGCCCCCACCCAGCTTTTTCGTTGTTCTATCCCAACAAATTGAAAACTAATGGGTTAACATCCATCAAGAAGCAGGGACCCATTTCTGCCGCTTGGCCCTCTGATTGCTCGAAAGTATTCAGCACTGCTGGGAGGCCGCCATGCTCCGGAAGGGCGAGTTGGAAAAGATTCGGGAGGAGTGCGAGGCCTTCGAGACCTGGCGCCGGATTTCCTGTCACGTTGTAGCTGACCTGCTCGAAGCCTGCGCGGCTTGTGGCATGGTACGCGAGAAAGAACGCTTGGTGCGCTGCTATTGGTGCCCGGACGTTTATTTCTGCAAAGAGGGAACCTGCGCACGGCAGCACCACGTGGCGGCGCACCCCTCCGTCGACTTTTGGCCTTCGTAAGCCGCTCAGAAGCTGCCCGCTCGGTCTCGCCATTGCAGGAGAAGTGCATCAGGTTGAGCCCTTACTGGGTTCTTACATTTCCGATTCGGCGCCAGCGGGAGCAGGGCAAGGGGTTGTCGTTCTCGGGTGTTCATGGCCGGTAGGTCGCGGACGTGACGTCCGTTTCCCACACCGTCACTTGAGAGACGCGCAAGCCGTTCGCGCCGATTGGGCCTTGGAGTTGTTCGCAAAAATACTGTGCGAGGTTTTCGGCGGAGGGATTCAGAGTATCGAATGGGGCGAGGTCATTGAGGAACCGGTGGTCGAGCCGCTCGGCGACTCCTTTGATGGCTCCGCGCAAGTCCACGAAGTCCATCAGCAGGCCCGTCGAATCGAGTTTCTCTCCCGCCACGATCACCTGGATGCGGTAATTGTGGCCGTGGACGTTTTCACACTTGCCCTTGTAGCCCCGCAGAGCGTGTCCGGCGGCGAAACTGTAGTCGGCGGAAATTTCAAACATGACTAAGGCGTCCTTGTTCCGTCGTCAGTTGTCAGTTGGACTTTGTCCGTTGTACTCCTGCGGGCTGCTAACAGCGCGGTCGAATTTGCGCCGTCTCTCCCGCCACTGACAACTGACCACGGACAACTGGCAACGGACGTTTTCCGCTCACTGCGGAAGCGTGTACTCGCCCTCAACTTCGTAGGTGATGCCTTCAGGTCCCGCCGTCCCCTTGTAAGTCCCCTTTCCCTTGATGCCCTTCAGCTTTCCGGTCCCCCCGGCGAATTCCCACGCGCCTTCTGCGGTGTCGGGCGCGCCGTCCTTCAGGGTGGCGGAGCCGTGGAAGCGTCCGTACATTTTGTCGCCGTTCGACATCGTATCCACCACAAAACCGTGGCCGCGGCTCTTGCCTCCGCGCACGTCATCCACGGCCGTGTCCACGGTGTCTTTAGTCTGGATGCCGGCGATGTCCATGGGTTTGGTCCAGTTGCATTTGGACTGAGCGATAGAAACGGCATGTCCGGGGGAATCTCCAACTTCGACCATGTGCATGGGGTCGGGTTTTGCGCACAGGACCGTTCCGGAGATTTTTGTCTGCGCCGAAGCCCCCAAGACAGCCGCCAGGAAAAAAACCAGGGCCGTTGTGAATCTCAACCTCATAAACCCTCCTTTTTGTGAATTCGGCCCGCCAGTATAGCACCTTCCCGCAGGCTCGCCGAGTCAACTTTCCCTCATGAAAGCCTTCACGTCTTCCAAGCGACTGGTTCGGCCATAGGAAGGCAGGCTCTCGAAGAAGACCTTGCCGTACTGCTTGCGGACGATGCGGTGGTCGAGGAGCGCGAGCAGGCCGCGGTCGTTGACGCTGCGGATGAGCCGGCCAAAGCCCTGCTTCAACGCGATGACGGCTTCGGGCACCTGGTAGTCGGTGAAGGCGTTCCCACCGTCTTCGTTGATGAGCCGCACGCGCGCGCTAACCACCGGGTCCGTGGGCACGGCGAAGGGCAGGCGATCAATGATCACCGCGCTCAGTTGCTGGCCCTGGACGTCCACGCCCTGCCAGAACGAGCTGGTGGCAAAAAGCACGGCGTGAGGCGTGCGGCGGAAGCGGTCGAGGAGCGCGGTGCGCGGCGCTTGGCCCTGAAGCAGCAGCGGAAAGCGGACGCGGCCACGGACGCGCCCGTACACTTCGTTCATCTGCTGGTGCGAGGTGAAGAGAACAAACGCCCGGCCGCGGCTGGCTTTTAAAATTTCAACCACCTCTTCCGCGGCGGTGGCGGCGAAATTCGGCTCGCGCGGGTCGGGCAGGTGTTCGGGCGTGTAGAGGAGGGCCTGGCGCGAGTAGTCGAAATGCGAAGCGAAAATTTTCTCTTGCGCCTGCTCCAAGCCCAGCCGCCGCTTCAAATAATCAAACGTTCCTCCGACCGCCAGCGTAGCCGAAGTCAGAATCACCGTCGCGACGCCGGAGCTCCGTTTTCAAGCGCTCGAAGGAGTTGAGCAAAGCCGAATACGCGGTGCGGTTCGCTTCCAGAAACTCCTCGCGATTGCTGAAGCTCGAGCGGCCTTCGCGTTGGGGAAAAAGCTCGAAGAAATGCTCGGCGCGGCGCCGCATCTCGCGCACGGCGGGCGCCACCTCAGGGCTGGCGATATTCTTTTGGCGCAGGGCCGCCTCCGTGTCGCGGGCGAGCTCCTCAACGCGGTAATTCGATACCTGGAGGCCGAAATACCGCGTTGCGACGTCTTCCATCTCGTGCGCCTCGTCCAAGACCAAGGCGGCGTACTCGGGCAGGAGGCTCGCGTAGTCCATCTGCTTGAGCGCGAGGTCGGCGAAAAACAGATGGTGGTTGACGATGATCAGGTCGGATTCGGCCGCGCGCTGGTGCATCCAGGTGATGAAGCAGCGCTCGAATTGCGCGCACTTTTGGCCCGTGCAGGTCTCGCGACGGGCGTCTATCTGCCGCCAGAGATCGCTCGAGTCGGGAAGGTTCTCGAGTTCCGCGCGGTCGCCCGTCTCGGTATGCTTTTCCCAGCCGCGAATCTCGGAATAGAGCTCCACTTCCGCGAGGCCCGAGAGCGCCGGCTGCTTCTCGAGGTCGTAAAGCTTTTGCCGGCAAAGATAATTTTGACGCCCCTTCATCAGCGTGGCGCGCAGGTTGGGGAAAAGTTTTTTAAGGAAAGGAATGTCTTTGAAAAAAATCTGTTCTTGGAGGTTCTTAGTGCCCGTCGAAATCACCACGCGGCGGCCGCTGCGGATGATGGGCGCCAGATACGCGAGAGTCTTGCCGGTGCCCGTGCCGGCTTCGGCGATGAGGTGGCGACGGTCCGCCAGCGCCGACTCCACCGCATCGGCCATCTCGAGCTGCGAGGCGCGGAATTCGTAGTTCGGATGGTTTCGCGCTAGCCACCCGTGGGGGCCGAAAATCTTTTCCAGGGATGCATCCGTCGCAGGCTTGGTCTTGGAAGCGGGCATGGGGAGGTTTCCGCGAGCGCCACGAATGAGCATAGCACAGGCCACGGAGAGTCGGCGCGCCGCGCCGCAGCGCTAGCGGGGTACTCTAGTTTAAAGTCTGAATTGTTGGGCCAAATGAGGTGACAAGCTTTTCGCTAGGAGGCTGATGAAAAACGGGCCGAAATGTCATGCTGAGCGGAGCGAAGCATCTCGCAGTGGTTTGAAATGAACAACATAGATTCTTCGCTTCGCTCAGAATGACAACATAAGACAATTTTTCATCAGCCTCCTAGACCTGCATCGGTAGCGCAGAGTTGTTTTTTAACTCTGCGGCTCGTAGGCTTGCTTGTTCGTCGAGTTCGTGATCGTCAGATTGTTGGAGCCGAAGTGCCGCAGGGTTATAAAACAACCCTGCGCTACCGTTCCTTCACGGCGGGCGAGGCTCCCTAGATCACGGAATCCAGCGATGGACAAAATTCCGCGGGTCGCCATTCTCGGTCGGCCGAACGTGGGCAAGTCCACGCTCTTCAACCGCATTTGCGGACGCCGCCGGGCACTGGTCGGCAACGAGCCCGGCATGACGCGCGACCGGATTTACGCGCCCGCCGAGTGGCTGGGGAAGAACTTCGAGGTCATTGACACGGGCGGGATGATTCCAGAAAGTTCCGACCTCATCGCCTCGGAGATTTTCCGCCAAGCCGAGGTGGCAATTGGAGAAGCAGACCACTTGGTGTTGGTCGTGGACGGGCGCGCGGGCGCCCTGCCTCTCGATGAAGAGCTTGCCCAGCTCTTGCGCCGGACAAGCAAGCCCGTCGCGCTCGCTGTGAACAAGACCGACACTCTGGCGCTCGAAGCGCAGGCTGAAGATTTTCGCCGCCTCGGGATCGAGCCTGTCTTCGCGGTTTCAGCCGAGCACGGCCTTGGCGTGGGCGAGCTGCTCGACCACGTGACGGCGGGTCTTAAGCATTCGGGCGAGGGGCTTCAGCCCTCAGGGCCGCCGGTGGCTGCCGGGCTCCCGATAAGATCGGGACAGGTTCCGCCCGCCGCTACGGGGGTTGAAAAGGGCGCTAGGCTCCCTGATGCCTCGGGAGAATTTCCGGGCGGCGCGCCTGATGAACCCATCCGGGTCGCGATCATCGGCCGCCCCAACGTCGGCAAATCCACGCTGCTGAACCGACTGCTCAACCAGGAACGCTCGATTGTCACCCCGTTGCCCGGCACGACGCGCGACGCCGTGGATGCGGAGCTTGAGCGCGACGGCCGCCGATACCGCATCGTGGACACCGCCGGCATCCGCCGCAAAGGCAAAACGAAGCTGCTGGCCGAAAAGCTCAGCGTCATCCAGGCGCGCAAGCACCTGGAAGGCGCCGACGTGGCGTTGTTGATTCTCGACCCGACCGAAGGCGTGACGGCGCTCGACACGCATATCGGAGGCTACGCGCACGAAAGCCGGCGCTCGGTGGTCATCGTGGTCAATAAATGGGACGCGGTTCCAAACGGGGCGTCGGAGGTTAAGACCTTCACCGGAGTGATTCGCCGCCGCATGAAGTATCTCGATTACGCGCCCGTGGTTTTCGTCTCGGCTTTGCGCGGGCAGCGGCTGGGGAAGCTGCTGGCAATCGTGGCCACGGTCGCCGAGGCGCGATCGAAACGCATCAGCGCGGGAGAGCTTGCGGCGTTCGTCCAGGCAGTGGATTTCGACCGCGCCACCACTCCCGCCGGGCGGCCTTCGCGCGTCCGTCGGCTGGTGCAGGTCTCCTCCGCCCCTCCGGCGTTTCTGGCATTCACTGACCGCCCCGGCCCGCTCCATTTTGCTTTCGAGCGATTTCTCGAAAACCGCTTGCGTGAAAGGTTTGTGTTCCAGGGCACGCCAATCATCATTAAAGCGAAAGCGTCCAAGTAGGGGCACCCGCTGCGCACCACCGGCCGAGCACCATGGAGCGCGCTCGCCGGGCCTTCGGATGCTATACTCGCCGGAGGAGCGCGGCCTGCTCCAAGTTTGCGGACAATAGCATGGGTAAAACCGAAAGGAGGCTGACGGATATGTCCTGGGAAATGCCGGCTGTCCGAGTCTTGCTGATCGTCGGCGTCGCGGCAGCGGCCTATCACCTGAATCCTTTTCATTTGTCCTCATTCGTATCGGCCCTGGTGGGCGTGGTGGTGGGATTGATCTTCGTCCTGTTCGAGACACGCCTGGAAAGAGCCAGCCTGAAACGGCTGATTGGCGCGGCATTCGGCTCGACGCTCGGGATCCTGGGTGCGCTGATGATCGGCCACCTGCTGAACAACACCTCCATTGAAAAGGGCACGCTGTCGTTCGTCCAGGTGTCCATTCTGCTCTTGATGGGTTACGTGGGGCTGGTGCTCGGCGCGAACAAGGGCGAGCTGCTCAATCTGGCGGCGCTGGGAGGCCTGTTCAGCGGCGAACGCCAGCCGAAGAAGCATTTTAAGATCCTCGACACGAGCGTGATCATTGAAGGCCGGATCGCCGATGTCTGCGAGACGGGGTTTCTGGATGGGACGCTGATTGTCCCCCAATTCGTCCTCCGCGAGCTGCAACTGGTGGCCGATTCTTCCGACTCCTTGAAGCGGAACCGCGGGCGGCGCGGCCTCGACATCCTCCAGCGCATGCAGAAGATGGGGGGCGTGCAAGTGCAGATCGTCGAAGACGATTTCCCGAACCTCCGCGATGTGGACATGAAACTCATCGAGCTGGCTAAGAAATACGATGCCAAGATCGTTACCAACGATTTCAACCTGAACAAGGTCGCCCAGCTTCAGAGCCTCCCAGTGCTCAACATTAACGAGCTGGCGAACGCCCTCAAACCCATCGTATTGCCTGGCGAGATCATGCGCGTCTTCATTCTGAAGGAGGGCAAGGAGTACAACCAGGGCGTCGCCTACCTTGACGACGGCACCATGGTGGTCGTGGACAACGCCAAAAAGATGATTTCGAAGACCATCGATATCGCCGTAACGAGCGTCCTTCAGACCACGGCCGGAAAGATGATCTTCGGCAAGTACGATGACCGCGTCCGCGTGGAAGCCGACCGCGAGAAGAAGGAGATCAGCGCCGGATTGTGAGCACCGAGCGGCGAGCCGCAGTCTGATGGATGAAGGGTAAAGGTTAAAGGCTGAATTTTAAAGGATGAAGTTTGAAGGCTGAAGGTTAAAGGATGAGGGCCGAAGGGTAAAGGGTGAAGTGTAAATGGTGAAGGACAAGGGCTGAATAGATGAAGAACTATCGTGAGAAACGACGCCCCGGCACCGCCTTCAAGAATCGTCCGGTATCACATCACACTTCATCCTTCACACTTCACCCTTCAACCTTCTCCCTTCACACTTTACCCTTTAGCCTTTAGGTCCGCCTTACAGGGCGGGACGTGATTGACGACTATGAGCGTTCTCGCCATCATTCCAGCCGCCGGCGTCGGCATCCGCATGGGCGGCGATACGCCCAAACAGTTCCTGTCCTTGGAAGGCGTGCCGGTTTTTATCCACACCCTGCGCAAGTTCGTCTCCTCCGACGCCGTGAATGAGGTTTTTCTCTGCCTGCGCGGCGAAGATATGGAGCGCGCGGCGGTGGATATCGAGCGCGAGCGCTTCGCGAAGCCCGTGCGGCTTATCGCCGGAGGGCACTCCCGCCAGGAGACCGTTGCGCGCGGCTTGGCGCAGACGACGGAGGCGGCGGAAGTCATCGTGGTCCATGACGCCGTCCGGCCGTTTGTCGAAGAGGAAAACATCCGACAGGTCATCGAGGCGGCTCGCAAGCATGGCGCGGCGATTCTGGGCATTCCGAGCGTAGATACTGTCAAGCAGGTGGAGCGGCAGCTCATTCTCGGCACCATCCCGCGCGAGCGCGTTGTCCTGGCGCAAACCCCGCAGGCGTTCCGCGCCAGCCTCCTCCTCGATGCCTTCGCGCGCGCCCAGGCCGATGGCTTCAACGGCAACGACGAGTCGAGCCTCGTCGAACGCCTCGGCCATCCCGTCACAGTCCTGATGGGCTCGGACCGAAACATTAAAATCACCAAGCCCTCCGATTTGCCCCTGGCGCGCCTTTACATTGCGCAAGAACGCGAACGAAGGGTGAAGGATGAAGTCTGAAGGCTGAAGTCAGAAGGATAAAGGCTGAAGAATGGAGCGAAGGGATCGGAATGCCCGGGCCGGACGGAAGCGCAAAAAGGCTTCCCCCCTTCTTCATACTTCATCCTTCACCCTTCAACCTTTTTTCCGCGTCGGTTTGGGCAGCGACGTTCATCGCTTGGTGCGCGGGCGGAAGCTTATTCTGGGCGGGGTCAAAATCCCGTTTGAGAAAGGCCCGCTCGGCCACTCGGACGGCGACGCGCTCGCGCACGCCATTACGGACGCCCTGCTCGGCGCCGCCGCGCTCGGCGATATCGGCCGACATTTCCCCGACACCTCGCCCCGCTGGCACAACGCTTCGAGCTTGATCTTCTTGCGCGAAGCTCGGCGGCTGGCGGCGGGCCGAGGCTTCTCCATTGTCAACGTTGACGCGACGGTTGAACTCGAGCGGCCGAAGCTTCGGGCGTTTATTCCCCGCATGCAACGGAAGCTCGCCGCCGCGTTGGGAATCAAGCCCGGTCAGGTCAGCGTCAAAGCTAAAAGCGGTGAGGGAATGGACGCCGTCGGCCTGGGCCTTGCCGTGCGCGCCGAGGCCATCGCAATGGTCATGACGTGCGAGGCGGCGCTCGCGGCGTGCGGGCCGCACGTGGAATTTAGGCAACAGTGATGCCGGTTCGGTCGAGGACCGCTTGCAACACGGTCCTCGATGACTTGAGGGCTTCCCTTGCCTCGGCGAGCGGATGCGTAGGCAGTTGGCCGGGTTTCGGAAGGCCCAAGCGTACTCCGTAAGCGGCACCGCATCATCCACAAGGCCCTTGAACGTGGGGTCAATTTTGAGGCACGCCTCTCCCAGCTCCTCCAGGTTGTGGGTCTTGCGGAACGGCTCGTCATGAAACGCAAGGAAAGCCCTGAAGGATTTCTCCACCGCCTGTTGGCAATGGAACAGCGCATCCTCGACCAGAGGCGGATCGGCCCCAAGATCAATCTCGGCCCCGCGCAAGTCGTTTTTGCCTTTCAGCCAAGCTTTTGTGCCGGCCAGACGGACGGGATCAACGGCCATAGAGCAGTTTTCCCTCCGTCAGAACCGCGTAGGGCAGAGACGCTTTCAAGTGCAGCCGCTCTTCGAAGGCTTTTAGGGTCCACACCAAAACGTCTACGGCCGCCCCTGTGCCGCGCAGAGCCTGATAAGCCAAGCGGCTCCGACACCGTTCGGGCGGCGCCAGGTTCGAAACCACGATCATGAGGTCATAATCGCTATCGGGGCCTTCCTCGCCTCGAGCCTTCGAGCCGAATAGGTAAATGTGCTCGGGCTGATAGGCCGCGACCAGGCGCTCCACGATCTCGTGAAGGACAGGGTCGCGATCAAGTTCGGCCTCCGCAGGCTTGGCCATAGTTGTTCTTGATTGTACTGGGTTCGTTCGAATACTTGAAGCTGCAGCCGCCTCTCGAACAGACCTGAACGATTTCCTGTCGAAGGACGAAGTCTTCCCGCAAGCTCCACCCGCCAAATCTATGATAAATTCTGGCTCGGCTGGGAGCTGTCTCTATGAACCGCGAGCCCGAAGTGCTTTCGAAAACAAAGTTTGATCTCGCTGTCATCGGCGGCGGTGTGAATGGGTCTGCGATCTTGCTGCCCATTTATGCAGGCGACCCAGACTCGCCGCTCAAGATTCGCCTGGGGCTGACGCTTTACGACCTGTTCGGCGGGCTGGGCAAAAAAGACCGCCACCGGATGCTCTCGGTCTCCGACGCTGTGCGCCGTGTTCCGCGGCTAAAGCGCGAGGGCCTGCGCAAGGCGGCGGTCTATTACGATTCGCTCACCGACGACGCGCGCCTGACGCTCGAATACGCCCTTGACGCGGCCGCGCGCGGCGCCGTGGTGGTCAACTATACGGAAGTCCGCGCGCTCGATGTTTCAACCTCTCAGGTGACGGGCGGCGCGAGCGCCCTCGGCCCCGGAGCCCAAGGGTACGGGCCAGGCGGCGCCCCGGAAGTGGTCCGCGCAGAGGCCGTGGACAAGCTGTCGGGGAAATCGCAAGAGATTTCTGCGCGTTTCTGGGTTAACGCCACGGGGCCTTGGGTGGACCACCTGCGGGCACTGCTGCCCGGCTACGACGGCTCGAAGACCGTCCGGCTGACGAAGGGGACACATATTATCCTGCCGTCACTTTCCGGCCCCTATGCCATCTTGGCGCCGATTCCTTCCGACGGGCGGGTCTTCGTCTTGATGCCGTGGCACAGATGCTCGCTACTCGGGACAACCGACACGGATTACGACGGCGACCCGGCGACGGTTCGCCCGGAGCCTGCGGACGTGGAATATCTTATTGCCGCCGTTAACCGCGTGCTCGCGCGCCCAGTCGAGGCCGGAGAAGTTGTCGGCGCCTTCGCGGGTCTGCGGGCGCTGGCGGTTGAGCCCGGCCGGCCTGGGGAGGGAAGCCCTAGCCCGTCCGAAAACACCCGCGAATACCGCTTCCACGAGGACCCGTGGGCGGGGAATTTCATTTCCGTATGCGGAGGTAAAATCACCACCGCGCGCTCGCTCGGCGAAAGCCTGGTGGCGCGAATCGCTCCGCGCCTGGGGATAGCACTGCGCGGGCCTTCCAGCCGCCATGAAGTCCTGCCCGGGGGCCAGACCGGCCCGTTCGAAGTTTACGTGGACTACGCTTCCTGGGAGGCCGTGCGCATGTTCAAAGTCCCGATCGAAATCGCGGAGCGAATCGTGCGCACTTATGGCAGCCGCTGGCGGGAAATCCTCGAGCCTGTCCGCGACGACGCCTCGCTCGCGGAAGTGCTGCCCGGCACGCCCTCGCTGCTTGCCGCGGAAGTGGAATTCGCCATCCGGAGCGAGATGGCGGTGAGCGTGGAGGATTTCCTGCTGCGCCGCTCGGGCCTGGGCTGGCTCTCGCGCTGGAAGCTCCGCGGCGCCGTCCCGCGCGTGGCGGAGATTTTCGCTTCACGCCTGGGATGGAGCGCCGAGCGCCGAATTGCCGAGGCGGATTCCTTCGCGCGCTCCACCGCCTAATCCCTCTGAGAGGTTGATGAAAAACCGCTGCGGGGTTGTCATCCCGTCCCGTGGGTCACAGTTCGACTTCGCTCACTGTCCCTGAGCGGAGTCGAAGGGAGGGCAGGCTCTTTGCTTGTCATTCTGACGCTGAGCCGAGCGAAGCGGAAGAATCCCTTTCATTGCGCGCTCAGGGTAAACTCCGCGAAGAGTCTCCTTTGCCAGCGGTTGACCAACGCAAGGGATTCTTTGTCGTCCAATTGAAATGAATCGGGAATCCTCAGAATGACATCGGGGAGCAGTTTTTCGTCGGCCTCTTGAACACGCGGCGTTATATGCCACTCTTCCTTGGCGCTTCTCGTCCAGAGCCACGCTCCGCGGCGAGCGGGTCTCGGCGGCCGTGGCTGCTTTTCGGCCATCGCGGGGCCTCTGGCGAGGCGCCCGAGAATACCTTCGCCGCCTTCGAACTGGCGCTCAAGCAGGGCGCCGATGGCATCGAATTCGACGTGCACCTCTCCTCCGACGGCGTCCCCGTGGTCATCCACGACGCGCGGCTGGAGAGGACGACGAACGGAACCGGCTTGGTCGGCGCGCACTCGCTCCCGGCCCTTCGCCGGCTCGATGCGGGCTCGCGGTTCAATCGCCGCTTTCCCGCTCGCGCCCGGGCCCAATACGCCGGCGAGAGAATTCCAACCCTCGATGAAACTTTGGAGTTTTCACGCGGCCCCTCGCGGCCGTTCTGCGCGCGCGGAGGATAGGCGCCCGAACCTTGCTCCCGTATTGGGCTTTCGCTTCCCAGCGCTTCATTCTTCGCGCCCATCGCGCCGGCCTCGGTGTGATCGTCTGGGGCCTCGACCAACCGCGCCGCGCCCGGCGGCTGGTCTTGAACGGTGTGGACGGGATCGTCACCAACTTCCCGGAGCGGGTGGCGCAATTGCGCTTATAATCGCGCTCGGCGGAATGAAGCGAGAGCAAGGGCAAGTCGCGAAACGGTATGTCATTTCGGGGCGAGTGCAGGGTGTGGGCTACCGGTTTTTTGCGGAGCAGCACGCCCGTGAGCTCGGTGTCCGAGGGTACGTCATGAACCGCTCGGACGGCTGTGTGGAAGTTTACGCCATCGGCAGCGCCGCGGCGCTCGAAGAGCTGAAGCGGCGTCTCGCCAAAGGCCCGCTCAGCGCGCGCGTCACCGGCTTCGAAGAATTGGAAGAAACAGTGGATACGATTTACACTCGATTCCTGATCGAACCCTGATCGCGGCGTGCCGGGGGGCCGCTGGCGTCAGGCGTCGTCGTTCCGCGCGTGTCGGGGCCATGTCCTTCGGCGCCTACCCAAATTACGGAGGACCCGTGGAGAAGCTGAAAAGCTTGATCCGGGAGGTTCCGGACTTTCCCAAGCCCGGCATCAATTTCTACGACATCACCACGCTGCTCAAGGACCCGGTCGGTTTGCACGAAGCGGTGGATACCCTGGCCGGCCACTACGTCGGCCGAAAAGTGAACGTGGTGGTGGGAATCGAGGCGCGGGGGTTCATCTTCGCCCCTATCGTCGCCTATCGGCTCAATGCGGGCTTCGTGCCGGTCCGCAAACCCCACAAGCTTCCCGCCGAAACGGCCAGCGCCGCCTACGAACTCGAATATGGTAAGGGCGCGCTGGAAATCCATCGCGATGCCATTGAGCCTAAGCATGAGGTCCTGATCATTGACGACCTGCTGGCCACGGGCGGCACCGCCGCCGCTGTCGCCAAACTCGTTGAATCGCTAGGTGGGCGAGTGGTCGGCGTGGGGGTCCTTATCGAGCTCCTAGCCCTGCACGGGCGCGAAAAACTTTCGGCATATGACGTCCATTCTGTTCTGAAATACTGATGCCCGCCCCGGGCCAACATCAGCCGGCGTTGGCCGCAGGAGCAGGCCCGGCATTAGGTGGGAGCGCGTTCAGG
>QHZN01000388.1 GCA_003225365.1 Acidobacteriota bacterium
TTCATCCACCAGAACGTGGCGGAAACGGCGGTTGTACCGGGCCGTGACGTCCGGCGCTTGATAAAAAAGCTCCACCGCGCGCAGCAGCAGGTCGTCGAAATCGAGCGCGTTCGCCTCGCGGAGCTTCTTTTCGTAGCGCTCGAAGACCTGCGCCAGTTGCTCGGCCGCATCGTCTTTCGCTTGCTGGTAGAGGTCGGTGGGCGTTAGTCCGCGGTTCTTCGCGTAGCTGATTCGTGCCAGCAGGGCGCGCGGCGATACCCGCTCCCCAAGGCCCAATTCTTCGAGCGCCACCTTCACCATCCGCTGCTGGTCGTCTTCGTCATAAATCGAAAAGCTCGGGGAATAGCCTTTCACCGATGAAGTCGGGGCGAGCCGGCCGATGTCCTGCCGTAGCACGTGCACGCAAAACGAATGGAAGGTCGAAATGTGCGGCCAAGTCTCGAGGCTCTCCGCCAACAGCCCGGCCACGCGCTCCTTCATCTGGTCGGCGGCTTTGTTCGTGAACGTCACCGCCAGGATTTCTTCCGGCCGGACGCCGCGAGCGGAAATCAGATAGGCGATGCGAAAAGTGATGACGCGCGTCTTGCCGCTGCCCGCGCCGGCCAGTACCAGCACCGGGCCTTCCAGGTGCTCAACGGCTTCGCGCTGCTGAGGATTGAGTTGATCGAGCAGGTCGGCCATCCTAGGGAAGCTCTGGTGCGAAGAACCCATTATACACGCCGCCTCCGCTGCTGTACCGGCGAAGTCGTCCTCGCGCCTGAGATCGTCCGCCGAATCGAAGCCCTGCTTGAAACTACAACCTGCCCAAGCCGGCGCGTGCCCCTCCACAGGTACGCTTGAAACTAAGCGATACATTCCCGCCGTGATAAACTCGGACTGAACGGGGCCGCAGAGGCCGGGGCGCGTCCGGATTGAGGGGCTTGGCCAGCCGAGTTCCGATTGCCCTGATGCCTTCCCTCGGGGCGATGCGCCACCGTCTGGCAGTAACATGGGAGAGCTCTCCAAATCTTGTTACCTTTGCGGGAAACCGGCCACAACGATGGATCACGTTCCGCCTCGGGCGCTGTTCCCCAAGCCGAAGCCAGCCAACTTAATAACGGTTCCTTGTTGTATTGAATGCAATAAGGAGTTCTCAAAGGACGAGGAGCACTTTCGGAACAACATTTCAATGATCGCGAACTTCCCGAACGCGAGGGAGATCTGGCAGGCAACCAGACGAGGTTACAAGCGAAATCCGAAAATGCTAACCGATATTAAAGCAAGAATGATCCCCGTGCGTGCTGGGAAGCACGTCCTCGCAGGGCTTCAGTTCGACCGCAGAAGGACCGACAGGGTGTTGATTAAGATTGCGAAGGGGCTCTTTTTCCATCACACCGGCAGTAGTTTCCCTGTTGAGACTATCGTGGAAACACTGCACGCGCAGCAGATTGGACATATCGAAGATTTGATCCGGGGTCTTCCTTTCAGGGGGCGATGGGGAGTCACCTTCTCGTATCTGGGAGGCGTGGCCAACGATGATCCCGGTGTGGGAATGTGGATACTCAACTTTTACGTTAGCCAGGTTTTTATCGTTTCTTTCGGTGCGACACCGTAAGCTCTGAGCGGGTCGCGAAGACCCTTCGTCGCTGATACGCGCTCGAAAGGAGCGCCTGAGATAACGATGCAGGTATTGAGGCCCCGGCGAGCCTGCGAGACGATGAAAATTCCAAAGACACAGTACCCACTCGTAGATCCCTTCACGTGTCTCGAGGACCCGGAACGGCCGGGAAGGAAGCTCTGTCCGAGGTGCTCCAAGCCGGGTAAGCCTTGTTGCTCAATCACGGCGTACAGTCCGAGCATATTCGTCCAGGTGAAATACCTAGAAATGGATCGGGCAGGAACCTTCCCGAACGATGAGGACTGCAGGGCCGTTGAATGGGTATGTGTAGGCAACTGCGACCCTAAAGGCCTCCATAGGGACCCGAGGGGGTAGGCCGGACCTCGATTTGTCGCTATCTTCGGCTCTTGCGCTTACGAAATGACAAGGAGGGGCTTTCGGGATCAAGGCTGCCCTGCCCCGTTAATCCGGCCTGCACTCGCTCACCAGCGCGCGATAAACCTCCCGCGCGTGGTCGTAGCTTTTTTGCGCGGCAGACATTTCTTCGGCGCGGATTTTCGGCGCCTTTTGGCTCCAGCACTGGTCCACGGCTTTCAAGCACCACTCGGCGCTGGCGCGGGAGGCTCGGATGGGTTTGCCTCCCACCAGCACGAAAACGGGATTGCTGTGTGAGGACGGCAAGATGCGCAGCGCCACCCAACTGCTGCGGTCAATTTTCACGGGGAACGAAACGGCCCGGGTCTGGCCATCGGCAGGGATCTCGCGGCGCGCCACCGGCTGGCCGTTGACCACCACTTCCAGCGGCACGTTGCGCGTTTGTCCGATGCGCGCGCGCTCCAAGTCCCAGTAGGGTTTTTCGGT
>QHZN01000056.1 GCA_003225365.1 Acidobacteriota bacterium
CTACAGGAGTAGTTCCCGGAGGACCCTAAACCCCTTGGGTCAGATGCCAGCGCGCTCCGTCGAATTCAATTTCACCGTGCCGCTTCAGATATTGCTGTGCGTTCCGAACGTAGTGTTTCCATTTCTTGCCGAAATGCACGTCACCGATAATGCGGTCCACGGAGTCATCACAGAGGTCCGGATGTATCAGCTTGATCATGGGGTGAAGGTCCTCGGTTCGCAGAGGACCTTTAGCGAGTAGAAATCTGATAGTATCCGAGAAAATTGCGTGGGTTGTCTTTCCCCGTGCGCGGTGACGAAGGAGTCGGAGGTGAGTTAACTTCAGTTTCTCCTGGAATGCACGCCTGGCCTGCGCCCGTATGGGTTTCTCTGCGAGCTTGTAGAGCGCCCGGAGCTCTTCGATTTCGGAGGAAAGCTGGCCCATGTCCTCAATGGAGACTTTCGCGCCCAGGGAGCAGTAGCCCTCAAAATCTGACCTGACCTGTTTGACGATACGATCCTCTGCCAAGGCAATCCCGTACTCAACGTTATTGTACAAACCAGACTCCGTGAGGTTTCCCGATGTCACTATTGCCATTTTGCTGTCCGCGACGTAGACCTTCGCGTGAACGCTGGGAAGGTGGGTGAGCTCGAACCGAGGTACCCTTCGGCCGAATTCAGCTAGAGCGCTCAGGTCCATAGAGCCGGCCAGCGCGCTTTCTGGCCTGAGATCAGTAATGATGCGGAGGCGCACGGAATCCAGGAGGCCACGCTGATCAAGCCGGGACACTATGCGCTCAGCAGCGGAACCCTTCAGAAAAGGGCAGGCAATAAGCAGATCTTCATCGACAAGCGAGACCAACTCGTGGAGGGTTTGCGCCCACGGACTCCTGAGGAGGGAAATGGTCTGTTGGTCGGCGCTCATGCGGGAGCCCAGATCACGCGCTGACGCTCGTCATACTTGCAACCTCCGCCCCTGACCCTCGCATATTCGAGACCCGCCGCCTCGTCAGAATCGAAGCATTGACAGGTGTCGCAGCGCTCGATGCAGCGCCGTTTTGACTTGTCAGCTACTCCTGCAACGATTCCTCGAACGCCCGAGTGAATTGCTCCCGGCTTCTCGCACTCACATCGCATTAGTCAAAACCCCCCAGTTCGCTTGTCGTTGCAGGCGAGCCGCGCACCGCGTCCGTCGAACCGGAATCCAGGCTCCTCCGATGTCGATCACAAGCGAGCCGGATGGCTTCGGGACACGTCTGAACGCACGCCCGAAGGGCTTGAACCACCCCACATATTCGTCGCTTTCTACGTTCCCATAGTCCTTTTTTCGCACGAGGCCGAAGGGAGGGCTTGTGACAATTAAATCGACGGACTCGTCCTTGAGAGAAGTCATGTATTCGAGCGAATCGCCCAAAACAATTTGCCCTCCTTTCGTTTTGTAAAACAGGGACATAGATGTTGACGAGTATTCTAACTCATAAGTCCAGTGAGCGGGCGTGTTCCGCGTGGGCCCCTCGACCGCCTCCCCCTCTTGGGCTCTGAATGCGTCGTGGCAGTAAAGGGGCATTCCGAGGCACCAACGGCCCACACTGCCGTATAATCCCCTGACGAACGAAGGTCCGAGCGCCGGCGCCCGCGCGGGCACATGAATGGGCGGGGCTTAGGCCTTGGTTTTTCAACAAACGGGTTTACGCTGATGGCCAGCAGCCGACAACGCCCACGGACTTTGTTATTCGCCGCGATTTGTGTTTTCTTCCCGCTCGTCGCCCCAAGTATCGGCGCGGGGCAGTCTTCCAGCGGCGCGCTCGTAGGATCGGTCGAGGACGCGCAAGAGGCTCGAATACCGGGCGTGAAAGTCTCGGCGCGCGCGCTGGATGTGGAATATCAACTTGAGACCATCTCGAGCGACGACGGGGAATTTCGACTCGAACCGCTGCCGCCAGCCGCTTACCGCGTCACCTTCCGGAAAGAAGGTTTTCGAGATTTCGTTTGCCCGGAAGTGGAGGTGCGGGTGGGCTCGGTTCCCAGTCTCCACGTAACTCTGGAGGTGGCCGGGGGCCGCCAGGTGGTCACGGTACGGCAAATCGGCGGATTGCCGCTGATCGAGACCACCGGCAGCGTCGTGAAAACCAACATCACCGAGCAAGAGATCAACGACTTGCCACTCGCCAGCCGCAGCTTCGCGAATATGGCCTATTTTGCGCCCATGACCGAGCCCGTGGAACCCTCCGACCCCACCAAGGCGCGCATTACTGCCGTGTCATTCGAAGGCAGCTCGGGATTGAACGTGGACCTTTCCGTGGACGGCGGCGATAACAACGATGATTTCATCGGCGGTTTTCTACAAAATTTTTCTCCGGACGCGATCGCAGAATTTGTGGTGCGCACTGCCCAATACGACGCCGACACTTCGCGCACTACCGGGGGGTCGGTCGTGATCGTGACGCGGCGCGGCACGGACCGGTGGCACGGCGGCGGGGGCTTCTTCGAGCGAGCCCGAGGCCTGAACGCTCGCAATCCGCTGGACAACCCCGAACCCGACCCCAAGGCTCCGTACTCGCGTCAGAACGGCGCCCTGGAAGTCGGCGGACCCCTCCAACCCGGGAAGTTCTGGTTCTTTTCCTCGCTCGAGCTCGTCCGCGAGAACGCCAGCGTCGCCTATAGCGCTAACTCGACGGCCGAGTTCCGTGCCCTGGCCGAGCTCGCCCGACTAGGCGAGATTCCGGGCGTGGCTTCTGTAGACGTCCCGACCTTCACCCCCGTGCCCTTTCGCGACCGGATGTTCGACGCGCGGCTGGACTGGAAGCAGTCTGACCGTTCGTCCTGGTTTTTCCGCGGCGCTTTCGACCTGAACAGGACCGAAAACAACCTTGTCCAGCAGGGATCGCTCCCTTCGACCGGGGCTATTACCGTCGCCCACTACTACAATCTGCTTGGGAACCAGCAAACCGCTTTCAGCCCACGGTGGCTCGGGTCGCTCTATTTCGAGGCCAGCCTGTTCAATAACCGCCAGACCCGCAACTCGAACCTGGGCTTCGCGCTGGCGTTTCCCTTCAGCTCAACCTACCTCGCCCCCTCAGGGTTCGAGACCTTCGGGGACAACCAATTTGTAACGGCGGTCACGGCTTTTCCCGTTTTTCGCGCTCAGGAAAAATACCAGTTGCGGTACGACCTGACGCGGCTCAATCCGTCCCACGCCGTGAAGTTCGGCGTCAACTTGATTCACGAGCCGGTGCTCAGCGGCCGACTGGCTGACACACCCGAGCGCTTGGTGACTTTGGACCATAATCCAACCTATTACCTCGAGAGCGGCTTGAGCATTCTGCCCATCATTGAAAACACTCCTGTAACGCCGGGCACCAACGGAGGCTTCTCGCAGAACGTTCAGCGCTTGGGTCTCTACCTCCAAGACTCCTGGCGAGCGCGCCCAAAGTTCACGGTGAACTGGGGCGCGCGCTACGACACCACGTTCGGCCTGTTTAGTGCCGAGGGCCGCGACCAGAATCAGAACCCCGCAGTCCGGACGCTCGAGGCGCTCGCCATCCCGCTCTCGTCCGGCGTCCCGCACGATTACCGCAAGGCGGTCTCGCCGCGCCTGGGGATCGCCTATGCGCCCGGCGGGTCGGCGAAAACTGTGCTGCGCGCTGGCTTTGGGATCTACTACAACGACCTCGCTCAGAACGGCTGGGTGAAAGCGCTCCAGGCGGTCAACACACCATTCGACGGCAGGCTGCTCGGACCCGACGACTCGGGCGCGGTCATTTCACCCGACTATCGCCCGCCCTATGACCTCGCGGCCAGCGCGGGGCTGGAGCGCGAGCTCAACTCCGCCTGGGACCTTTCGCTCGTATTCCAGCACCACAAGGGGAACCATCAATACCGCGCCTATCAGTACGTCCCAGGCTTTACGCTGCCGGCCAGCGCGCCCTTCGTGACGCTCTATCGCACCGACAATCGCTCGAGCTATGACGGCTTCTCCGCCGCCATCCGCCATCACAGCTCGCGAGCGGACTTCATCGCTCATTACACCCTGGCGAGCGCGGACACGTGGGGATCGGTGGTCGGCGAGCTGTCCGACTACGTGAACGGCGTCTCAAATCCGCTCCAGGCTTTCGGTCCGGGGGATTACGGCCCTTCGGGCGAGGACGTGCGTCATCGCTTCGTGATGGCGGGCATCTGGAGCCTGCCGCGGGGCTTTCAGGTGTCGGCGCTCGGCCAGGCCGAAAGCGCGCGGCCGTTCACCCTTTCGACGCCGGTGGACGTCAACCATACGGGCGACACCAATACCGATCGGGCCGTGGTGAACGGCCGGCAAACCTCCCTCGACGAATTCCGCGGCATTCCCTACGTGCAGTTGGACGTGCGACTCAACCGCGACTTCCGGGTGTCGGACCGCGTGACCTTCCGCCCGTTCGTCGAATTCTTCAATCTCTTTAACCGCGTGAACCCCGGCAATAATTTCGTTTCCGATATCTCGGCCCTCCCCAAGCCTGTAAATAATCTTTATAACGCCACCGCCTTCTGCCTAAATGCGGCCTGCACGGAGGCCCGGCCCATCTCCAGCCTCGGGCAGCTTCGAATACCTGCCGGCGCGCTTGGTGATTTCTTTGGACCCGGCACGACGGGCGGAACGCCTTTCGCGGCGCAACTGGGCGTGCGGCTGACGTTTTGAGTTCCGACGGGGCTCCGCCCACCAACAAGCGCCGCGCTTTTCCCACATTTCCCCTTATACTCATTGGCCGTAAATTAACGCCTAAAAACGGGAGGCTACGCATGAAACTGTTTGTGGCCGAGCTGATAGGTACTCTGCTTCTGGTCTTGCTGGGCGACGGTGTGGTAGCCGCGTGTCTGCTCCGGCGCTCGAAAGCCGAGAACAGCGGGTGGATGGTTATTACGACAGGATGGGCGATGGCCGTAGCCATGGCGGTTTACGCCGTGGGAAAGATCAGCGGTGGGCATATCAATCCTGCGGTGACTCTGGCGCTCGCCGCAGTGGGTAAATTCGCCTGGAGAGACGTGCCCGCTTACCTGGCGGCGCAATTCCTCGGTGCGTTCCTCGGCGCCGTCCTTGTCTGGCTTGTCTATTTTCCTCACTGGCGCGAAACCGAGGGCGGGACCGAAAAGCTCGCGGTGTTTTCTACTGCGCCCGCCATCCGCAATCCGGTGGCAAACCTTTTTACGGAAATTACGGGCACGGCCGTTCTGCTCTTTGGCGTGCTGGCGATCACGGGGGATTCGGGCGCGGCCGCGAGCGGCTTGGCGCCGCTCTTGATTGGCCTGCTCGTTTGGTCTATCGGCCTCTCGCTCGGCGCCCCGACCGGCTACGCGATCAACCCCGCGCGCGACCTTGCCCCGCGGCTCGCTCACGCGCTTCTCCCCATTCCGAACAAGGGCGGCTCGGACTGGGGCTATTCCTGGATTCCCGTGATCGGGCCGCTCGCCGGCGGGATTGTGGGTGCCGCTGTATACGTTAAACTCTTTGGCGCATGAGATTGCCCAAATAGTAGCATCGGCACCCTTTTCACGATTTTGTTTTAGCGGGGATTTGAAACTCGCTGTTTGTCATGCTGAGCCCGTTCGCCATTCCGCTACGAACGGCCCTGAGCGCTGCGAAGGGGCTCGGGGTAAACTTCGCGAAGCATCCCTTCTGGATTTCGAATACGTTCGGGAGGGATTCTTCGCCCTGATTTACTGCATCGAGACTCAGGATGACGACCGATGAGAATTTTTCATCAGCCCGAGTGAGTCACGAAGCTTCTGAGCGTTAGGCTTTGGCTTTCGGCGATTCGGCATTTTGTGCCCTCGCGTGAAAGGCCTTTCCTTTGAGCCTTCGGCCTCGATACACAATCCGCGTCGCCGACCGCAAGGTGGAGCTCGGCCGCCGCACGCTCGTCATGGGCGTACTTAACGTCACGCCCGACTCGTTCTCGGACGGCGGGCTCTATTTTGCTCGAGCGAGCGCGATCCGGCGCGGCCTCGAGCTCGCGAGACAGGGCGCAGACTGGATTGACATCGGAGGCGAGTCCACGCGCCCCGGGTCGCGCCCCATTTCCGCCGAGGAAGAACTCCACCGCGTTCTGCCCGTCATTCGCGCGCTCGCGCGGCGATTGCCGGATACACCGATATCCATTGACTCCACTAAAAGCGACGTGGCCGAGGCAGCGGTGCGGGCAGGGGCCAGCATCATCAACGACGTAAGCGGCTTGCGTTTCGACGCCGAAATCGCTCGGATCGCCGCCCGGTACGGGACGCCGCTCATCTTAATGCATCTGCGCGGCCGGCCTGAAACCATGCAGCGGAAACCTTTCGCGCGCTCGGTCTGGCGCTCGGTCCGGGAAGGGCTCGCGGCGTCAATACGGCGGGCGCGCGCGCTCGGCGTGCGGCGCTCACAGTTGATCATTGACCCTGGTCTCGGTTTCGGGAAGTCCCGCCACCAGAGTTACGAGTTGCTCGCTCACCTCAGGCGGCTCCACGAATTTCGCCTGCCGCTGCTCGTCGGAACGTCGCGAAAATCATTTGTCCAAGCCGTCGCCGGCGGTGAGGGGCTCGACGCGCCGCGAAGCTCGAAGAGAGCTCGTAGCCTCACGGCCCAGTCAGGATACTGGAAGCTGCTGCCATCGAAGCGCTTGGCCACAGGCGCTGCGGCCGTCCCCGAAGCGCTCCGCATTGGCGACGCGGCCGCAGTGGTCGCCTCCATCCTCGCCAGCGCGCACATCGTCCGCGTGCACGACGTGGCCAGCGCCCTTCCCGCTGTCCGAATTGCGGACGCTTTACTCGAAGCGTCGGCATCCTGAGACAATAGCAATAGATGGTCCGGTCACGAAAAATCTATTCCCACCGAACCGGGGAGTGCATTTGCGATCGCAAAGGTTATCCGGGTAAGCCGGAAATGGGATATAATGTGCTAGCGTTTACGCGGAGCGGAAAATGAAAAGCAGTCTTCAGGGTATTGAGGACGTTCCGATCTACGGAACCGTGGAAGCGGCTCGGTACGTGAGGGTTCCCTACGAGACCCTGCGGTATTGGACGCTGAGGAGCGAGTCCGTACCCCCTTTGATCGAGCTCGCTGCGTCAAGGCCGCCCAGGCTCTCGTTTTCGAACCTACTCGAATGCCATATTCTAAGCGCCATGCGCGGATTCTACAGACTCGGAGTGCCGAAGGTCCGAAGGGCGCTCAAGACTGTCCATCGGTTGTTCCCCTCGCTTCTCCACCCATTGATCGATCTTGACTTTCAGACCGACAGCGTAGACTTGTTTATCCAGCAAATCCCCGACGTTTTGATCGACGTTTCCAAGAACGGGCAGCTTGCGTTGAAAGAAGTCTTGAGTATCCACCTCCAAAGAATTGAACGTGACCCTCATGGTCCCTCAAGCTTCTTCCCGTTTGTCGAAGCGCGGAGTTCAACAGAACCGAGGATCATCGCGATGAATCCAGCGGTCGCCTTCGGGAAGCCTGTGATAGCCGGCACGGGAATATCTACGGGAGTCATTGCAACCCGCTTCCACGCGAGAGAATCATTAGGAGAGCTGGCGAAGGAATATGCTCTCCCGGAGGCCAAGCTAGAAGAAGCAGTACGATGGGAATCAAGAGACGTTGCCGCGTGAATACGTTCTATTCCTCGACGAGAACCTCCACAACTGTCAGCCAATCCTAAACGCCTTAGGGGCAGCTGGCATTGCTTATGAACGTCTGGGGAGCCATTTCCCGCCGGGAACCCCAGATGAGGTGTGGTTGCCGCGCGTGGGAAGTGAGGGCTGGCTGCTCGTGACAGTCAACAAGCGCATTCGTTATAACGAAGTTGAACGAAGAGCCATTATGCGGCATCGTGTTCGAGAGTTCGTTTTCACATCGGGGAATCTGAGCGGCGCAGCTATGGCCGACATTCTGAGCGAAGCTTACCCGCACATGGTCAGATTGTGTGACCGGGTCGCGCCTCCTTTCATCGCCTCAATAACGCAATCAGGCGCAGTCCACCTTCGATTTGACCGCCGAGGACCGGTTCACAGACCCGCCAAGTAGGGAGCAATTTGGCAGGAAAGGGTTAATTCCAAGTCACTGGAAATCGGGAGAGGTGAAAGTGCCCCTGACTGTTTGTAATTCTCTCTCGTCGCAGCGGGTTATAAGGGCGACGCGAAGATGAAAAAGCCCCATCTTTTCGGCACGGACGGCATGCGCGGCGTCGCGGGGCGATTCCCACTCGACCCGGAGACGGTGACCAAGACGG
>QHZN01000057.1 GCA_003225365.1 Acidobacteriota bacterium
GCGACTATCCGGCGGCGCGGGTGATTCGCCTCGAGCAGAATTACCGTTCCACGCAGGCGATTCTCGACGCGGCCGGGGCGGTCGTCAGCCACAACACCTCGCGCAAAGGGAAGACGCTTCGCACCGACCGAGGCGCGGGAAATCGCCTGGAGCTCTACGAAGCAGGCGATCCGGAAGAGGAAGCCGCGTTTGTCGCCGCCTCCATCGCCCGAAGCGAAGCGGAAAATGAGCACGGTTCGACTTCGCTCACCGTCCCTGAGCGCAGTCGAAGGGAAGGGACGGTCGGCGTGCTTTACCGCACCAACGCCCAGTCGCGGCGGCTGGAAGAGGCCCTGAGCACCCGAGCCGTCACCTATCGCATGGTGGGCTCGTTCAGTTTCTACGAGCGCGCGGAAATCCGGGACGCCTTGGCCTACGCTCGCCTCGCCCGGAACCTGCGCGACACGGCGGCACTCCTCCGAGTCATCAACTCGCCCCCGCGCGGGATTGGAGAGGCGACCGTGCGGGCGCTCCAGGAGTCGGCAAAGCAATCCTCGCTCACGCTTTGGGAAGCGCTCGAGCGCGAACTCGAGGCCAAGGGCCTTCCCACGCGCGCGCTCAAAGCGCTGGAAGCTTTTCACGCCATCGTTCAAGAACTCCAGGCCGACCGCGAACAGTTGCGGATCAGCCAGTTCTTCAAGAGCATCCTCGAGCGCACTGGGCTTGCCGCGGCTTTGCGGCAGGAAGGGACGCCGGAGGCGCAAGGGCGCCTCGAAAACCTCGAAGAGTTGGTGAACGCCGCGGCCGACGCGGATGAGCGCGGCCAAACTCTGGAGGAATTTCTCGACCGCGCGGCGCTCGTCTCCGACAGCGACGACTATGAGGAGCGCGCTCGCGTCACTCTGATGACCTTTCACAGCGCCAAAGGGCTGGAATTCACCACGGTGTATCTGGTCGGCATGGAAGAGGGGCTTTTCCCGCACAAGCTTTCGCTCGACGACGACGCGGAACTCGAAGAGGAGCGGCGGCTCTGCTACGTCGGCATGACGCGCGCGCGGGACCGGCTGGTTCTCTCTTGGGGGCGCTCGCGCCGGTCGTTCGCGCGCGAGGGGCGCGAAGCCGTTCGGCCGTCCCGCTTCCTCGCCGAAATCCCGAGCGAGCTGGTCCAGCCCTTGAACGAGAGCTGGGCCGGCTCGAAGCCTCGAACCGAATGGGACTCCGCCGCAAACTCCGTCGAAAGCGCGGAGCAGTTCTTGAGGCAGCGAGGCTTCACGAAGTCGAGGGCGAAACGCGCCTCCGGCCTGGTCTTCGATCTTCCGCGCGCCGCCTCAGGCTGGAAGCTGGGGACGCTGGTTCGACATCCCAAATACGGACTCGGGACGGTGCTCGATTGCGAGGGCGACGGCGAGGACCGAAAATTGACCATTAGTTTCCCGGATTACGGTATAAAGAAACTGGTCGAACGCTACGCATCCCTTGAGAAGGCTTAGTTCTCAAGGATTGCTTCCAAGGAGCTATGAACACCAAGAACATCAAAGACCGAGCGGAACGGAAAAAGCTGAAGCGGGCAGCGCGGAAAAAGCGGCCGCCCAAGCCGAAGCAAACGGCGCCGCGCGGCTCGCGGAAGCCCAAGATCCGGAAAAAGGGTCCGGGCACTGCCACGCGCAAAGCCTAGGCTTCTCGCCAAGGCGCGAAGACTCCGGGACACGCTTTCACTGAAAGGCGCAAGGACCGAAAGAGGTGAGAAGAGGGTGAAGGCGCCGCCGCGCGATTACTTCACAGAACGTCGGAACGATTCTTGAGCCTCATTCTATGCGCCTATGCGTGAAATTTTCCCGAGGCCATTTTGCCGAGCCAACTGCTCTCGACAAAGAGTATTGACAAACTGATTGCGGAGGCGGATGAACCCGAGCATCGCCTGCGAAAGAGCTTGGGCCCCTGGTCGCTCACGGCGCTTGGCATCGGGGCTATCATCGGCACGGGGATTTTCGTTCTCACTGGTACGGCCGCGGCGGGCGTAACGCTGGAATTCCAATCCATCTTCAAGGCGCCGCTGCTCGATATCCTCGTGCACGGCGGGCACCCGGTGGCGACGGCGGGGCGGCCCGGCGCCGGACCCGCCATTGCCCTCTCGTTTTTCCTGGTCGCCGTGGTCTGCGCGCTCGCCGGGCTCTGTTACGCCGAACTTGCCTCGATGATTCCGATCGCCGGCAGCGCTTACACCTATTCTTACGCTACGCTCGGTGAAATCGTCGCCTGGATCATCGGCTGGGATCTGATTCTCGAATACGCCGTCAGCAATATGGCCGTCGCCGTGGGATTTTCCGCTTACGTGGACAGCCTGCTCGTCGGCCTCGGCATCCACCTCCCGCCGCAATTGATGAATCCGGTCCTGAACGGCTCGCTTCACCTGACCGGGGCTTATTTCAATTTGCCGGGCTTCCTGGTGGTTATGATTCTCACCGTGATTCTGGTGATTGGCATTCGCGAAAGCGCGGGCGCGAACAACTTCATCGTGGCGGTAAAGATCGTGGCCATCGTGATTTTCCTCGTCGCGGCGTCGCGCTTCGTTGCGGCTTCGAATTGGAAGCCCTTTGCGCCGAACGGCTGGCAGGGCGTGTTGACGGGCGGCGCGATTGTGTTTTTCACCTACATCGGTTTTGACTCCGTTTCGACCGCCGCCGAGGAGTGCCGCAATCCCAAGCACGATGTGCCGTTCGGCATCATCGCCTCGCTGATCATTTGCGCGGTTCTGTACGTTTCCGTGGCGCTGGTGCTGACGGGAATACAGCCCTGGAGAACGCTCAACAATGCCGCGCCGGTGGCGAACGCCCTACTGGCCATCGGGCTGACCAAGGTTCAACGCTGGGTGACGGTGGGGGCGTTGATGGGCATGCTCAGCTCGCTTTTGGTTTTCCAGCTCGGGCAAGCGCGCGTGTGGTTCGCGATGTCGCGGGACGGCCTGCTGCCGCGCCTTTTCTCCCGCGTCCACGCGCGTTTCCGCACGCCGCACGTCTCGACCTGGACGGCGGGCTTTTTCGTCGCCATCCCTTCCGGCATTTTCAGCCTCGACTGGTTGGCGGACCTTTCGAACATCGGGACTCTGTTCGCATTCGTCCTCGTGTCGCTCGGCGTCATCGTTCTTCGCCGCAAGCAGCCTGAACGCCGCCGGGCTTTCCGCGTGCCCTGGGTGCCGGTCATTCCCATTCTTTCCGTTCTGTGCTGCTTCGTGCTGATGGCGAGCCTGCCGCTCGAAACTTGGATTCGCCTTTTCGTCTGGCTGGTTATCGGGCTCACAATTTATTTCCTCTACGGGCGGCACCACACGGAGTTTGCGCCGCGGGCCGCCGTTGTTGGGGCGGCTGGCGAATCCGCTGCGGCGACGGAAAAGCGCGGGCAATTGTAGGGGCAAACGGCGTTTGCCCTGGGCGCGCGCGGTTCGAGTTCCTCACCGCTCTCCCTTCGACTGCGCTCTGGGAAAGTGAGCGAAGTCGAACTGTGAGCGAAAGTCGAAGGGCCGCGCGCCCGTACGCTCGGTTCCGCTCTCGGAAAAACCCGTGTCAGGAAACTTCTTGCCCCTCGAAGATTGGATCGCTCAGCTGCCCAAAGTAGAGTTGCACCTGCACTTGGAGGGGAGCATGGGCCCCCAGACGCTTATCGAGCTCGGCCGGCGCAACCGAGCCGATCCGACGGAGCTCGCCCGTTGGGCGGCGGACCTCGAGCGGCGCAATTTTCGCTTTGGAAACTTTCAGGCTTTCGTCGAAGCGTACAAGTTCGTCGCCGGGTTGCTCGATTCTCCCGCTGACTACGCCTTGGCGGGCAAGCGGCTGGTTGAAACGCTCGCCGCGGAGAACGTTCGTTATGCCGAAGTGACGCTTTCCGCCGGCATGGTGCTCTGGAAAAAGCAATCGCTCGAAGCTGCCTTCGAAGCCGCGGCTCAGGCCGCCGCGGATGCCGGCGCGAAGCTCGGCGTCCACGTGAACTGGATCTTCGACGCCATCCGCCACTTCGGGGTGGAGCCGGCACGCGAGGTCTTGCGGATGGCGGCGCGCTATCGCGAGCGCGGCGTGGTGGCCTTCGGGATCGGCGGCGACGAACGGCGCGGGCCCGCCGACCTGTTTGTGGACTTGTACCGCGAGGCGCGCGACCGGGGGCTCCACACCACCGCCCACGCGGGAGAGACCATGGGGCCTGAGAGCGTCCGCGCGGCCGTGGAATTGCTCGGGGCCGAGCGCATTGGCCACGGCCTGCGCGCCGCCGAGGATCGGGCCGTTCTGGCGCTCGTTCGCGACCGCGGAGTTCCGCTCGAAGTCTGCCTCTCGAGCAACGTCGCAACCGGCGCCATCGCCGAAGCCTCGGACCACCCGTTGCCGGCCATCTTGCGCGAGGGTGTGCGCGTCACGCTCAATTCCGACGACCCGGGACTGTTCGGGACGAGCCTCGAGCGCGAGTTTAGGTTGGCGGCACGGACGTTCGACTTTTCGCGCGAGCAGTTGGCGGGATTCGTTGAAAACGCGATTGCTGCGGCGTTTCTTGCCGAGCGGGAGAAAAGCGAGTTGCGGATGGGTCTCGAATCCGCAGCGTAAGGGCAGCGGGTGATCTCAGTCTACGGCTACCGTGCCGCCGCCTCCGGTCTTGGACTTCATGTTATGACGAACACCATTCGCGCCATATTCTTCGACGCGGGCAATACTTTGATCTATCCCCGCGTCGAGGAGCTGGCGGAAGACCTGACCCAACAAGGCTGCCCGGCGACGGCCGAAGATTTCTACGCCGCCGAGCGCGCCGGCAAGGCGCGGCTTGACGAGTGGCTCTGGCCGCAGATCCGGCGAGGCGAGGTGCCGCGAACGATTGATCACTTTTACTGGGGCGAGTATTTGCGGGCGCTCATGGAAGGGCTTCAAGCGCCAGAAGGCGAGCGCGGCCGGCTGATGCTCCGGGTCGCCGAGGGCTTCCGGGATATCACGCTCTGGTCTCGGGTGCTGCCGGAGGTTCCGGGATTGCTCGCGCGCTTGCGGAACGAGGGCTATTATCTCGGTGTTATCTCGAACTCGATCGGCACGATGGAAGAGCAACTGGAGCGCGTGGGATTGCGCCGGTGTTTTGAGGGGGTGCTCGATTCGGCGCGGGTGGGGGTTGAAAAGCCTCATCCGGAAATTTTTCGGCCGGCGCTCGCCCGCGCGGGTGTACAAGCTTCGGAGGCCCTATTCATCGGCGACACCTATTCAACCGACGTGGGCGGCGCGGGTCTCGCGGGGATTCGCGGCGTGCTTATTGACCGGGTGGGAGCGTATCCGCGCGCCGATTGCCCCCGGGTCCGCTCGCTCGAGGGACTCATCGAGCTTCTGCCGCATCGCTCGCCATGAATATGGGCGAGGCTGCCATGCCCCAAAAGATCGAGCACCGGACGAAGGGATTGAGAGGCGGTTTGGACTGTCTATCGGTTTGAGACGCGCTCGGTGAGGCCGGGCGCCTGCGGCGATGTGACGCGGTACAAGTCTGGAAATCAAAATATTGCAAGTTATTTCCCGCCGAATTACCTTAGTATTGTTTTGGCCATACCCTGCGCGAAGTGCGGAGCAACCAAGACCGAGAGGGCCCGCCACGGAGTGGTCTACCGCGTGGCGCGGCTGTTCGGCTACCGGTTGCGTGTCTGCTCGCGGTGCCGGAGAAAACGGTTCCTTCCCAGGGACTCCGTCCACACAGTCGAATCGCCGGAAGGAGTCACCCAGGCGACCGCGGCAAGCTCTCCCGCGCGGGAGCTCTCCGCCAGCGAACCCACTCTTCAAGAAGAATCGGGGCCTGCCTCCGCAGGCAGGCGCGGCGCCTGCCCGCGCTGCGGGAAACACGATTTCCGCCGTTCGCACCGGCGCTTCTGGGAGCGCCTGATTGGCCGCGGGCGAATGGTTCGCTGCCGCACCTGCCGATATCGTTTCCCCAACCCCCATGCCAACCCTTACGAGCCGAGCAAGTCATAGGGTGGGATTCGCGCCGCTAGGCAAAACCTTCGCAAACGTGATACACCAACGCCCGTGAGCGCTCCGAGCGTCACGCGCAGGATAGCGCGGTCGGCCGGCATCGTCATGGCGAGCGTGCTCGTGAGCCGCCTCCTCGGCTTCTTCCGCGAATGGGCGGTGGCGCGCGAGATCGGCTCCGGAGCTGTCACCGACGCCTACTACTCCGCCTTCACCTTGCCCGACTTCCTGAATTATCTCGTGGCGGGCGGAGCCCTCAGCCTGACGTTTATTCCTGTCTTCGCCAAATATTCCGCCGAAAGCCGGGAAGACGAGGGCTGGCACGTCTTTTCGACCGTGATTGCCGTAATGAGCCTCGTGGTGGTCGCGCTGATTCTCACGGCGGAAATCTTTGCGCCCCAGCTCGTCGCGGTGATCACTCCCGGCTTCGCACCGGCCGAAAAAGCGCGGGTGGTCTTCCTCACGCGCCTCATGCTCCCCGCACAATATTGTTTCTACATCGGCAGTATTCTGGCGGCGGTCCAGTATGCCAAGGGCCAGTTCGTAGTGCCGTCGCTAGCTCCGGTCGTCTATAACTTAGCGATAATTTTGGGTGGCGTCCTGCTCGCTCCGAGCCTCGGAATCACCGGTTTTTCGGTGGGCGTGCTGGCGGGGGCGGTTGCGGGAAATTTTCTCCTCCAGATTTACGGCGCGGGGCGGGCTGGCGCCCGCTTCGCCCCAAACCTCGACGTCCTTCACGCTGGCTTCCGTCTTTTCATCCGCCTCTCGATTCCCATCATGCTGGCGCTTTCGCTCGTCTTCACGGACGACTGGATCATCAAGTGGTTCGGCTCGTACTTGGTTCCGGCCTCCATCACCTGGCTCAGTTACGCAAAAACGCTAATGAGGGTGCCGCTCGGGATCGTCGGCCAGGCGGCGGGTGTGGCGGCGTTTCCCTTCCTCGCTCAGCTCTATTCGGAGAAGAAATTTTCTGAGCTCAACCAGGCGCTCGACGCGACACTGAAAGGCGTCATCCTGCTCCTGGTGCCGATTTCCGCCTTGACGGTCGCCCAATGCCGGCCGCTCGTTTACCTGGTTTTTACGCACACGCGGTTGAAAGGCGCGGACTTCGACGCCACGGCGTCCGCCCTCGCTTACTTTTCGCTCGGCATGGTTGCCTGGGGAGTGCAGGGGATCCTCGCCCGCGGCTTTTACGCCGCGCGCGACACGATTACGCCTGCCGTTGCCGGCACCATCCTGACATTTCTAAATTTGCCGCTTTACCTGCTTCTGGTGCGGCAATTCCAATACCGCGGGTTGGCTTTGGCCAGCTCCGTCGGCATTTTGGTTTACACTGCAGCCTTGTTCGTCCTGCTCACGCGACGCCTCGAGAATCGCGAGGCGGGAGACCTTCCGAAGTTTTCGCTGAAACTTACGGTAGCGTCGGCGCTGGCGGCGCTCGCGGCCTACGGCGCCGTCCGCTGGTGGCAAGCGCGCTTCGCCTGGCAAAGCCCCGTGCGCGCACTCGTGCTGCTGGCCGCGGCGAGCTCCGTCGGCTTCATCCTGACAGCCCTGCTCGCCAAGCTCATGCGCGTCCGCGAAGTGGACGAGTATCTGAGAAGGATTCGCTCCTGAGGGGACTCTAGCCGACTGCTTCTACTTCCCTACGCAGAATGTCGAGAAAATGACGCCGAGGATATCGTCGGCGTAGGTGGCGCCGGTGAGAGTGTCGAGCGCGTGCAGGGCGTCGTAGAGGTCGAGCAGGAGCATCTCGTGGTGGGTGCGCTCGGCGGCGGCGCGGCGGGCCTTGGCGAGCGACGCGAGCGATTGCTGGATGAGCTGGCGGTGGCGCAGGTTGGTGATGAACTCGCCTTCCATTCCCAGGTCGCGCGCGGGCACGGCCGCGGCGAGAATTTTTTCTTTGAGCTCGGGAATTCCTTCTCCTGTCAGCGCGGATGTTGAAACGATCAGAGCTTGCCGAGAGGGCGCATTGCGCTCGGCCCCCACGACTTCGGCGAGCCGGCTTTCCAAATCCTCGAGCGTGAGCTTGCACGGCAAATCGGACTTATTGCGCGCCACGACCAGCGGCCCGAGCGGCCGCACTCGCGCGAGGAGCCGCGCGTCCTCGTCGGTCCAGGGATCGGACGAGTCCACGACGAGCAGCCGCAGGCTCGAGTCGGCGATGGCTTCGAGCGATTTTGCCACGCCGATCTTTTCCGCCTCGTCGCGCGCTTCGCGGATGCCCGCCGTATCCACAAAGCGGAGCGGGAGCCCTCCGATTGCGGCGGTCTCGCTCACCAGGTCGCGCGTGGTTCCGGGCGTCGCCGTCACGATGGCGCGGTCCTGGTCGAGGAGCCGGTTGAAGAGGCTCGATTTCCCCACGTTCGGCCGCCCGACGATGGCCAAGCTCAGGCCTTCGCGCACCAGCCGGCCGTACTCGTAACCGCGAACCAGCTTCTCCAGGTCGGCAGAAATCCGGTCGAGCCTCTCCGTAATTTCCGGCCATCCGGCCACCGGCAAGTCGTCTTCGGCGAAATCAATTCCCGCCTCCAACTTCGCAATCAGCTCGAGCAAGACCTGCTTGTGGGGCTTCAGGCGCGACGACACCGAGCCTTCCATTTGTTGGGCGGCTACCTGCGCTTGATAGAGAGTGCGCGATTCGATCAGATCGCGAATCGCTTCCGCCTGTGTCAGATCGATGCGGCCGTTCAAGAAGGCGCGCAGGGTGAACTCCCCGGGCTCGGCAGCGCGGGCGCCTTCCGCGACACAGCGCTCGACCACGTACCCGAGCACCACGGGCGCGCCGTGGCAGGAGATTTCGACGACATCCTCGGCTGTGTAGGAATGAGGCCGCCGGAAACATGTGACCACCACCTGGTCGAGGACGCGGCCGGAGGCGGGCCCGCCTGCGCGGGCAGGCTCGACGATTTCGCCGAGTGTCGCGCGTTGAGTTTCGAGCCCGGACTTCCGGAAGCGCACGACCCGTGTGGCTATCTCAATCGAGCGCTCGCCCGAGAGCCGCACCACTCCGACGCCCCCCCGGCCGGGCGGTGTCGCAATGGCGACGACAGTGTCTTCGGAAGTCATGGCGAGGACCAGTGCCACTCCAGCTTAATAGCCGGAAACATGGCGATCGGCAACGGTCTGAAAACCCGTCCTCCCAGAGCGGAAATACAAGGGCCCAAAGGGTTGGAACGGCACTAGCGGCGGGGAGGCCTGCCTGTGGAGGCAGACTCGGGGACGGGGTAGATGACGACTCGGCGTTCGTGGCCCGCGCCGTCGCTGGCCGTGCGCACTCGCGTATTCGACTTCAGCGCCAGGTGAATGACGCGCCGGTCGCGCGGTGTCATGGAATTCAAAGCAAAGGGCACGCCGGTTTCGATCACGCGCGCGGCCGCCACTTCGGCCATCAGCCGGAGCTCTTCGGCTCGCATGCGGCGAAAGTCCTGGCAATCGAAAGAGATTTGCCCGAACAGTTCCTCTTCCACCCGCACAGCTCGCAAAACCAGGTATTCGAGCGCGTTCAGAAGCGAGCCGCCAGAAACCAACAGCAAGTCCGAGTCCGGCCCCGAAAGTTCCACCACCCAGCCCGGCCCTTCGGAGGGACTCGAAGCCTCCCGGCTCCGCCGAGCCTCGAACTTCAACTCAAACCCGCTGAGCTCGATAATTTTTCCGAGCAAGGCTTCGACGGCGGCCAGGTGTCGTTCGGCCGAGCTCGAAAGCGGTGCGGGCGTCGCGGATGCTTCCATAGTTTCCGACCTGCCGGCACAGGCAGGCCTGCCTCGCGAGGCAGGCTCAGCCCACGCTGACCGTTTTCTCGATCCGCGCCTTGGAGCGCCCCGGTGGAGGCCCCTTGGGAGTCGCCGCGCTCGGGAAAAACTTGTTGATGAAAAGCTGCTGGGCGATCCCGACCACGTTCGCCATCAAATAGTAAAGCACCACGCCGGACGCGAGGCGATAAAACATCATTCCGAAAATCAACGGCATGAACATCATCATTCGCTGCTGCGCCGGATCAGCGGTCGGGGTGGGCGTCATCTTCTGCGCAAAAAACATGGTGACCACCATGATAGTAGGCAGAATGGCGATGTGGATGCCGAACAGATAGCATTGGTCCGGCGCGGACAAGTCCTTCACGCACCCGATCCAGGGCGCGTGACGCAACTCAATGGAATACTGGAGCACCCGGTAGAAACCGTAAAGCAGCGGCAACTGCAACAGCATCGGCAAGCAACCGCCCACGGGATTGACATGGTGCTCTTTGTAGAGCTTCATGATTTCTTCATTCATCCTCTGCTTGCGCGGGTCGTTGAACTTATACTGCTTGTAACGCTCCTGGATCTCCTTGACGATGGGAGCGATTTTTTGCATCTCCTTCGCCGACTTCATGCCCTTGAGCTTCAGCGGAAACATCGCCAGGTTCAGAAAAAGGGTCAGGATGGTGATGGCCCATCCGTAATTGTGAACCCATTGCGCATGGACGTACCGCAGGGCGAGGAACAAAGGCATGGCGACGAATTTGAACCATCCGAAATCCACCAGCCCATCCACGGGCGGCACGACCGCGTGGAGGACATCCAGATCCTTGGGAGCCACAAGCAGCCGGAAGCTGATCGGGGCCGGTTGGGCCGTCGCCAGCAGGGCCCGCATCGGCGAGGGTTTTTCTTTCTCCGAGCCCTTCCAATCGGCCGGCGTCCACACCTCGCGGCTCGCCTGGAAAGTGTCGCTCGGCGAATCCGGCAGGAAGACGGCCGCGAAGTAGCTGTCCTCCAAGCCCGCGAAACGAAGCGAACCGCGGATATTCAACTCCTGCGGGGCTTTTTCGCCGGAGCCAAACCAGTGCCCCAGGAGAGAGGAAGTGATATGGTCGGTTACGATCTTTTCGTCTTCGGTGGTCTGGTAGAAGGCCAGGTCCGCTACGGATGCAATTTCGGGGGCAAGCGAGTGGTCTCCGAAGCCGCCCGGCCAAGCGACGCCCGCGGGCAAGTCGCGTTCTCCGTCGAAAACGCGCGTCTGTACGCGGACCTCGTAGGAGGCCGTGAAGGTGAACAGCTTGCGAATTTGAATCTTTCCGTCGCTATAAGTGAATTCGAGTTTCTCGGGGGAGCCGGCGGTTACGCCCGTTTGTTTCGCGACGTAAATCGCCGAATTCAGTTTGTCAGCCAGCGCGGCGTCGGGGAGCGTCACCCGCATCGGATAGCCCAGCATCTCGCAAGCCGATTGGTTCACCACGTCGAGCTGCTTATCGTGCTCGTCGGTATATTTTTTCAACACCCAACTCTTGATGACGGCCCCTTGAGTGGAAAAAGTAATCCGGTAGAGGCCTTTCTCGACGGTGATTTCTTCTGCTTTCGCGCCCTGTTCGACGGGCAACGCCACAGGCACTGGTTGCGCTGGCGCCGGATGCGTGGCGGGGGGCGTTGCGGCCGCGGGCTTCCGCGCCGCGGGCTTCGGGGGCGGCGCCTTGAAGAATAACGCGCTCCAGAGCCACAAGAAGGAGACGGAGATCGCGAAAAACAAAACTAGCCGTTTTTCCTGGCTCATTTTTAAGAACAGGTGCTAGGCGTCAGGGGCCAGGTTTCAGGTAAAGCGACGCGGAGAATTCCCTGACGCTTGGCACCCGAAACCTGGAACCTCCCTTTCTGGCACCGGGTCGTATCCGAAAGCGCCGAAAGGATGACAGCGCAGAATCCGCAGCAAGGCCATGCCCGCGCCGCGCCATGCTCCCCACTTTTCCACGGCTTCGTAGGCGAAGGACGAACACGTCGGATAGAAACGGCAGGAAGAGGGAAGCAGCGGCGACAGCGAGGCCTGATAAAAACGGATGAAGGCGAGAACGAGAGGCTTCACCGGGTTTCATTCTCCTTTGCCGGGGGTGCTCCAGCCCGGCGTAGCGGTCCTGCGACGCGGGAAGGGAAGAGTCGCACCAGCTCCCGCGTCAGGGTGGGGTAGGGCGCATGCGCCGCGGCCTCGCGGGGGTTCAGGACAAGGTCCCAACCCGCAGGAATCTGGACGCGCGTGCGGCGAAACACCTCGCGCACACGTCGCTTAATGCGGTTGCGGACGACGGCGTTTCCCACACGCGCCGGAACGGTGATGCCCAGCCGCGTCCTTCCGAGTCCGTTTGGAAAATAAAAAACCGCGGCCAGCGACCCCGTCCGCCGCTCGCCTTCCTCGTACACCCTTCGAAACTCGCTGCGCTTGAGCAGCCGCAGATTTTTGGGGAAAGAGGCCGAGGCGCGATCCGCCCTCATGGGGTCAGGCGATGGCGGCCCTTCCGCCGCCGGCGCGCGAGCGTCGCCCGCCCTCCCGGCGTCCTCATGCGCACGCGGAAACCGTGCGTCTTCGCCCGGCGCCGTCGATTCGGTTGAAATGTGCGTTTCAATGTCGTTCGCTCCTCGGATAAGACCCGCCCTGAATTTGACTTCCCAAGTTAACCCGAGGGCTCGAAGGAAGTCAACCGCGCCGCAGCGTTCTGCCGCAGCAATCTTGCTGTTTGATGGACCTGCTTTCTGGAAACCCAATCGGCGCGTTTGAAAGCGGAGCGAGGCGGCTTGCGGCAGAGTGGGAAAGTCCGATATTCTAACCCGTGCCCTACAACTGAGGTTCGACTAGGGAGCTGCTTGACCCGCTACCGGGCGGGAAGGGGCTGGCCTCCGGCCGGAGGGATGGCGCCGAGCGACAATGGACCGCGTTCTAATTCTCCACTATCACGAGATTTGGCTGAAGGGGAAGAACAAGCGTTATTTCCTCAGCCGGCTGACGGGCGCGGTGAAGCGGGCGCTTGCGGACTTGCCGGCGGCCCCACCGCGCTTTATTTCGGAGCGCCTGGTGGTCGAGCCGCGAGAGGACTCGGTGCTACCGATCATGCTCGAGCGGCTCTCGCGCGTGTTCGGCATCGCCTACGTCGCCGTCGCGTACCGGGCGGCGAATAATCTCGAAGCGATGGGAGCCGTGGCGCGGGAGGTGATGGCGCGAAAGGCGCCGCGCGATTTCGCGGTGCGCGCCAAGATTGCCGACCAGGACTTCCCCATGAACTCGATGGAGCTCGAGCGGGCGCTCGGCCGCGTGGTGCTCGACCACCTGCGCGAGCGTCCGTCGGCTGACGGAGACGTGCGCGTGAATCTCTCGGCGCCGGAGGTCACGTGCACGGTGGAAGTTGTTCCCGGAGAAGCGTTCATCTACGCCGAGCGCCAGGCGGGGCCGGGCGGCCTGCCCGCGGCGACGGGCGGGCGGCTGGTGGCGCTGCTTTCGGGGGGATTCGATTCGAGCGTTGCCGCGTATAAGATGATGCGGCGCGGGGCGCACCTTTCGTTCGTACACTTCTATAGCGGCCCTGCCGGCGCGCGCGGCTCTTCGCGGCCGGTGGCGGAGGAATTGGTAAAGGCTCTGACGCCCTATCAATTCACGTCGCGTCTTTACTCGCTGGCGTTTGAGCCGGTGCAGCGGCGAGTGGTGGCGGGGGCGCCGGAAAGCCTCCGCGTCCCGCTCTATCGCCGCTTGATGGCGCGGACGGCGCGCGAAATCGCTCGCGCCGAGAGGGCGCTGGGCCTCGTGACGGGAGACAGCGTCTCGCAAGTTGCGTCGCAGACGCTTCATAACCTCGCCGCCATTGACCACGGCCTCGACTTCCCCGTCTATCGGCCGCTCGCCGGGGACGACAAGGAAGAAATCATCTCCTGGGCGCGGCGCATCGGAACTTACGCGATTTCTTGCCAGCCGTTTGAGGACTGTTGCCCGCGCTTTATGCCGCGCGCCCCTGCGATTTTTTCGAGCGCCGAAGAGCTCGACCGCGCCGAATCGCATCTTGATCCGGAAGCGCTCGTGACCCTGGCGCTCGATTCGGCGACGGCGGAGGATTTCCGCTTCGAGCTCGGCAAGGTGGAAACGCGCCGGCGGCTGGGGCCGCGCTTCGAGAAGCTCCTCGCCTGGCGGAAGAAAGCGGCTGAGGTCCCCTGCGCGGCCGTTCCGGCCGAGCCTTGACGCACCTCGGACGGGCTCCTATAATTTTTGAGAGGGAACATCGAGGATGAGGGTGAGACGCACGGCGGGGCTCCCGGCAGCAATCGCGCTTTTTTGGCTCGCGTCGCTCGGGCCTCCCCAGGGCCGCGCCCGGCTCATCGCGCAACAGACGAAACCCTCGAGTGAACCACCGACTTCCACCACCGAAATCAAAGTCTTCTCGAACCTTGTGAACGTGCTGTTCACGGTGACGGGCAAGAAAAGCCACATGATCATGAATCTTGACAAGGACGACATCCAGGTGCTCGAGGACAACCAGCCGCAGGCCATCCGCTTTTTCAGCCGCGAGACCGACCTCCCCCTGCGAATCGGCATCCTCGTGGACACTTCGAACAGCATCCGCGAGCGGCTGCGCTTCGAGCAGGAGGCCGCCATAGATTTCTTGGGTACGACGCTCCGGCCCGACAAGGATAAGGCTTACATCGTCGCCTTCGACGTCGAGCCCCAACTCGTGCAGGACTACACCGACGACGAGGACAAGCTTGCGACGGCGATCCGGGGCCTGCAGGCCGGCGGCGGCACGTCTCTTTACGACGCCATTTATTACGCCAGCAAAGAAAAGATGCTGATCTTTCCCCCTCCCGAGCCCTACCTTCGGCGCGTGATGATCATCGTGAGCGACGGAATTGACAATCAGAGTACGCACGATCGGGACGAAGCGCTCGGCATGGCGCAGCGCGGCGAAGTGACCATCTACACCATCAGCACCAACCGCAGCGGGAACACCCAAACCGGCGACAAAGTGCTGAAGTATTTCGCCGAGAAGACCGGCGGGCGCGCCTTCTTCCCCTTTGAGGCGAAGGACCTGGGCGAAAACTTCCAGGAAATTTCCCGCGAGCTGCGCACGCAATACAGCCTGGGCTACGTTTCTTCGAACACCGCGCACGACGGAACGTTCCGCACCATCCAGATTTTGGCCAAGGGAAAGGACCTCCACGTCCGCGCCAAGCCCGGGTATTTCGCCCAGGCTCAGTAAGCTTCGTCATTGAATTCCCTTTCGAGGGCTGAATTAGGAGGCGGGAGCGGGGCTCCGGGGCTCTTCCGCGGCCGTTCGGAGCTCCGCGGGCGGCGCTATCCGGCGGGGGCGTAGTAGCCGCGGCGGGCCTGGACCTTGTAGTCGCCGTTGCGGACGCGGACATGAATTTTGCGGTAGGTGCCGTCGCGGCGCGTGTTGGCGGAAGAATACCCGAGCAGGTATTGCGTGCGCAGCTCGTTGGCGATTTCCTGGAAGGCCTGCGTCAAATCTTTCTGCCGGTTGACGTCAATCACTCGCCCTCCGGTCTCGTCGGAGAGTTTGCGCAACACCGGCTCACCGTTGTAGCCCGGGCCCTGGCGATGGTAAAAACTCGCGTCGCTGATGTTGATGGAGTAGATGATGATGTCCGCCTTCTGGGCGGCCTGGAGCGCCTCGGCGAGCTTTTCCTCGCTCCCCTGGTCTTCGCCGTCGGTGAGAAGAATGATGACCTTGCGGCCGATTTCGTTCTCGAGGGCGTCGGTCGCGGCGAGATAGACGGCGTCGTAGAGGTGCGTCCCGCCGGAGGAGGAAGTGGGAAAGGGGCCGGGCAAGGGCCCTCCGCCCCCGCCCCCAATAGCCGTCTCGTCAATGGCGCGTTCGAGCCGGCTCTTGTCGCCCGTGAAGTCCTGGAGCAGTTCCACATCCACGTCAAAGTGCAGGACGAACGCCAGGTCCTTCGGGCGGATGACTTGGCGCACAAAGGCCTTCGCCTCCACCTGTTCGCGCGGCAGCACGCGGCCCTGACTGGGGCTGGTGTCCACCAGAATCCCCATCGTCAGCGGCGTGTCCGTCTCCCGCGAAAAGTATCGAATCTGCTGTGGGTCGTTGTTTTCCGTCAGCTCGAAATCGTCTTTGGTCAGGTCGGGAACGAGATGTCCATGGTGGTCTTTGACCACGGCGAAGACGTCGACGACGCCGGTCGTGACCTTGAGTGTCTCGGCGGGCGGCGTCGAGGACGGGTTTTCCTGCGCGAGGAACGGCAACCCGGAGAATAGCGCAAGACCGAGGACGGCTGTGGCGGCGGCCGCCCCGGACTTTGAAACGAATTCCGAATGAAAGAAAGACATCGTTTTAGAGGATTCGGCCCCGTTTGCTTAGATGCGGAAAAGGCCGGTCGCGCACTGGTGATCGCACGACGCAGCGCCGGAAGGCCGCGAAAAATTTTTCCGACGCCCACTTTTTTCTTGACAACAAAAAACTCACTCACTATACATGAGTTAGAAGACGCGCTCCGCCGGTCATGCCGGCGTGAATCTCGAAACAACTCGAGAGGAGAATAGAATGAAGAAGGCCAAGAAAAAGAAGAAGAGATAAGAGGGATCAGCAAGGGGAATCATCGGGGGTCCGAATCGTTCGGACCCCCGACCCTTTTTTGGGCAGCCTTTCTCCCGTCCTCTTCACCGCTCTTCTCCCCGTTCCGGCGCCGTCAGGGCGCGAGGCCTCTCGCTTACAAGGGAAGGCAAAGTGTCCTTGCCCGCGGCGCAAGTCCCCTTCCCTTGCCGCTGGACCAGCCATATAAAAATGTGTAGGTCTTGTTGGCCCGTCATATTTAAAGGCGCCGATAA
>QHZN01000058.1 GCA_003225365.1 Acidobacteriota bacterium
GGCGTTCGTGGTCTATCCGGTCATCGAGGAATCCTCGAAGGCCGATCTACGCGCCGCCGTGCGCATGCACGACGAGATTCGGCGCAACGTCTTCCCGGAATTGCGAGTGGGCCTGCTGCACGGCCGCCTGCCGAGCGAGGAAAAGGAAGCGGCCATGCGGGACTTCAAGGCCGGGAATATCCAAGTGCTGGTCTCGACCACGGTCGTCGAGGTCGGCGTGGACGTGCCCAACGCCACGATGATGCTCGTCGAGCACGCGGAGCGGTTTGGCCTCGCGCAATTGCACCAGCTCCGTGGCCGCATCGGGCGCGGGCGCGGGAAGTCGTTTTGCCTTCTGGTGGCCGGCGAGCGAATCAACCCCGCCGCCGACGAACGCCTGCGCGCCATCGCCGAAACCACCGACGGGTTCAAGATTGCCGAAATGGATCTGAAGCTGCGCGGCCCGGGCGAATTCTTCGGCACAAGGCAGTGGGGAATTCCGGCGTTTCGCGTGGCGAACCTGGTGCGCGACCAGGAAATTCTCGAGTGGGCAAAGCGCGAGGCCACGAACTTCGTCGAGCGGCCGGCCTCGAAAGAAGAATTCGACGCCTACCTCGCCTTTCTCCGCCAGGAATGGCCGCGGCGATACGGCCTGGCGGCGGTGGCGTGAAATTAGCGGTCAGCTTTCAGCCTTCAGTTTTCAGCGATCCAGGAGGGGCTCTGGCCTGACGGCTGACCACTGACGGCTGAAAGCTTTTTTTATGCGCATCATTTCCGGCACACACCGTGGCCTGACGCTACGCACTTTGAAGGGCGCGAATCTTCGGCCAACCTCGGAACAGTTGCGTGAGACGCTGTTCGACGTGCTGGGCCCCCGAGTCGCGGGCTCGCGCTTCCTGGACGCCTATGCGGGCTCGGGCGCGGTGGGCCTGGAGGCGCTGAGCCGCGGCGCGCGCGAAGTGGTTTTCATTGAGAACCACCGCCCCGCCGTCGAGCTCCTCCGCAAAAACCTCGCCGCCCTGGGCATTGAGTCGGGCTGCCGGCTGATGACATCGCCGGTCCTCGACGCCCTCGATCGGCTCGATGAAGAGCGCGCCGCATTCGATTTTGTCTTCCTTGACCCGCCTTACGCCGAAGTCCGCGAATACCATCACGCGCTGAGGCAACTGGCGCGCTCGACTCTCCTTACACCGGATTCGCTCGTCATCGCCGAACATTCACGCCACATGTTCCTTGAAGAGAGTTACGGCCACCTTCGCCGCACGCGCCAAATTCGCCACGGCGACGCGCAACTGGCGTTTTACCAGCCGGCCTCTTAACGACTGCAAAATAAGGTGACAGCTTTCTAGTAGCGGCGTCCGGACGCATCGGGACGCCGAAAAACGCCCCGACGCGTCGGGGCGCTCGAGCGACGGTCCTCACCCTATCTTGTAGCTTTCAGCAGGCTGGCCACACGGCCTCTGTTACAGCGCGAAAACTGTCCCAAGGCTAGTGGTGGATGCACAGCCGACCGGGCAATTCCGGCCTACTGTAAAACTTACATAGAGTTAGTGGCATTACCCTATTGACGATCCTCTCCGTAAGTTTAACTATCGGCCCATAAATGGTGGACTCCCTGTACAGTGAAAGCCCAGTATCGTCGCAACGGAGGCTGACATGCCATCGCGCCACTGGTTTTTTCTACTTCTTACTCTTCTCGCCTTTCCCGTCGCCGCTATAGCGCAGTCCACTACGACCAGGGCAGCGGCAAGCTCGAGGACTTCTCGTTCCATATCGACAAGAGCGACTTGAGACGGGAGATCTTGGACCTGAGTTTCTGAGGGAGAGCGAGGCAATACACTTCTGGCTCGATAATTACGCGGAACCGGCAGCTGACAAGGCTGAGGCGCCAATCAACCAGGAGCTAAGAAATGGCCCAAATCAGTAATCTTGGTCTAACCGCACGCACAGGAATCGCCGCGGCTGGGGCCTTGCTCCTGGTTGCAATGCAGGCCCGACCACAGGCGGCCGAGCCATGCCTGGACGCTCAAATCTACCCTGGCCCGGCGCCGATCCTCATAGGTGAGGGTGGGGCTCTCAAGGTTGGACATGTCTACGGGAGGGTCGTGGTCGAGGCCCGGACGAGGCATCCAGGTTCGTTGCTGCAGGGGGATGCCTGCCTTACCTTGTTTACCAAGAAATCCCACGCATACGTCGCCAGTGTGCAGATTAACGCCGCAGGTCGCTTCGCATTCGGCCGCGTTGCGCCCGGTGATTACCACCTTGTGGCCCGCTCCCCAGGCTTCTGCACGGGTAATATCCCCATTCGCGTGACATCATCTCGTAGAAAAAGGCGCATACTGGTAATCTTCCGAGGGGCAGCTATCGACGACTGCACGACCGGTGGCTACGATCTTGGAGGGCCGCCTTAGTCGTCGTCCCAAATGGGGGACAGAGCAGCCGCACTGCGGGATGCCGCAATTGCCAAACCATTTCTTGATGCTGGCGATCTCGACGCACAGAAGAACGAGGTCGGCATCAACGAGGAACTTAGCAAGCCCCCAGAGTGAACGCGATGAGGATATGCCTTCGAATCGCAGGGGTATTCCTGATCGGTGTGGCAGCTCAAGCTGCCATGGCGCAGAGCACCGCGCCGTGCCGAAGCGCGCATGAATATTCTCCTCCAGATCCATCCACCATTGTGGTGCCGCCGCTCATTGTGCGCCAGGTTTTTGGAAGGGCGGTCGTCGAAGCAGGGGAAAAGGTGATTATTGGCGAGAAAGTGGCTCCGGGCTGCATCAGCCTTTTTACCGACGATACGCATCGCTTCGTGGCGGGCGTGCCGGTAGATTCACGGGGCCTCTTCAGATTTGGCGCGGTGCCCCCAGGGAGATACCGCCTAGTGTCCAAGTCCCCCGCCCTTTGCACAGGCAATTCTCTAATTGAGGTGATAACGGGGCCAGCAGCCAAGGGGAAGCGTGGAATCCTGGTGCATTTTCGAATCCGGAAGGTCGACTACTGCAGCTATGCCGACTACGACCGCAAATGAGGGCGCTTTGGGGGGCCTCGTCCGGTGCCTCGGCCGCGAGCGGCAAGGCGCGATACTATTTTGCCGACGCGCTGGGCTTGTCGCGGGCATCGGCCAAGTGTCATTCCAGCTTTTGCTACGCCGCGAATTCCGGCGGGCACTCTTGGAGTATAGCGATAAAAAAAGAGCCAAGCGATTTGTCTGGCTCTGAGATAAAAACCAACCGATCTTGACGAGTGTCTCTTGTGCCTTCGGATGGTCCCCAAGACAGACCGGCAAGAAATCGCAGTATCCGCATTGCCTGCCGGGCCGCTGGCCGCAGGTGAGGCGGGCCCCGATTGACCGGCATCCGCCTTTCTGTTAAAAATCGAGTATCAGGATGGCGCACGAGGTTGCCCACGTTCGGGAGATTCTTGCCGCCACGCGTCTGGAGCGCGTGCGCTACGCCATCCGCGACATCGCCGTCGTGGCCGAGCGGTTGGCTCGCGCGGGCAAAGAAATCCTTCCGCTCAATATCGGCGACCCGCTGGCGTACGATTTCCACACGCCGCCGCACCTGATTGAGGTGGTGGCGCGGGCCATGCGGGACGGCAAGAACGGCTACGCGCCCTCGCTCGGCGTCGTTGAAGCGCTCGAGGCCGTGCGCGCCGAGGCGGAGCGGAAAGGCATCCGCAACGTGCAAAGTGTTTTCATCACTCAAGGCGTAAGCGAAGCAGTGGACGTTTGTCTGACCGCGCTCGTCAACGCCGGCGAAAACCTTCTGACGCCTTCGCCCGAATATCCCCTTTACTCCGCCGTGCTCTCGAAACTCGGCGCGTCACCGAATAGCTACGAGCTCGACGAAGGCGCGGGCTGGCAGCCGGACCTCGACCATCTCGCCAGCCGCATTTTTACGGGCACGCGCGGAATGGTGGTCATCAACCCGAACAATCCTACGGGGGCCGTCCATTCGCGACTGACGCTCGAATCGATCGCGGAGCTTGCGCGCGAGCACCACCTGGTGATTTTCTCCGACGAGATTTACGACAAGCTGATCCTCGACGGCGGGCCTCACACTTCCATCGCGGCGCTCGCACCCGATTTGCCGGTGGTGACCTTCGGCGGGCTTTCGAAATCCTACTTCGCTCCCGGCTGGCGCGTCGGCTGGGGTATCGTGAGCGGGGAAGCGGCCGACGTGAAGCCTTACCTCGAGGGCATCCACAAGCTGCTGCGCGCGCGCTTGTGCGCGAATTGTCCGGAACAGTACGCGGTGCGCGCGGCGCTGGAAGGGCCGCAGGGGCACCTGGCGGAGGTGACCCACAAACTGCGCCGCCGCCGCGACCTGACTATGGCATGGGCGAATTCCACTCCACGCCTGAGCCTGAGCGAGCCTCGGGGTGCTTTCTATGCTTTCCCGCGGCTCGACATCCCTGATTCGGACGAGGAATTCGCAAGGGATCTGCTGCTCGAGAAGCAGGTCCTGGTCGTCCACGGCAGCGGCTTCGGGGAAGCCGCGGGGACTCGGCACATCCGCTTGGTGTTCCTCGCGGACGAGGCCACGCTCTCGCGAGCTTTCGGGGCGATCACGGAATTCATGCGCGAGCGCTACGCGCCGGAGATGCCCCATTGAACCCTGCAGTCTCCCTCCATCCGGGCGCATTCCCGATTTGGGCCACGCTGGCGCTGGGTTTCGTTCTCGGCCTGCGCCACGCCCTCGATCCGGACCACCTGGTGGCGGTTTCGACGCTGGTGAGCGAAGAGCGGAGCTTGTGGCGTTCATCGCTGATCGGCGTGTCGTGGGGGCTTGGGCACACGGTGTCGCTCGTCGTATTCGGCACGGCCATCGCGGTCTTCCGCCTCGCCGTCACGCCGCGCTGGTCCGAGTGGCTGGAATTCTCGGTGGGATGCATGCTGGTATGCCTGGGCGTTAACGTGTTGAGAAAAGTACGCCAAAATCCTCCCTTGCACGTTCACGCGCACAAGCACGACGGCGTAGTTCATTCCCATTTGCACTTTCACGTCGGCGACGCCGGGCACTCGCACGGTCACCGCACCTTGAAGCTTGGCGGGCGGCCGTTTGTGGTGGGGATCGTTCACGGCCTCGCAGGTACGGCCGCGCTCACGCTCGTGGTGGTGACCGCGATTCCGTCGCTCGCCCTCGCTATCGGCTACCTCCTGATTTTCGGATTGGGAACCATCGGCGGGATGATCGCCATGAGCGTCCTGATGAGCGTGCCCCTCGCGCTCGCTGCCGGACGCTTTGTGCGCCTCGAGCGCATGGTGCGGCTCGCGGCGGGGCTTGCCAGCCTCAGTTTCGGGGTATTTTTGGCTTGGAGAGTTGGCTTGATTCAGAGCTTGTGGTAAGGAGGAGGCATGGCGGAACTCAATCGGCCTTTCGAGCCCGCTCCCGCGATCGAGCTGCCTGTCCAGTTCTGTCCGGTCTGCTCCCAGAGGCTCGAACCGCGGAATTGCAAAATGGTCTGCCCCCTCTGCGGGTACTTCATGTCCTGCTCGGAATTTGAGTAAGGCGCCCAATGAGGCGGCAGAGTTCCTGCTTTCGAAGCGGAAGGAGTGAGGATGGCGCTGGGGATTGTCGAAAGGGATTTCGGTGGAGTGACGGTGCTGGAACTCTCTGGCCAAATCACAGTGGGAGAGGAAAGCAGCCAGTTGCGATTTAAAACCAAGGCGGTCATGGAGAGCGGGAGGACTGACTTGGTGATAGATTTCGGTCGCGTGGGCTACATTGACAGCACAGGCCTGGGCACCATTCTGGCGGTTTTTACGACGGCGAAAAGTCTTGGGGCCAATATCAAATTGGCGGCCCTGGGCAAAAAATTTCGTGACCAACTTCATCAGACGGGGCTTGAAAAAGTTTTTGAAATTTACGCGCAGGTCGAGGGCGCGGTGAGTTCCTACCACTCGAGCACTTAAGCACGTCTCGGCGAGGCGGCTCCCGTCCCGCGTGCGCGGGATCAAATTCCCGCCGGATTGTCCAGCCAGTAGGCGGTCAAGCCTGAAAGCAATTTGGGATAAAAGTCCGTAGATTTTTGCGGAAGCACGTGTCCCGCCAGGGCGTTTCCCCAAACTTCTTTGACCGGAGTGGGATTCATCAGAAAGGCCACCTGGGCGCGGCCGCGGTCCACTTCCTCAAAAGCCAAATCCGGCTCACGGACGTAGCGAAGGTTTTTTTCTTCACGGACAGCCTCGCGGCTGATGGCGAGGACGCGCTCGATGAGCAGCCGGTGGAGGAGGACGGTGTCGAGGCGGGCGAGCGAGGGAGGCAAGTCCGGAAGGAGGCGCTGGAGAGGAATTGCGGGCTTGAGCGCCAGCCAGCCCAGCCGCTCGGAGCCCCCATAAACTCCCAGCGCGGGCCGCATCCGTCCGAGCTCGGCCAGTGCGTTGAGAAAACGGCCGCGCCAATCGCCGCCCTCCCGCGTCGCCGGTGTCCACTCAAAAAACTCCCGAGCGCCGGCGAGCGCTATTTCCCAATCGAAATCTCGGAGGCTGTGTAACACGCGGTGTGTGGGGAGGATCGTCAGGCAGTCCGTCTCCATGCGAACGAAGGTCATCATCGCGTAATCAGCGCGCGGGTCGTCGCCGTGTTGGCTACGCCAGAAGCCGCGGAAGGCGAGCGCCGTCTCGTAGCGGTGGTGGCCGTCCGCGATGACCAGCTTCTTCGCGCGCATCTTCTCGACAATGCTTTCGATCGCCGAGCTGTCCTGGATGCGCCAGACGGAATGCACTGTCCCGTACTCGTCGCTGGCTCGCTCCCAAGGGCGCTCCGTCGCCGGGGAATCCTTGTCGAGCGCGGCCTCAATCGTGCCTTCCGGATCGCTGTAGAGGACGAAAATCTGCCCGAAATGCGCATGCGTCGCCTTGAGCAGCTCGAGCCGATCGGCCTTGGGTCCCGAAAACGTCTCTTCGTGCGGAAAAACGATTCCCGCGGAGTAATCCTCCAGGCGGACGAGAGCGATGAATCCCCGGCGCCGCATGACGGCCCGAGCGCCTCGCGGCCAGCGGCCTTCCTGGTCGTAGCGGTAGAGCGCCGGCTCGCCTTCCGAAACGAGGGCTCGGCTTTGAATCCAATCACCGAGAGTCTCGGCGGCGCGGGTATAGACGTTGTTCTCCGCGGAATCAACGGGCTCCTCGAGGCCGCGAATCACGCGAACGATGTTGAATGGACTGGCGGCGTAATAACGCGCCTGCATCTCGGGACTGATCTTGTCGTAGGGTTGAGTCACCACCGATTCGAGCTTGCCGACTATTTCGGGGTTAAATCGTAGGGCGCGGAAGGGAAGAATCTCCGCCATATCCTTTCTTCGATGCAAGCCTGTTGGCCGAAGGTTCATCCCGGCTGACGTATTCCAAAGATTTCTGTGGGCGCAATGGCTTTCAGCGATTTCAGCGCGGGGCCATGGCTCACCAACGCGGCCTGCGACAGAATGGTCCTGGGCAGTCGCAACGCGCTATCCTTCGCGCTGCGTGCAGCGTCAGTCGTGAAGCGCCGCTTCTTTTGAACCCTGCCGCTTGCTATTCCTCTTTCACGAGCTCTTCCGCGAAGACATGAAAGCCGGGGTTTGGAGGAAAGAGTTCGGCCAGCAGGTCCATGCGCCGGCGAAGCTGGGGCAGGGGAAGGTGGTCGGGTCCCACGCGAATTTGGACGTCGTGCCAGAGGCCGTGCATGTACTCGGCCACGGTCGAAACCAGGGAGACGTCGCGGTAACGCTCGAAGAGTTCCGGATTGCGATGGCGGCGAAGGCGCGAGCCGAGCAGGCTGCGCTTCGCCCCCAACGCCTCTTCGTCAATCTCTCCTCGCACGCCCGCGCGAAGTTCTTCTTCCAGCAGCGCCGTGTAGCGCCCGACTTCTTCCGGCCGCAGCCGAGGGCGCAGGAGCTCGCCGATGCTGGCCAGGAATTCAAAGCCGGTGTCGTGCGCGTCCAGTTCGCGGCACGGCAGCAGCAGGTGAATGCGTTCCGGATCTTCGAGCCAGACGGCCGAGTGGGTCTCGCCCTTGGGCTTCGTGAAAGCAATCACGTCGCCGGTATCAAAGCAGGCGATGTAGGGAACAATAAGCACGCGCAGCGCGCCTAGCCGTTGGCCGATCGAGACGGGGACGGCCTGTGCGGGCTCCCGCACCATGGTGCGCTCTTCAGCGGGAGTCAGCGAAACTGCGGCGTGGAGTTGCCATCCCTGCGCGAGGTTCGAGAGCGGCACGAAAGTGCCTCGAATGTATTCGGAAACCGGAACGCTATCGCGAGTTGGTGTTTGGGGAGAGCCCAATTCGACCTCAGCAATGCCGAGGGACTCCGTCCCACAGGCCGGGATCACGCCTCAGGGCTTTCATTTTGCGCGATTGCGGCCGCCCTGTCCAGTGCGTCCTTTGGGGGGCACGCTCCGGCGCTGTCAAGCCAATTAAGAATAGGGTAGTGTCCTAATTTGGGCAAGAATATACTTGACACATCCACCTGTTTATGGTACTATTCTGACTGTGAGGGATACCATGAAACAGGAACCGAAAAGCCTCCAAGAAGCAATTCAATACTTCTCGAATCCCGGCAACTGCCTTGAATACCTTGTGGCGCGGCGCTGGCCGAAAGGTGTTGTCTGCCCGACTTGCGGGTCTGCCAACGTCAGCTTCAATGCGAGTCGTCGCATCTGGCAATGCAGCACCCACCACGCGAAGCGGCAGTTTTCGTTCAAGGCCGGTACTATCTTCGAGGACTCTGCTATCGGCCTTGACAAATGGCTCACCGCAATTTGGATGCTGACTAACTGCAAGAACGGAATCAGCTCCTACGAAGTGGCGCGCGATCTCCGAGTCACTCAAAAAACCGCATGGTTTATGATGCATCGCATTAGGCTTGCCTT
>QHZN01000392.1 GCA_003225365.1 Acidobacteriota bacterium
ATTGAGGCTCTTAGAGCGGGTCGGAGAATCCACCGGCTGGATCTCAGTATCGATCCCTAGCGTCGTCTTCCAGGTGTTCTGCAGGAACTCGGCCTGGGCCCTCGCCTCTGGCGTATCCCGCACGAGAATGGAAAGCTTGGGGAAGTCCTTGCCGAATTTCTCTCGGGCCTTCTGCAGGTTTTCCTTCGCCTTGTCCGGGTTGTAGCCGATCTGGTCCTTGAACGCATCCGGCGCGGCGCCGCCCACACCCGCAGGCTGGAAGCTCGTCGTCGGAACGTACGCTCCGCCGCAGCAGACTTTGATCATCTGATCACGGTCTATCGCTTGCGAAAGCGCCAGCCTGAACTCGAATATGTCGAGCGGCGGGTGCTTCAGTTCCATCTCGACCGCCCTCGTTCCCGGGAGGATCGCTTGGAAGAATTCATTGCCGAACTCCGCCTTCACCGCGTCAAGATTCGCCAGGTCCGCCGCAACTACATCGAGCTCACCGTTGCGGTAAGCGTTGTTCGAGACATCGTCCTTTTCGATGTATTTGATCACAATCTTGTCCAGCGTCGGCTTGATTCCGTTCGGCGCAGACCAGTTGGGGTTCGGAACCAAGACCGCGCTGTCCTGAGGCTTGTAATCCTGGATCATGTAGGGACCGTTGTAAGCAAGCTTGGGACTCGGTGGCGTCGGCCAGGCCTCGCCGGGGTCAGGTAGCAAATGGGAGGGGACCGGGAAGTATGTCCACATGGAGAGGAGGATCTTGAAGGTCGGCTGGACGTTAACGAGCTTGAATTCCACCGTATTGCCAGTGGCCTTCACACCAACAGCCGCCTTCAGCGCCTCGAGCTCCTCGGGGGTGGGCGTCTTCGGGGCAGCTGTGGTGCCCTTTGCGCCGAAGTAGTCATCGCAGCCGACGATGTTGGTCACGAAAGACTGGTAGTTACTGGCAACGTCCGGGTTGCAGGTGCGGAGGACGGCCAACACGAAGTCCTTCGCTGTAAGCGGTTGTCCGTCTGACCACTTGAGGCCTTCCTTCACCTTGACCGTGTACGTGAGACCGTCCGACGAGATGGTCGGTTCGCCGTCGGCCATAGAGACTTGCGGCTTATTGTCCTTATCGAGCGTATAGAGACCCCGCCAGAGCATTCTCTCCAGCGAGATATCCTGCACAAAATTTGAGAAGTGGGGGTCGGAAGATTGGAACTCAAGGTTCTGAACTGTGAGGGTACCTCCCTGAATTCGTTCGCCGGCTCCGCCACCGGGTGAAGCAGTCCCGCTTGTCTTCTCGTTATCACTGCCGCAAGCGGCGAAGGCGAGGACGGCGCCAAGCGCAACCAGAGATAAGAGATAGCCGCGATGTTTCAGGAAACTCATTCTGCTTGTCTCCTTTCGAGCCTAACCCCTTGGCACACCGCCTATAGCACTCTCAAATATATGCCTTCAGATTCTTCGATTCAACGTGCCGGTTGAGGTTCGGGCCGAATTCTGCCGTGTTTCCCCGCCGGGACGCCACAATTGAGACGTATGGCCGTGCCAAAACGTTTCCCGCGATATAGAACGCGTATCGCGCCCGAAAGGTAATACGCGTACGGCGCTCTACAGGTTTGCGCGTGAGGGCTTCGCCGGCGCTTGACGCGAGCGCTGGACGCGCGGCAGGAACAGGTCACCCAGCGTGACCACAAGGCCGGCGCCAATCACGAGATCGCCGATGCTTAGAATTGGAACGTACACGGGGTTGTCGACCACGAGGCGGTCAGACAGCACGTAGAAATGCGTGTCCTCTTTCGTCTTCAGTACGTTTTTGGTCCGCGGGATTGCATCGCCTTCAGCGCGCCCTTCTATGCGGTCCTGCTGATCTATCCTGACGAGGCTTTCTGCGGTCACAGGCATCAAACCGCCGTTGGCGACGATCGGCAGGAAGTTTAGGAGTAGTCCCACACCGATGATCAGAAAGCCGGGTCGAGGGAGATTGACGATGGCGAAGAAGATCAGAACGACGTAGGAGATTTCGAAGAGGAGCCGCTTCGGAATGTCATCGAATCCGAGGGGAGCGAGGATTGCGATGGCCTGCATCGCCAATGCAAAGAGCGCCAGCACTCCCGC
>QHZN01000393.1 GCA_003225365.1 Acidobacteriota bacterium
TTACGTCCACAAGATTCTTACCGGGCGTCGCGACCGCTTTCCGACCATCCGCCAATACGGTGGACTCTCCGGTTTTCCGGTTCGCGATGAGAGCCCTTACGACGCCTTCAACGTCGCGCACGCGGGCACGGCGATTTCCGGGGCGCTCGGCATGGCCGTGGCGCGCGACTTGAAAGGCGAGGATTATCACGTGGTCGCCGTGGTGGGCGACGCGGGATTGACGGCGGGCGTGGAGCTCGAGGGCGTGAACAACCTCGGGACGCTTCAGAGAAAAGTGCTGGTCATCCTGAACGACAACAAGATGTCCATCTCGCCGAACGTCGGCGCGCTCGCGGGCTACCTGAACCGCATCGTCCACGGCCAGGCGTACCACCATCTGAAAGTAGAAGTCGAAAAGCGGATGCTCGCCGTGCCGCGCCTGGGGCCCAGGCTGCTCAAGATTTCGAAAGACCTGGTCGAGTCGGCGAAGACGTTGCTCATCCCCGGCTTGGTCTTCGAAGAGCTGGGGTTCGATTACGTCGGCCCCATCAACGGCCACAGTCTCGACGAGCTGATCGACGTTCTCACCCGCGTCAAGGAACACCCGAAACCCATCTTGGTCCACATCGTGACGCAAAAAGGGAAGGGTTACCCGCACGCCGAGCAGTTGCCCGTAAAATTCCACGGCGTCACCCAGTTCGACGTCTCGACCGGTGCGTTCCACAAGGCGCCGGCGAAGGCACCGAGTTACACCTCCGTTTTCGGGAAGGCCATGTGCGAGCTGGCCGAAAAGGACTCGCGCGTGGTGGCGATTACCGCCGCGATGACCGAAGGGACGGGGCTCGACGAATTCTCGAAAAGGTTTCCCCACCGCTTCTTCGACGTGGGCATCGCGGAGCAGCACGCGGTGACGTTCGCCTGCGGTCTGGCGTGCGAAGGGATGCGCCCGGTAGCCGCGATTTATTCCACGTTCCTCCAGCGCGCTTACGACGAAGTGATCCACGACGTCTGCCTGATGCGGGCGCCGGTCACCTTTGCGCTCGACCGGGCGGGGCTCGTCGGCGCTGACGGACCCACGCACCACGGGCTTTACGACTTGGTGTATCTCGCGGCGCTCCCCGGCATGATCGTCATGGCCCCCAAGGACGAAAACGAGTTGCGTCGCATGCTCTTCACCGCGCTGGAGGCCGGAGGCCCCGCCGCCCTTCGCTATCCGCGCGGCAACGGCATCGGTGTGGCGCTCGATCCGGTTCTCAAGAAACTCGAAATTGGCAAGGCCGAAATTCTCCGGGAAGGCGGCGACACCGTGATTCTGGCGCTCGGCAGCATGGTCTATCCCGCGCTCGACGCGGCCCAGAAGCTCGCCGCGGCGGGGCTCCATGCCACGGTCATCAACGCACGCTTCATGAAGCCGCTCGATGAAGACCTGATCTCTTGCCTGGCCGCGGAAAAGCCGTTCATGGTGACGGTGGAGGAAGGGACCGAAGCAGGGGGGTTCGGCGCCGCAGTCGCCGCGCTTCTTCTAGACCGGAAAATTCCGGCCAGCATCCTGCGCATCGCCGTGCCCGACCGAATCATTCCGCACGGCGCGCCCAATCTGCTCCACGCCAAGTACGGCCTGGATGTGGACGGCATCGTCGAGCGCATCAAGAAATTCGCCGCGGATTTTCCCGTCCGGCCGGAATTGAAACACCGGTCGCTACTGCGGCCGTGAAGGCCCTGAGCGTCAATTCAGATGCCGTACCCCTCGCGGTAGGAATCCTCCACCAGCTTCCCGGCCTCGGCGTCGTTCGTGATCTTCAGGGCGGCGCTGTCCCATTCGAGTTTCTTTCCCGCGCGCACCGCGATGTTGCCGAGCAGGAGCGCTTCGACCACGGTGCTTTCGAACTCGAAATTCGCTGCCGCCGGCGCGCCGCCTTTACAAGCGTCCAGCCATTCGCGGTAAAGGCCCGGCGAGCGTGGCAGGGTCTTCGCCGGCTCCTTGAAGTCCTTCATCTTCGCTTCCGGGATGAGCTGTGGGTGGTCGCCGTCAAACCCGCACAGGATTTTGCCGTTGTCCCCCAAGAGCAACATGCCTTCATTTTCCCGGCTCATTTCGCGTCCGGGCTCAAGTTCCAGCGGGCGCGGAGGCCTCAAGCTTCCGTCGTACCAATGAATGGTTACGGGCGGCATTTCGCCGCGCGCCGGGAAATAATAGTGGACGAGTGAAGCGAGCGGGTACGATTCCTTGAACAGCGGGGTAGAGCTGGCTTCGACAGCGATGGGCGCGCCGAGCTTGAGGACGCGGAATAT
>QHZN01000394.1 GCA_003225365.1 Acidobacteriota bacterium
CGAGACCGTTCTTATCGAGAATGGCGCGAACGTCCTTTGGGGAATGGTCGAAATAGCCGGCAAATTCAACTTCCTTGTAGCCGGTGGCGGCGACTTTCGAGATAGTGCCTTCGAAGTCGGTTTTCATGGCGTCGCGCACGGTGTAAAGCTGCAGGCCGATGCGATCGATCTTGCGTTCAGCCGCGAAAGCGCGAAGTGAAAAGGAAGAGGCAATGGTTGTGGCGATAGAAGTTTGGAGAAATGTGCGTCGGTTCATGGGCCGCATTTTACTCCTTCCGGAAGGAATGGGAACAGGGGATTCCCGCAAAAGCGAAGAGGGCGGCGAAATAAATCGCCGCCCCTGAACAATGGAACTGTCAGAACTGGAAGCGCAAGCCGAATTGCATCCGGCGCCCGAGATGCGCATTGCTGGCATGGAGAAAAGATGATGATGCGATGCACGCGGGGTCGCCAGCGGAATTTTTGGCGCCCGTGCAGTCCATTGCCGCATTGCCGCCCGGGCCCGCGCCGCTGATCTCATCGTATTGGGTGTGGTTGAAAAGGTTGAAGTTCTCCCAACGGAAGTCGATCGCCTTGGTCTCACCGAAGGAGAAGCGCTTGAACAGGCCGAAGTCGAAGTTCAAGCGGCTAGGCAAATACAAAGTGTTGCGCCCGACGTTGCCGAAGGTGAGTCCCGTCGGTAGTGCGAATGCTGCTGGGTTATAAAGGAGCGGGCCTCGAATGCCGGGGATGTTGGTTTGCGTAAGACCGGAATGAGGGTTGCCCACCAAATCGGGGCGGGAGCCCGTGCCTACGCCATTGGCCACGCCGGCGTTATCGCCAAAGTCAGTGCCGTTGGTAACGCTGAAAGGCATCCCCGTTTGCGCGATGGTGATGCCTGAAACCTGCCAACCACCAAGCACCGTGTGCGCGAGGCCCGATCCCTTGTAGAACGGCAGGGCATAAACATAGCTGATCGCCAAATTGTGACGCACATCGAAATTGGAACTTCCCCGATTCCTAGCGATGTTGTAGGAATCCACAAAAGCGCCGTCAAAGCGGTCCGAGGAATTATCGATGGAGTGGCTGTAGGTGTAAGCGAAGCTCAGAGTGAGGTCGCCCACGGTGCGCCGCGCCGTAGCTTGAAACGCATGATAGATGGAGTTTGCCTGATCTTCCAGCCGGGTAATATCTCCGTACCCGCGAAGTGGACGCGACGGGTTGGGATCATTGCCACAGGCAACGCCAAGATTCGTCAGCCCCTGTCCTGTGATCGACACGCCGCTGGGCGTCTTTGCAGTTCCGCAATCGTCATGACCTGAGCCCCCGATGGCTTCGCCGACTTTGTAAGGATTCGCTGAAGCAGGCACGGGCAGTAGTTGGTTCAGGTTCCGTTGCTGCGTCAAGTGTGTACCCTTGCTTCCCACGTAGGAGGCTGTGGCCACGACGTGCCAGGGCAGGTCCTTCTGAATATCGAGGTGCCATTGCTGGACGTAGGGCCAAATGGCCTTGCTCGGGATGGAGTTGACCGAAAGGGGAAAGAATGGGATTACAGCGCCAGTGCCGCCAATACAGGAGTATCCAGATGTCCCGGCAGGACAACTGCCAACTCCGCCCGCGATGTTGAATTGAGAAGCATTGAGCGCATACGGGGCGGAGCCTTCCAGTGACTCCGTATTACCCTCGTTGCCGTTGGTATGCTCGAAGAAGATGCCGTAGCCGCCGCGGATGGCCATCTTGCCGTCGCCGTGCGGGTCAAACGCGAAGCCGAGACGCGGGGCGGGGTTGAAGAGATGACCCTTGAGGCATCCGGCGTTCGAGGATGACCCGACGCTGGCAGTCCCGAAACCCGGAAGAGTTACAGGCCCTCCAGGTCCTCCGCACTGAATCACGCCGTTAAGGGCATTACCAACCCCTGGTATTAGGGATCCATCACTTTGAAGGGTGGGTTTGCTGGCGGAAGCGAAAGCGCTCGGTTCAAAATTGTAGGCGCGCCGATAACGTTCGCGATAGGTGCCGAATAGACTGAGGCGAAGACCGAGATTGAGGGTAAGCCGCTTGTTGACGCGCCAGTCGTCCTGAAAATAGGGCTCCACAATCCTGTAGCGGTTATAGTACTTGGCTGTAAGATTCCACTGCTGATAAGTCGCAACATTTCCCAAGAGCAGGTCGGCGAAAGCGTTTCCTGTACTCACCGTAGAATTACTGGAATCGAAGGTCAGAATCCCCTGGTTGTAGGGACTATTCTCCTCGTTCTTTTGTGCGAACGCGGTGTAAACCCCGAACTGGAGGGTATGGGTGCCGTGAATCTTGGTCATGTTGTCGCGATAAGTGTAGACGGGATTGGCGTTGTTC
>QHZN01000059.1 GCA_003225365.1 Acidobacteriota bacterium
CTAGCACGAAAAAAGTTTGGCGGGCGCGGTCCGTTGAAGGAACGATCCAGGTCGAGAGGCACGGCGAGTCTCACGCCCTGCCTGCGGAATCGAGAGTCAAACTGCGCTTCGAAGAGGATCGGATTCTACTGTTTCGGAAAAGCCGGCTCGTCTTCATTCCTGCCGCGGCGGGGTACGATACGCCGGTTTTTTCGGCCATGCCGGTTCTTCCAAAGCAAACCACTCTTCTGCCAGGCGAGTGTCGCGGCGACTCCGGCGAGTTGCCCCTTCCCTTAAGAGCTTCCTCAGAGATGCCTTTCCCACCGTGTCAACATAGTGCCGGACGGCTTGATCCACGAAGCGGCTTCTGTTGCCTTTGCGCGCCACGCGGTCAATCAGCCGCAGGGTCTCCGCAGGCAGCATCAAATTGATCCTTTGGTGCATATCCAAGGACCTCTCACAGATCTGGTGACAAACATCCAGAATGTGTATTTCAACGTTTGGACGAAGAAGCCAGTGTGCGCGGCAGGCCTTTTTTGAGCGCTTCGATGTGCATGGGCGTGGTGCCGCAGCAGCCGCCGAGGACTTGCGCGCCCATCGAGGCCCATTCGCGTGCCGCAGCAAGGTATTCGTCGGGCGGGTATTCGTCGGTGAACATCCAGTCGGGCGGGTCGAAGCGGCCGACGTGCGCGTAGCCGCCGGTAGGTCTCTTGTAAACTTTCGAGATCTCGCCGAGCGCGCTTGTGATATCCGGCACGGGCGCGCAGTTAAACAGCAGCACGTCCGGCTCGATCCCGGCAAGCGCGCGGACGACTTCGGGAAGGGTTTCGCCATTGAGCATCCGCCCGCGGTTGTCACAAACAAAACCCACCCAGGCCGGGATGCCCACTTCGCGCGCGGCTTCGAGCGCCATGCGAGCCTCCTTGGAGCTATTGAAAGTCTCAAACAGCATCAAGTCGGCGCCCGCGTCTTTGAACCATTCGACGGTTTCGCGGTATTCGCCGCGCATGTCGCTTTCGCTAGGCGCCATGTCGGGGCGGAAGCACCAGTCGAGCGTGGTCATGGAGCCGGCGATCGAAACGTCCGCGGCGCCGGCCTGGTCTCGTGCTTCGATCGCACGCTTCACGCCCTCGCGGATGAGCAAGGGAGGCCGCGTCTCCAAATCACTCGCGCCGACGCGGCGCATGTGGTCCAGGTCGGCGAAGTGGTTCATATAACTTCGCCGGGCGAGCTGAAACGTGTTGGTCGTGATCACATCGGCGCCAGCGCGGATGTAATCGGCGTGGATCGCTCGGATGGCGTCCGGCTCGCTTTCAACTTTGTGCCCTTCCCAGGTGACGCCGCGGCGCAGCATCTCGCTGCCGATGCCGCCGTCGAGGATGACGATTTCGCCGCACCCTAGGCGGTGTTTCAGCCTTGAATATCGGTCAGGCATGGGCTTGGTCCTTAGTCCGTGGTACTTGGTCCATGGTCATTTGTCCCTTGTCCCCGGAAGTCTCTCCCACAACGCTCTTTAGCAACTTTTGCCTTTCAACCTTTACGCTTTATCCTTTAACCTTTTATAGCTTCTCTCCTAACAATCGAATGTGTTCCGGCGCCGTGCCGCAGCAGCCGCCGATGACCTGGGCGCCGGTCTTCTTCCATTCGAGCGCGGCTTCGAGGTACTTCTCGGGCGTGACGGCTTCCGTCCCGCTGAAGCGAGGATAGAAGCCGAACTTCCAACTCGGCGGGTCATAGCGGCCAATGTGGGCGTAAGCGCCGACGGGCCCGGAACGCGCTTTGCGGAGTTTGCCGAGCGCCGCGGTGATGTCCTCGATGGGGGCGCAGTTCACGAGCACCACGTCTACACCGAGACCCTCGAGGGCCCGAGCGGCATCGGCAACCGGCTCACCGCCGAGGAGCTTGGCATTCTCACGCACTACGAAGCTGACCCAGACGGGAAGCCCGGCGGCGCGAGCGGCTTCGGCGGCGGCGCGAGCTTCTCGTATGGTGTTCATGGATTCAAAGAGAATGAAGTCCACCCCCGCGGACTTCATCTCTTCAACAATTTCCGGGTGCTCGCGGCGCGCCACCTCCTCCGCGGGCGCAAGGTCCGGGCGGAAACTGTGCTCGAGCGGCGAAATCACGCCGGCAATCGCCACGCCGTTCGAATCCTTTCCCGCCGCGCGGCGAGCCTCACGCGCGAGCTCCACTGCCTGGCGTGTGAGCCGGGCGGCTTTGTTTTCGAGCCCCGGCGGCCCGATGCGATACATGTGTTCGAGGCCGTGGAAAAGGTTGAGGTAAGCGCGGCGGTTCAACTGGAACGTATCCGTTTTGATGACATCGGCCCTGGCGGCGAGATAATCGAGGTGGACCTGGCGCACCGCCTCGGGGTGCTGCTCGATTCCGTGACAGCGCCAATAAACTCCGCGGCGGAGAATCTCGGTGCCGATTCCGCCGTCGAGAAGGACCGTCTCTCCTCGCGCGAGTTTTCCCTGGATCCGTTGGTAGCTCATGCCCGCGTCATCCAGAGCGCCACGATGGCCGTTCCACGTGTCGGAAGGCCGCGACATTATAAGCGAAGTGTCGCGCACAGCGCCCGAGGAAATTTAGGCGGAACATTCCGGCGAGAGGCTCCTCCGGGCACGGCGGAAAAATATCGACGCTGGTAAAGCCCCGTGATACCATTCGAAGCGTCGGGGGACGCGGACCCATCATGTTTTCCGACGAATTTTCAGACGGAAGGCGCCATGTCAGACTTCGGGCTCTCCGCGACGGATGCTCGTGAACCCCGCCAGGTCCGGAAGGAAGCAACGGTAGCGAGCCTCTCCGTGTGCTCGAGATCTACCCGAAGTCTGGCCCCAGTTCGAAGCTCGAAAATTGAAACTCGAAATTCGAACTCCGAGTCCCGCGGAAGGCGCCGGGAATTTTCAAGTTTCGAATTTCCAGTTTCAATTTTCGAGCTTCGAGTTTCCAATTCCAGTTAGTCCCCGACCCCCATGTCTTACCAGGTCATCGCCCGCAAATACCGGCCGCAGGTATTCGAAGAGGTGGTGGGCCAAAAGCTGGTGACGGAAACACTGGCCAACGCCATCCGAACGAACCGGGTGGCGCACGGGTACATCTTCTCGGGCGCACGCGGGGTGGGAAAGACGACGACGGCGCGGATCCTCGCCAAGGCGCTGAACTGCGCCCAAGGGCCTACGGTGGCCCCCTGCGGGAAGTGCCCCTCGTGCACGGAAATCGCCGCCGGCAATTCCGTGGATGTGCTGGAGATTGACGCCGCTTCCAACCGCGGCATTGACGAAATCCGGGGGCTGCGGGAGAGCGTTCGGTATCTGCCGGCGCGCGATCGCTACCGCGTTTTTATCATTGACGAAGTCCACATGCTGACCACGGAAGCGTTCAACGCGCTTCTAAAGACGCTCGAGGAACCGCCGCCGCGTTCGCTATTTATTCTCGCCACCACCGAGGCCCACAAGCTCCCGGCCACGATTCAGTCGCGCTGCCAGCATTTCGCATTCCGCCTGCTCGATTACCAGGAGCTCGTGGCGCAGCTCGGGAAGGTCGCGCGCGCGGAAGGGCTCGAAACCAGCGAAGGCGCGCTCGGCGTGCTGGCCCAGGCGGCCGAGGGCAGCCTGCGCGACGCTCTGTCGCTGCTCGATCAGGCGATTGCTGCCTGCGGCACGAAGCTCGACGAGGCGCTCGTCCGCCAAATGCTCGGCGCCGTCCCGGCGGTCATGCTCGCCGGGATGATGGAAGCCGTGGCCGCGGGGGATGCGGCGCGCGTGCTCGAACTCATTTCGAAGCTCGCGCAGGAAGGTTACGAGCTAACGCATTTTCTCGGCGAGTTCACGCGCTTTGTCCGCAACCTGATGGTCGCGAAGACCGCGGGGGCCGCCAGCTCCTTGCTCCAGGTGCCGAATGAGGAGCGCCAGGAGCTCGCGCGCTTTGCCGAACTTGCAAGCGAAGAGGACTTGACGCGATACCTCGCCATCCTGCTGCGGACGGAAAGCGACCTGCGCTACGCTCTCGAGCCGCGCTTCCACCTCGAGCTCGGCATGTTGAAGCTCGTGCACGCACGGCGGCTGGCTTCGGTCGAGAGCCTGCTCGCCGAGCTTTCGGCGTCTGGCGGAGCGAAGAAATCCGCCGACCTGCCTGCGCAGGCAGCGCTAGGAGGGCCCGGCGAGACGCGCTCCGCGCTCCCGGCAAGCGCGCGGGAAGGGCCGCCACCTTCGCGCGAGCCGAAAATCCGCCAGCTTACGGGCCAACCGACGGACGCCGCATCCGCGCCTCCTGCCGCACTCTCAGCCAATCCGCCTGCGCCTTCCGACGAGCGACTGGCGGCCATCAAGGCTCGGCTCTTCGGCCAGTCCAAGCTGCTCGGAAGTTGTCTCGAGCCGCTGGTCGCCTGGCGGTTCGAAAACGGGGCGGCGCGTTTCCTCTACGCCAAGAAAGACGCCTGGGCCGTCGAGCTGCTTACCAGCCACGAGCGGTTGGCGACGCTCGAGTCGGTCTGCGCGCAGGAGTTCGGCCAGCCCATGAAGGTTTGTGTTACACTTCAGGATCAGGAGGCGGAAAGCTCGGCGAGGCGGCCCGATGCGCGCGAGCGCGCCCTTCGCGACAAAATGGTCGAAGCTTTTACCAAAACCTTTGACGCAGCTCTTGCGGAAGTCGAAGACTTGAGCCAGGAGTGAGCCATGAAAAACCTGCAACAGATGCAGCAGATCATGAAGCAAGTCCAGCAGATCCAGGAGCAGCTTCAGAAGCATTTGGACGATTTGGTGGTCGAAGCGTCGGCGGGCGGCGGCATGGTGACGGTGAGGATGAATGGGCAGAAGCACCTGGTCGCCGTGCGCGTGGAGCGAGAGGTCTTTGCCTCCGGAGACGCCGAGATGTTGCAGGACCTCATCCAGGCGGCGGTGAACGAAGCCGCGCGAAAAGTGGACGAACAACTGGCCAGCCGGGTCGGCGGCCTCGCGGGCGGCCTGAACCTTCCCGGCCTCTAAGAGCGAAACCCGCGCCGCGGCCCGAATTTCGAGTCTCGCATCCCGAGTTTCCCCGATGAAGGACTACGCCGAGCCCTTGGCTCGCCTGATCGAAGAACTGAAGCGCCTGCCCGGCATCGGACAGAAATCGGCCCAGCGCATCGCCTTCCACCTGCAGCGCGTCCCGCGCGAAGAGGCTGAACGGCTTGCCGCGGCGGTCCACGAAGTCAAAGACAAAATCCGGCTTTGCAGCCGCTGCAATAACTTGACCGACCGCGACATCTGCGAGTTTTGCTCGGACCCGACGCGTTCGGCCGACGTCATCTGCGTCGTCGAGAGCCCCTTCAACGTCGTCGCCATCGAAAAGACGCGCGAGTTCCACGGCCAGTATCACGTGCTGCACGGCGCGCTCTCGCCCTTGCAGGGCATCGGCCCGGAACAGTTGAAAATCAAGAGCCTGCTCGAAAGGCTGAAGGGCGGCGTGAAGGAGCTCATCATCGCCACCAACCCCAATGTGGAGGGCGAAGCCACCGCCATTTACCTTTCGAAACTCATCAAGCCCTTGGGCGTCCGAGTGACGCGCATCGCCATGGGCATCCCCGTGGGCTCGGAACTCGACTTCGCCGACGAAGTCACCATGCTCAAGGCCATCGAAGGGCGGAGAGAAATCTAAGGGTGAATCCCTTGGCGCCTTTGCGAGAGGCTTTTATTGGCTTCGTGCAGAGGCGCAAACAAAGACGGCGAGACGGAGGGTCCGTGAAATCGTCGCTGAGTTTCGCGGCGGCCGCCGCGCTGGCATCGGTTCTCATCGCGATGACAATCATCCCGCGCCAGGAGAGTGCCTCCGGGCCGGGCTTTTTCCGCGCGGAAGAGCGCCAAGGCATCTGGTGGCTAATCGATCCGAGCGGCAAACCGACGCTCTCGATAGGCGTGGACCAGATCGCTTACGAACCCGACCGCATTCGCGGCACCGGTCCGGCGCCCTATCGTGAAGCCGTGAGCAAACTCTACCCTGACCGGAACGCCTGGGACCTCGGCGCACTCTTCCGGCTGCGCACCTGGGGTTTTAACACCATCGGCGCCTGGTCCGATGACGAGCTGTGGAGCCTCGGCGTCCCTTACACGGTGATCCTGGACATCGCCGCGCGCTCGGGCGCGGATTGGCAGCACGGTAAAGTCGCGGATTTCTTCGACAGCCGGTTTGAAACGACGGCGCGGAACCTGGCCGCGCTCGCCTGCCGCCCGCGCAGCCACGACCCGCTGCTCATCGGTTATTTCAGCGACAACGAGTTGCGCTGGGGCTCGGACTGGCGCGGCAAAGAAAATATGCTCCAGATGTATTTGGCGATGCCGGAGGGCGCGGCGGGGCGAAAGCGCGCCACGGACTTCCTCCGCGAGCGCTACGCGAGCGACATCGCCAAGCTCCGCCAGGCGTGGAGCGCGGTGGCCGCCGACTTCGAGCATCTGCCGCCGGACTCGACGACCGAGGCGTTCAAGGCCGACTCGGACGCGTTCCTCGAGCTTGTAGCGGCGCGCTACTTTGAAGTCTCGGCGCAGGCGATTCACGCCGCCGATCCGAATCACCTCTACCTCGGGGCGCGCTTCGCCGGGCGTGTTCCGGACGCGGTGCTCCGCGGCGCGCGCTCGGCCGACGTGGTCTCCGTCAACATCTACAGCTTCGATCCTCGGCCCCTGGTTGAACACATCTACGAAGTCACCCGCAAACCCGTACTCATCACCGAGTTCGCCTTCCGCGCCGAAGATTCCGGCCTGCCGAACACCCAGGGCGCAGGACCCAAAGTCCCGAACCAGCCCTCGCGCGCCAAGGCGTTCACCGAATACGTCACGCGCCTGGAGAGCCTGCCCGAAGCCGTCGGGTACCACTGGTTCAAGTGGGCCGATGAGCCGAAGGAAGGCCGATTCGATGGCGAGAACTCGAACTATGGGCTGGTGGACATCGGCGACCAGCCGTATTCGGAATTCGTAGCAGCCGTTAAAGCCGCCAACGCCGGGGCCCTTCGAGCCCACGAGCGCTCCACCGCCTCCCCCAGGCCCTAGCGCTATTCCAACAAGTTCTGAGTAACTCTGCTCCAAGTAGTCAGCTTCGTCCGGTGTTCCGGAATTGCCCCGCGGGATGGCGCGTAGGCGCGTCAAGTTGGAACGGCACTAGCCCGCGCGCGCGGCGGCCCGCTATAATGGGCGTTCGCCGTCGCGAGGTCACGAAAGCTTGCCCGGACCGTCGTAGGAGCACGGCGCTTGCCTGCGCTGTCTGGCGCCGCGCCTCTCCGAGCTTCGCCGGGGGGAATGTCTGGCAAAACCAAATGAGGAGAAAACAGCAGTGATCGCGCGTTTGCGCCCGCTCAGACCGTACCTGGCCCGTTACAAGAAACGCTTCGTGCTGGGCTTTGCGGCCCTGGTCGTAACGCAGGCGATCGGCGCGATGATTCCGCTGGTCATCAAGGCAGGCGTTGACGCCATCTCCCATCACGCGGGGGGCGAGAAGCTCCTGATCGTCGGCGCGGTGCTCGTGGGCGCGGCGCTCGTCAAAGCCGTCTTCCAGTTCTGGATGCGCTGGATTCTGATCGGCATCTCCCGCGACGTGGAATACGACCTGAGGAACGACCTCTTCCGCCACCTCGAGCAGCTCTCGCCTGCTTACTACACCTCGACGCGCACCGGCGACCTGATGTCAAAGCTGACCAACGATTTGAACGCCGTCCGCAACCTGGTCGGCCCGGGCATCATGTATTCGGCAAACACGGTGGTGGTGGGGCTGGCAACCATCGGCCTGATGCTCGGCCTTGACTGGCGGCTGACGCTCATCGTCATCGCCCCGCTTCCGCTCGGCTCGATCGTGGTGCGCGTCTTCGGCCGCAAGATTTACGAGCGCTTCGAAAAAATCCAGGCCATGTACTCCGAGCTCACCGAGCGCGTGCGCGAGAACCTCGCGGGAGTCAAGATCGTCCGCGCCTTCTGCCAGGAAGAAGCCGAGGAAGCCGAGTTCGACCGCATGAACAAGGAGTTCGTCGAGAAGAACCAGCGGCTGATCTGGATTACCAGCTTCCTGTGGCCGGCCCTCGCCCTGCTGTTCGCGCTGGCCTTCATGCTCCTGATGCTCGTGGGCGGGCGGCACGTGCTGGCCGGGCGCATCACGCTCGGGGCATTCGCGGCATTCAACGTTTACCTGATGTACTTGATCTGGCCCATCATCGCGCTCGGCTGGGTGACAAACCTCGTCGAGCGCGGTCTCGCCTCCCTCGGCCGGCTGATGGGAATTTTCGACGCCCGGCCCGACATTGACGATCGCGACGTTCCAGAGCACCCGATCGAAGCGATTCGCGGCGAAATCGAGTTTCGCAACCTCTCGTTCAGCTACCCGCCCGCCCAGTCGAGCGACGGCAAACCGATCTTGAAAAATATCAACCTGCACATTCCCGCCGGAAAAACCGTGGCCATCGTCGGCGCCACGGGGTCGGGCAAGTCCTCGCTCGCGAGCCTGGTTCCGCGCCTTTACGACGCGCCCCCGGGCACCCTTTTCGTGGACGGTGTGCCCGTCCGGGAGATTCCGCTCCGGACGCTGCGCTCGCACATTGGTTTCGTTCCGCAGGAAACATTTTTGTTCAGCCAAACCGTCGCGGAGAACATCAAGTTCGGCGCGACCGATGCCACGGCGGTGGAAGTGGAGCGCGCCGCGGAGATCGCCCACATCCTGCCCGACGTCCGCGAGTTCCCGAAAGGCTTCGAAACTATGGTCGGCGAGCGCGGGCTGACGCTTTCGGGCGGGCAGAAGCAGCGCGCCGCCATCGCCCGCGCCGTCCTCCGCGACCCGCGCATCCTTATTCTCGACGACGCGCT
>QHZN01000089.1 GCA_003225365.1 Acidobacteriota bacterium
ACGAACGCATACGGCCACCGCGAAATGGAGATGGCTCTCAAATTTTACTTCTAGCGGTTTGATCCAAACGCTTCTTGCAAGGAGGGGCGTCCCGTAAGCTCGGGACGCCCTTTCTGTTTTTGTCGTACTTCGGCCATCAGGGCCGAGCGCACGGTACTGTCTCCAAGCTTCCGGTTCAGGTAGAATAGGTTTCATGCGTGCGAAGGCTCTAGGGGTCTTCCTGGCCGGGATTCTGTCATGTGGCGCAGCGTCCGGACAGGCAAAAGCGGACGAGCCTTGCGCCGGCGCCAACAAATCCCTGGCCGAGCACAACTTTGAATCCGCACGCGTCGCGTATGAAAGTTGCTTGAAGGATGCCCCGCCGACGGTCGAGCGGCTTTCCAATCTTGGGATGTCCTACGCGGGCCTCAATCAGTTCGACAACGCCGCTCGGACCTACCGACAGGCACTAGCCCTGAACCCCAACGACCCGACGCTCCATCTGAACCTGGGCTTGGCGATGGTCAAGTCGGGCCACATTCGGGAAGCCGCCGGCGAATTTTCCCGCACGCTGCTGGCGGACGCGGACAACTTGAAAGCGCTCGAACTTCTTGCATACTGCCACTTTCAAATGAACGACGTTGAGCTCGCGGCCGCTGAGGCGAAGCGCGTCCACCTTGCGCAGCCCGAAGACGATTCCGCCTCCTTGCTCTTGGGGACGTGCTTGTTGCGGCTCGGCCAGTATAGGCCCGCCATTCCCTTGCTTTACTTCTCGATGCTCAAGGCTAATGTTCCCCAAACGCACGTGCTACTGGGCGAAGCCTTCCTCGGCGTCAAGGCCTACAACAGCGCTCTGCGTGAGTTCCTGGCGGCCAGCGCAGGCCCTGCCGCTCACGGAGGGTCGTCACCCGAGCTCTCCGGCCTCACCGACGACCTGGGTACGGCCTACGCCGGCCTCGGGCAACCAGACAATGCCGTCGCGGAATTCGAAAAGCAACTGGCAGCGAATCCTGACGACTTCGTAGCCAATTACTATATGGGCCGGATTAAGAGGATTGGCAACGACCCCGACGCGGCCAAGCAATTCCTAGCCAAGGCGGAGCAGTTGAGGACCGGCGATCCCTCTGTGGGTTACGAATACGCGGTCTTTGCGATGCAGGATAAGGACTACGCCAAGGCAGAGGGACTCCTGAGCGATATTCTCAACCGCGTCCCAAATTACACGGACGCTCATGTTCTGCTGGCGGAAGTCTATTACAAGCTGCACCGGCCGGACGATGCCAAGCGCGAGCGGGCGATCATCGAGGCGCTGAAGAAACAGGAGCAGGAAGAGGAAAGCGCCGGCGGAAAACCGCCTGAGAGCGCTACGCCCGTGAGTCCAGGTTTACGGGCGCCGGGGAGCCCTGCCGCCGCCCAGCCTCCGCAGGCAGGCAAGCCCGCCAATCCATGATACTAAGACGTCCGGCGAGGCTGGCGCGGCCGCAAGGAGGAGCTAGTGTCGTGTCCCAAGTAATTATTTACCGTGTGGATGTCATTCCGAGGGGCGATGATTTTTGTCGGGCCGAAGAATCTGCTTCTGTGACGCCGAAAAGCAGATTCCTCGCTCGCGCTCGGAATGACGGCCAGTGGGAGGAAGCGTAAAGAATTAAATGGGGCGGTACACTTGGTTGCGGGCAAGCCCGATTTCGGGGCTCCGATGTCCCGATGCAGTCTATCGGGACGGAAATCGGAGATGCCCGCGCTACGAGTGGGCGCGCGAAGGCTTCTGGGCGCTAATGGCGTTCGCTTGCCTGCCTGTACAGACAGGCTTTGGGGGAGTTCCAGCCCGCGCCGGACAAGGAGGCCGAACAGGCGACTTGGCTGCCCAGGCGGAAGCCGCCATGCGCGCCGGCCGGCTGGACAATGCCGAGTCGGCCTACCAAAAGGCGGTGGCGGCCGAGCCCCGCCGAGCGGAGCTCTGGAGCAATCTTGGAACGGTTCGAGTGATGCGCGGAAATTACCACGGAGCGCTTCCAGCGCTCGCCCGGGCGCGTGCCCTCAACCCGAATCTTTACACGCCTTGGTACTTCAGCGGTTTTTGCCAGCTCCAGCTCCACCACGAAAAGGCGGCGCTCGCCGACCTCAGCCGCGCGGTCGAGCTCAACCCGCAGGACGCGAATGCCTGGTACGTCCGCGCTCGGGCGGCGGCGAATCTCGACCGCCTCGATATCGCCTTCGACTCCGTCGTGCGCGGCCTCGGGGCCGACCCCGCAAGGCCTGAACTCTACATGGAGGCGGGCCGAGTTTCCCTCGACCTGGCCACGGAATGTTACCGTCGGACGGCGGCGGCGCCCGGCGGAGAGGCTTACGTGTTTCGCCTGGAGGGAGAGCGGAACGCGGCGCAGGGGCTCGCGGAGCTCGCCGTGGACGCCTACGAAAAGGCCGCCAAAAAGGCGCCCCATGACCCCGACATTCCCTTTGCTCTAGGCATGCTTTACTTGGATCTTGGAAAGCTCGCGGAAGCCGAGAGCGAGTGCCGCAGGGTGGTCGAACTCGCGCCTCTCTCATCGTGGGCCAAGCTCCGCCTGGCGATGGTCTTGACACGGGAAGGGAAAAACGCTGATTGCGCGAGGCTCGCCGCTGGCCTCGACCCGGGAGGCTTCGAGACCCGCGAAGAGTTCGAGGACTTTCTGACACTCGCGGCTGAGATGAAGAATCCGGAATTGGGGGAGCGCGCTTTAACTCGCGGCCTCGCCCAATTTCCCGGCGATAAGACACTGGCGGCATGGACCAAGCCGGGTGTGTTTGCAACGGATCCGCCGCAAATCACGTACGGATCCTCCGACCCCACAGGCGCGAACAAGACTTGCCTTTCCGTTCGCTTCCTCGTTCTGGCGGGCCGCGAACTCGGAAGCGCGCCGTTCGCGGCAGGAGACCTGGCTCGAGTCTTCACCTCCGGCAAGGAGTACGCCCAGTTCCGCTCGGCTTTCCTCCACGATGATTTCTCAACGGTGGGAAGGCTCATGGCGCCGAAGGTGGAAGCCTTGCCCGAGGACGCGGAAAGCGCTTTTGTATTGGGGCAGGTTCTCCACTGGCTGTCTTTCGAGTATGATCAACGGCTCGAGTCCGCCTTCCCCGACTCCGCGGCGGCCCAGGTGCTTGTGGCGGAGAATATGGCCGAAACCAGCCAGCCGGATAAGGCCATCGCCATCTTTCAGGGGTTGATTGCCAGGGAAGGAAATTCGCCGGACTTGTTGCGCGGCTTGGCCCGAGTGTACTGGATCCAGCACCGGTGGGACGAGGCGCTCAACGCCTTGGCGCAGGTGCTCAAGGGCGACCCGCGGGACGCGACAACTATGGTCAATATGGGCCGCATCTATTCCTATCGGCAAGACTTGATGAACGCACGCGGCAGTTTTTCACGAGCGGTAGAGGCGGACCCAAAATCTTTTGAGGCGCACTTGGGCTTGGGGGAGACGGATCGCGGAAATGGCGATATGACGGCCGCGCTTCGCGAGCTGAAGATCGCCGAACAACTCGATCCCGCGAACCCGCGCCCTCATTACATCCTGGCGCAGCTTTACCGCAAGCTCGGCCAACAGCCCTCCGCCGATCGTGAAATGGCGGAGTTCCAGCGACTGCAATCCGAGATCGCCGTCGCGAAGACTCGGAAGACCGAGGAGCTGGTCCCGATTGATTGAGTTTCGAGTCTATCCATTTCGGAGATACCGCCTGCCGGAGCCGGCTGGCGCACGCGCCTGCCACTCTATCCCGGGAGTTCGGACGGGGACCGCATGGGGTTTCGGAAGGAAGATCGCGGCCCTGGCGGGTTTGCTCGCGACTCTGGCCGCGCCTATGACGGCGGCCCAGAATCCGCCACCGGCCGCCCAAGGGAAGCGCGCCGCGCCTTCCAACACCAAGAGCCGCGCTCCGAGCAAAGCGTTCGAGGAGTTGGCGAAGCGAGCCGACGCGGCCCGCCAGGCCGACCATCCGCAGGAGGCGATCGAACTCTACCGCCAAGCTGTGAAGTTCAACCCGCAGTGGAGCGAAGGCTGGTTTTATTTGGGCACGCTTTACTACGACGCGAATCAGTACGCTGACGCCGTGCCCGCTTTCCGGCGAACCGTCGAGCTGACACCGTCGCTCGGGCCCTCTTGGGCGATGCTCGGACTGAGCGAGTTCGAGGCGGGCGAATATAAGAATTCGCTCATTCATCTTCAGAAATCGCGCACTTTGGGCCTGGCGGGGAACCAGGAGCTCACTAACGTCACGCGCTACCACGAGGCGCTGTTACTCAACGCCGTGGGGGAATTCGAACTCGCCACAGAACTCTTGACGTCGCTCCTCAGCCAGGGGATGGAATCCATTGATGTGAAAATTGCGCTGGGAATCGCTACCCTGCGCCTCCCGCTGCTTCCGGGCCAGCTCGACCCTTCCAAGGACGCCATCGTCCATGCCGTCGGCGAAGTGGCTGCCGACGTAGCCCTAAACAATTTGGACCAGGCGCTGGCAGCGTATCGCCAGCTCCTTCAGGACTTTCCGAATACCCCATTTCTCCACTACGCTTACGGGAACACGCTGATTTCCCTTTCGCGATTCGACGAAGCGGAACAGCAGTTCCGGGAGGAGATGAAAATTTCTCCGGGCAGCGCCTTGCCTTACATGTATTTGGCCTTCGTTCAATTGCGAACGAAAAAGTTTCAAGACGCACTTCTCAACTCCCAGGCCGCAGTGCGCCTGGCGCCCAACGCATTTCCAGCCCATTACCTGCTGGGTAGGGCCACCCTGGAATTGGGAAAAACTTCCGAAGCTATTCAAGAGCTTGAAACGGCGCGGCGCTTGGCGCCGTACAGCCCGGAAGTGCGCTACAACTTGGCGCGCGCCTACGCTCGAGCGCACCGGAACGACGAGGCGGCTCGCGAGCGCAAGGAGTTTGCGCGGCTTAGCGCCTTGATGGAGCGGCATCAGGGAGCGGGCGCGGGGACTTCGTACCGCTCCTCGAGCGATCGGGGGACGCTCAGCCCAGGCGAGTTAACGGCCACGCCTCCCCCACCGAATTAGACCTCCTCCGCGCCCCTCATTCCCGCCCTTCGGCAGGCTCCCATCGACTACGTTCAGGGAGGCTGAGCAAGGTCGAAGCTTCAGGGTCACCGTGAGCGGAGTCGAATGGTGAGACTCGGAGGTCCGGCGAGTGCGGTTCGACAGGCTCACCGCCATGAGCGAAGTCGAATGGTGGCACAGAGGCGAGCCTGATACGCCACGAATCCGGCGACGTCGTCATGTTTTCTGGATCGGAGGAGAAAAGAAGGATGACCCGCGGGAACAGAAGCAAACCGGAGATGCTTTCCCGCCGCAGGTTTCTCCGCGGTCCCGCCATCGCGGGACTGGCCGGCTTCGCGTCAGGGTCCGCATTCGGCCGCGCGCCGCTTTTGAGCGTGCCGACGCCACGAGCTGCTCAAGCCGGGGCGTTGCCGGCGTTTGAAATCGTTCCACCCGCCTCCAGCAGAATTACCTGGACGCACGCCAACGGCCGCTCGGCGGAAATGTATCTGCCGGAGACCACCGGCGCCGGATGCGCCTTCCTCGATTACGACAACGACGGCTGGCTCGACATCTACCTCGTGAACAGCGGAAAATGCGATTTCTACAACCCCCAGCCTCCGCTCCGCAACGCGCTTTACCGGAATAACCGCGACGGGACGTTCACCGATGTCACGGAGACGGCCGGGGTAGCAAGCGGCGGCTACGGCCAGGGCGTGGCGGTCGGGGACTACGACGGCGACGGGTTCCCGGATATTTACTTGACCCAGTACGGTAAGAGCGTCCTCTACCACAATAACGGCGACGGAACTTTTACCGACGCAACTGAAAAAGCGGGTGTCGCCGCGCCCGGCTGGGCCTCGAGCGCCGTCTGGTTCGACTACGACAACGACGGTCGGCTTGACCTGTTCGTCTGCCGCTTCGTGGATTTCGACAAGTCCAAAAACAAATTCTGCGGCAACCGCGAGACCGGCCAGCGCTATTACTGCATCCCACGGGTTTACGAACCCATGCCGAGCTGGCTGTTCCACAACAACGGCAACGGCACCTTCACCGAGGTTTCGAAACAGTCCGACATCGGAAAGTCCCCCGGCAAGGCCTGGGGCGTGGTCGCAACGGACATCAATAACGACGGCTGGATGGATTTGTTCGTGGCCAACGACACGCTGGCGAACTTTCTTTTCGCCAACCGCGGCAAAGGCCAGTTCGAGGAGATCGGACTTCAGGCCGACGTCGGGTACAGCGCCGATGGCAGGGCACGCTCCGGCATGGGCGTGGATTCCGCCGATTACGATCAGGACGGCTGGATGGACCTTTTCGTTTCCAACGTGGACCAGGAAATGTATGCGCTCTATCACAACAACCACGACGAGGTCTTCGACGACTTGGCCGTGGCGACGGGCATCGGGATGACCACACGCCTGATGAGCGGATGGGGCGTGAAGTTTTTCGATTACGACAACGACGGCGACCTCGACCTGTTCTTCGCCAACGGCCATCCCGATGACCGCATTGAGGAGCGTTACAGCCAGGTCAAGTACAAGGAACCCATGCTGCTATTCAAGAACACCGGAAAGGGTTTCCAGAACGTCAGCGACACTGCCGGCCCGGTTTTTACGCAGTCGTTCGCCGCCCGCGGGATGGCCATCGGAGATTTCAACAACGACGGCGCCGTGGACGTCCTGGTTTCCGTCAATAACGCCGCGCCCGTGCTCCTCAAGAATAACGCCGGAAAGCAGAATCATTGGCTGGGCGTGCGGCTTATCGGTAAGACGGCCAACCCGGACGCCATCGGAGCTCTCATCACCTATCAGGCTGGCGATCTCAAGCGCCACCGGTTCAAAGTGGGAGGGGGAAGTTACCTTTCCTCCCATGATCCGCGCGAAGTCCTCGGTCTTGGGCCACACACCAAAGTGGACAGCCTCGAAATCAAGTGGCCGCAGCCAAGCGGCAAGACCGAACGCTTCACCAGCCTCGGCGCCGACCGCTACATCACCATCGTGGAAGGGCAGGGAATAAAGATGTAAGGCCAGCCAATTCTTTCCCTTCCCCTTCCGAGTCCCTCGGGAAGAGTTTACTTTCCTGCCGAATTCCAATAGGCTTTGCGACCAAGACCACTGGGAGGACCCCATGGCCGACTCTCGGTCTCCCGCTTCAACCAGCGGGGCACATCGCGCGGCCCCGCTCGGCCGAACGCCAAGCCTCCGGGGCGGCGCGCCTGTTTACCGCTCGCTTTGGAAAAAAGTCACACGAAACATTTTGGCGGGAACATTGATCTCGGTCATTCCGGGCATGGTCTTTTACTCGGCCGCCTTCTCATATCCTCCCGCACAGATGGCCACGATGTTGCGAATCGCTTTGCTGGTGGTCTCGGCGACGCTGGCCGTGGACCTTGGCCTTACGCGATGGTACTTGGCGCCCGCGCGCAATATGGAATCCCAGCCAGCGGAAGGGAGGCAAGCGGCCCGGGCCTTTTCCCGCCTGCACAACCTCCCCTTATTCTCAGTCGTGCGGGTTTTCGGGCCCCACGCCTTCGCCGCCTCGGCGCTGGCGCAAGCGGCCGTCATTTTTGCGAACGCCCATTGGGGGCTGGGCATCCCCGCGCAGGATTACTGGGTTTATTGGCTGCTGAACCTGACACTCGTTCCGATTGGTCAAGGCGTCTTCGAGTACCACGCCAACGGTTGGGCCGCGTGCGAGGCGCTGGCCGCACTCGACGCCGGGGGAAGGGCAGACCCTGACGGGGTTCGTATTCGGCGCGTGGGACTTGCGACGCGTCTGGCGGTTTTCTATGCGCTGGTCGCGGTCCCGCCTCTGATTCTGTTCTATGTGGCGCTGCGTATCCGCGCCAACGAAGCCACAGGCGCAGTGGCCGGTTGGAGCGTGGTTCGGGTCATCGCCGGCGTCGTCGCTTTGAATTTCCTGCTCCTGCTTCTGTTTGCCTCGGATGTCCGGCGTTCGAGCTCGGCATTGCTCGCAGGGCTTCGCAGGGTCGAGGATGGGGACCTCGGCCCGCACCTCAAACTTTTTTCAACGGACGAGTTCGGCGTCATCGCCGAAGGGGTCAACAAAATGATCCGAGGGTTGCGCGACCGTGAGCGCCTTCGCGGGTTGTTTGGGCTAAACCTCGGTCCGGCCGTTACGCGGGCCATCCTCGAAGGCGAGATCCAAACCGAGGGTGAGGGCAGGGAAGTCACGGTCCTGTTTTGCGACATCCGCGACTTCACGACCTTTTGCCAGTCGCGCACGCCGCGTCAGGTGGTCGAGCGCCTGAACCGCTTTTTCGAAATAATGTCGGAGGCGATTGACTCGCACGGCGGCTTCATCAACAAGTTTCTGGGCGACGGGCTCCTGGCGGCATTCGGGGCCCCCGCCCACTCCGGCGACCACGCTCAGCAGGCTGTGGAGGCTGCGCTGGCTATGGAAACCTCGCTTGGAACCTTCAACGCGGAACTCGCCAGAGCCGGCGAGCCGAAAATGGAGATCGGCATCGGAATTGATACGGGCGAAGTCATCGTCGGCAACATCGGTTCCTCGAGCCGTCCTGAGTACACCATCATCGGTGGTGCCGCGAACCGTTCCTCGCACATCGAGCAGTTGAATAAGATCCTTGGCACACGAATTCTGCTTTCCGATTACACTTACCGGAAGAGCCAAAATGGCGGCGGGCGAACCCTGGGCGCCCAAAGGGTGCGAGGCCTCGACCATCCCATGATTCTTGTGACCGTGGGCGAGAAAGCGTGACTTCGCGCCCCGCGAAGCCCCCCTCCTTCAAGGACACCCCATAATCGAGGCGGCCCGACAGAACCATCGAACGCCGACTGAATTTCCGCCACCCGGAGTTAGGATGGCCTATAATGACCCTCATACGTGCCGGGCTTCGCCGCAGGCCACTCAATAGGCGGAGGGCTGGTGAGCGGATTTCAAGAGCGCATTATCATCTCCGTTTTAGCGTCCCTCCTGGCGCTGGGGAGCCTGTTCGCGGCAGCGCAAGAAGCCCCGGGCGGCGCCAAACCCGCGGGGGCTGAGCGCGAGGCCACGCTGCACTCCGTTTCCGAAGAAGTCTATCTAGATATTGTGGCCCGCGACCGGCGCGGGAAGACCGTCCGCGACCTCACGCCAGAGCAATTAGAAGTGTATGAGGACGGTGCCCGCCAGAAGATTCTTTCTTTCCGATTTGTCCAAGAGCAACCCGCGACTGAGGTCAAGCCCAAGACAGGGAACGAGTCGGACATACTTCGTGAGATCACTTTGGTCTCTCTCGTCTTCGAGCGACTCGGACCCGAGGGGAGGGCAAACGCCCGAGAAGCAGCGCTCACCTTTCTCCGCACCGAGCTCGGCCCAAATGTTTACGTCGCGGTTTTCTCGAGCGACCAGAAGCTTTACGTCGTCCAGCCGTTTACGCGCGACCGCGACAAATTGACCCGGGCGGTCAACCAGGCCACTGAAGCCAGCTCCACCCAAATCGCTTCCCAGTCGCGCACCGTCGCCCGTGAGCTCGAAGCCGCCGAGGGCACTTACCACACGTACTCCCAGGCTCTCGCTTTGTCGCTCTCGAATATGAATCCTGCCGCCACTCGGATCGCCTTGGCCGTCCAGACGCTCTTCGCCCGCATCACCATGGACTCGCTGGGTTTCTCAGAGCAGCTCAACCGGACGTACGAAGGCCGCTCGTCACTCTATTCACTGATCTCGCTCATTCAGGGGGAGCGGCAGCTCCCGGGAAGAAAGACCATTGTTTATTTCTGCGAGGGGCTCCATCTGACGCCCGCTTTGATGGATCTGTTCCGGTCCACGGTGAGCGAAGCGAACCGCTCGAACGTCAGCATCTACGCCGTGGATGCGCGGGGCCTGGTTACGACGGAAGTCTCCGGAGCGGCTCACGTGGTGATGGGGGGAGCGGAAAGCGCCACGCAAGGAGAACTCTGGCCCAGTCGTGGAGAGGCGGGGAGCGCGCGGATAGTGACCGCCGGTGAAATGGAATTCGAAGTGAGGGCGCGCTCGAACGTCCAGGATACCTTGGACGAATTATCCCGCAGCACGGGCGGGTTCCTAACCGCCAACACCAACGAGTTTGCCGCCGCCATGCGCCGCATCGGCGGCGACGTCCTCAGCTACTACGCCGTCACCTACCGGCCGCCGCCGCGCGCCTACGACGGCAAGTTTCATCGCCTTTCGGCCAAGGTCCTTCGGCCCGGCGTCACGCTCCAAACCCGCAGCGGTTATTTTGCCTTTCCGCCGATTGCCGGCGGTCCCGTGCTCCCATACGAGGCCCCAATGCTCGCGGCGTTTTCTCAACGGCCCCTCCCCGACGATTTCCCCTGTCAAGCCGCGGCCTTTCACTTTGCCGTTACCAAGGACGGCGTGGATTATCAACTCGTGATGGAGGCCCCAGCGTCTGATTTTGCCGCCACTCCGGGCCGCAATGCCGGTGATTGGCAAGCGCATATTTCCTTGATGGCATTGGTGCGCAGCGGGGACGGGAACGTGGTCGAGCGATTCAGCCAGGATTTTCCGCTCGAAATTCCGGCAGACCGACTCGAGCCGTTCCGCCGGTCGAGTATTGTTTTCCGCCGAAACTTTCGCCTCCACTGGGGCATGTATGTCCTCGAATTCGCCGCTTTGGACCAGATGACGAAGAAGGCGAGCGTTCATCGGTCGGTGCTGGTAGTGGCGCCGCCCCAGGACGGCATTGCGTTGAGCAGCCTGGCGGTTATCGAACGGCTGGAACCGGTGGATGGCGACGACAACTTCGAAGAGCCTCTCCGCATCGGCCATGACCGGATCATTCCGAACCTCGCGGCGACCCTTCGGCCGAAACCAGCGAGTGGGCTGCCGCTCTACTTCGTGGTTTACCCCTCTCGAGCGGAGCCTGGAAAGCCGCAGGCCGAACTGCAATTCCTGCGGGGCGGGCGAGTCATCGCGGAATCTCCGGTTGAGCTTTCCGGTCCAGACTCCTCGGGGAAAATCACCTTTGCGGGAACGGTCCCGACGGGCAAGCTCCAGCCCGGCCGTTATGAAATCCACGCGCTGGTGAGGCAGGGAAGCAGTGCGGCGGAGGAATTCGGATTCTTCTCCATTCAGCCCTAGACGCCATTCGCCACCAAAGAATCCGAGACGTCGGTCCTCTTGCGGCCGATTAGGCAATTCGGGGGGTTCGCGTATCATCAGCATCCCGGCAAACTTCGGTGTTTGATGGGGAATCCCTTATACCGCCAATACGAGAAGCTGGTCACGATTACGGTGATGGGCAAGAAGTTTCAAGTGCCGGAGAAGAACATCTGTCTGCGCGCGTTCCAGTACATCAGTCCGGAGACCGTACCCTACGGTCGCTTCTGCTGGAACCAGGAGTGCCAGCTTTGCCGGATGGAATACACAATGGACCAAACAAGTGAGCCGCCACGGCCGGTGCTGGCCTGCAAGATTCTGGTCGCGGAAGGCATGCAAGTCGTAGGCCTCTCGGACGAGCTAAATTGGACGCTTAGCGGGGTGCTCAGGCCGCCTCAGCCCCGCCCGCCGCTGGATTGAATCTCTTCGCTCGGAAGGGCCGTCACTCCACAGGCTTTTTGCCGCAATCGGGCAAGGCTTTTTGCCTGATGGAGAAACGGCGGGTGAAGAGACCTTGCAAGTGTGGCTCGACTTACCGTTATTCCTCGCCCGAGCCGGCTCCGCGAATAATCTGGCCGACGATTTCGACCGGACCAGAGGCGCTCAACTCCACTCGCGTACCGTCTGCCTGAGCCTGCAGGCTTTGGAACAGTGGGGCGAGACCGGATTGCCCTTTAGCGGGCGGCGCTTGCTGGGACGCCTTCCAGAGCGCAATGAGCTGCGCGAGCGCCGTGGCGTTCTCGGCCTTTTGGCAGATGAGACTCAAATGGGCCGTGAATCCGCTAGTCCAATCCACGCGGTAGAGCACTGCCTTAATGGGCGCCATCACCGTCGCAGGATCAATCGGAATCTTGCCGGCACCCTCAAACCAAGGCGCGGCCTGGACCGCCGCGGCGGGCCCCCTCGCTATGCCCCATTGGGGTGCGGCGGAGTCGAGCTCGTTTTCCCAGCTTACGAAGTCCGCATTCGAGTCAAGCGCCGGTCCGTCGCTCGAGTGGAGGTCCACCATGGCCTTCAAGTCCGTCTGGCGTCCGAAAGCCGCAGTGGTCTCGTCAAAAAATGTAAAGTATAGGTCGGAGTTGGTTTCCCCGCCGTTGAAGCCGAATAGCTCCGCGCCATGGTAATTCACCACCATGACACCCTGGTCCGCCGCCAAGTCGTGGGCGTGTTGGGGGTCGAAGCGACCGGAGGCGACGCCGAAAAAGTTTTCGCGCTCGATCTTTCCGCCTCGCCAGCCGAGCAGAATCTCGTCCACGTCCTTCTCGCCATCGGTGCCAACCTGGCGCAAGAACATTTCAAACTCGTCCATCCGGCGGTCGAAAAGCTGGCGGTGGATGGCAAAGTAATTGGGCGAGCTGCGCAGCTCGGCCATATTCAAATAAGCCACTTGCTGCGTGTCCGGCGGGAAGTCTCGGAGCCCCGTCTCTCCGAGCTCCTGCGCGTTGGCAAGGGAAGGGAACAGGAGGATCAAGCCCGCAAGAATCAGAGGAGCGAACGGCCTTCCCCCCGCGTGGGCGCGCAGGCAGGTCAGAGGGATCATATAGCGGCGCAACATGAGATTCCTTCCGGGCCCCTTCCAGAGTTGGATGCGGTCACGGCGGCCGACGCACGCGACTCGCCGAAAGAATTTGTCTCGACGGCGTCCATCCCGCGGTCCGGTCGCCGGTTTCGAACCTGCCTGCTAGTAGGCGGGAGCGAGCGGAAAGACCGTCCCCTTCGACCCGGGCCCGATTATACCGCCAAAACCCTTCCGAAAGACACGCGTGCCCGAGCCCCGCTCCGTCGAGCCGGATGATGGGTCAGGCGATTGATTCGCTTTTGCTTCTGTGGTAACTTATAGCTTGAGAGTGGGAATTGCGCGTGCGGCTGTGTGGCCGCGGAGGTGAACTTATGGCAACGGGTCTTCAACTGACGCCTAAGGCCGTGGAGAAAGTGAAGGAAATCCTGGCTCAGCAGACTCCACACCCGATGGGCCTGCGGGTTGCCGTGGTGGGCGGCGGTTGTTCCGGGTTCTCTTACCAGATGAACTTCGAGAACCAGACCAACGGCATTGACAAGACCTACGAGTTCGACGGTTTGAAGGTTTTCGTGGACCAAGCATCCTTGATGTATCTGAGCGGGACACGGATTGATTTCGTCGAGAGCCTGGAGGGTTCAGGCTTCAAATTTGAAAACCCCAACGTCAAGACGACCTGCGGGTGCGGCAGCTCGTTTAGCGTTTAGGCTGGAGAATTCAGCAAGAGCATCCCCGGAAACTCCTTTCGACTGAGAATGGAGACCGGGGATTTTTATTGGCCGGTGAATGCATGGCGAATGCGAGGAAAGCAGAGCCGGGCACCGAGAAGGCAACCAACGGATGGGACAGGCGCTGGTGTTCAGTCGAGGCGCCACGAGAGCCTGCGAGCCTGCTGGTCCAATTCTCGGCCTTATTGCCTCCGTGCGGCCGCGCGCTGGACGTTGCGGCGGGAGCGGGCCGGAATAGCGCCTATCTCGCCACCTGCGGCCTGAGCGTGGTGGCTGTGGACCGTTCGCGGACTGGCTTGGAGCGGGGGAAAGCGCTGGCGCGCGAGAAGGGCGTTCGAATCCATTGGGTTCAAGCAGACCTTGAGAATTTGGTGCTGCCGCCGTCGAGCTTCGACGTCATCACGTGCTTTTATTATCGCGACCCCGCCTTGTATCCAAGACTGGGAGCCGCCCTGCGCCCGGGCGGCCTGATTTTCTTCGAAACCTACACGCTCGATCAGTTTAGGTTTGCGGGCGGCCCGCGAAGCCCCGCGCATCTCCTCGAGCCGGGCGAGCTGCTCGCAGCTTTCCGCGTGTTTGCCGTCGTCTTTTACCACGAATCGTGGAAAGGCCGCGGTGTGGCGTCGTTGGTGGCGAGAAAGCGCGGGCGCTCTGAGTACGAACTCGCAAGCCGCACTGCTCTAACAGGCCCATAGAGAACACTTGTGACGCTGTCATCCTGAGCCCCATTCGCTTCGCTCAGGGCAAGCCCTTCGCTTGTCATTCTGAGCGAAGCGAAGAATCCCTTTCATTGCGCGCTCATGGTGAACTCCGCGAAGGATATTATTTTCGACAAATCAATACCCGAGCAGATTCTTCGTCGTCCCGATGGGATGAATCGGGACTTCTCAGAATGACATCGTGGACGGGATTTTCATCGGTCGGCTAGCGTGACGGGGCCGCGGAGAGAGAATATCCATAGAAGCTCGAATATAATCGAGTGGAAGCCCCCCCGAGGAGTTGCTACTGAGGCGGGCTCAGGGCAAACCGAAATCCATGAAGATCGCTTTGGCTCAGATTAATACGACCGTCGGTGACTTCCCCGGAAACGTCGAGCGAATCCTTCGCTCTGCACGCGCGGCGAAGGAGCGCGGCGCAGACCTCGTCGTCTTCCCCGAGCTCGCCCTCTGCGGCTATCCGCCCCGCGACTTGGTGGAACGGCCCGACTTCATTCGCCGCTCGGAGGAAGAAATGTCGCGGTTGGCGGGACTCTTGCCGGACGTCGCCGCGCTGGTCGGCTACGTTCGACGCTCAAAGATTGAAAAAGGCAAAGCCGCGGCGGACGCGGCGGCGCTGGTGCATGGCGGGCGAGTGGTCCTCGATTACGCGAAAATGCTCCTGCCGTTTTACGACGTTTTCGACGAATCGCGATATTTCGAGCCCGGCAACGCGACCGGCGTTTACGAATTTCGCGGCACACCGGTCGGCATCACCGTCTGCGAAGACGTCTGGAACGACAAGCACTTCTGGAAAAAGCAGCTCTACACGCGCGACCCGGCCGAGGAGACCGTCCGCGCCGGCGCGCGCGTCCTCCTGAACATCGCCTCCTCACCTTTCAACACGGAAAAAATCCAGTTTCGCGTCGCCATGCTCCAGGAGCTGGCTGCGCACCACAACATCCCGGTCGTTTACGTCAACCACGTGGGAGGGAACGACCAGCTCGTTTTCGACGGCTCGAGCATGGCGTTCGACTCGAGCGGGCGCATGGCTGCGCGCGCCAAATCGTTCGACGAGGACCTGGTCATTTTCGATACCGCGACCGGCGAAGGGGAAATGCACGGCGGCCCAGATTCGGAGATCGAGGCGGTGTACCAGGCGCTGAGGCTCGGAACGCGGGACTACGTGGCGAAATGCGGATTCGAGAAGGCGATTGTGGGATTGAGCGGGGGCATTGATTCCTCTCTCGTCGCAACCATCGCCGCCGATGCGCTCGGCCCGGAAAACGTCATGGGCGTCAGCATGCCCGGCCCCTATTCGTCTTCCGGCAGCATCCGGGACGCGCAGAGGCTCGCGGACAATCTCAAAATTGATTTGCGCGTCATCCCCATTAATTCCATTTTCGAAAGCTACCTGACCACGCTCGATTCCGCGTTCGGAGAAGTGCCCCGCGACGTGACGGAGGAAAACATCCAGGCGCGCATCCGCGGCAACATCCTCATGGCGCTGTCCAACAAATTGGGCTCGCTCGTCTTGAGCACCGGCAACAAATCCGAGCTCGCGGTCGGCTACTGCACGCTTTACGGCGACATGGCGGGCGGGCTCGCCGTCATCGGCGATGTGCCCAAAATGATGGTTTACGACCTGGCGCGCTACGCGAACCGCCAGAACGAGCGCATCCCCGCTGCCTGCCTCGTCAAACCGCCTTCGGCAGAACTGCGCCCGAACCAAACCGACCAGGATACCCTTCCCGCCTATGACGTCCTCGACGTCATACTCAAGGCTTTTATCGAGGACAGTCTATGCGGTCAGGATATCGTTCAGAAATATCACTTCGATCCAGAGCTGGTGCGCCAGACCATCTGCCGCGTAAACGCTGCCGAATACAAGCGCCAGCAAGCCGCGCCCGCGCTCAAAGTCACCGCTAAAGCCTTCGGCATCGGCCGCCGCTTCCCCATCGCCCAGAAGTGGGCGGATTGAGGGGTGCTAGGGAATGCCTTTTCCCGATTTGTTCTGCGGCGAACGCTGACGAGCGCGGGGCGGCCGCGTTAACAACTGAACGATCTGCCGCGCTGTCTCGGCATCCTCCGGATGATGGGCCAGTTCGTCGCGGAACTCGGCAAGCGCCTCGTGAGTCCTGCCTTCGGCTTTGAGAATCAGGCCCAGAGTGTAGTGGTAGCCCGTTGCCTCCGGACGGAACTCGATGGCGCGGCGAAGGGCGGTCTCAGCGACCGCGAGGTGGCCAAGCTGGTACTGAGCGAGGCCGATGTACACGTACACGGCGGGCTCTCCGGGCGCGATTTCCGCGGCTCGCCCGAGAGGCTCCAAGGCCTGTTGGGGCCGCCCCATCTCGAATTCGCAGACGCCTAGATTGTAATGCGCGAGCCAGTACCGCGGAGAGCGTGCGATCACGGTACGATAGATGCTGGCCGCGGTGGCGCACTGGCCGCGGATGGCGTATTCGTGGGCCAAACCGTCCAACGCGAAGTCGCTCCCCGGCGAGAGCGTTGCCGCGTGGACGGAGAGCACGGCGTTGTTTACCCAAAAACGGCTGTAGTAAAAACTAAACGCGCCATACGCCGAGGCCAGAGTGACCGCAGCAAGGAGTTCCACAACGATGGGTCTTAAGCGAAACCGGCCGTGGCGGGCAGCCGCTCCGACGCCCATCGCGAGCAGCAAAGCGAAGCCGATCGAGGGAAGGTAGAGAAAGCGGTCGTGGATAAAATCCCCCTCCGGAAGGACGCGCAGGTCGAGGAACGGCAGCAGGGGGACAACAACCCAGATGGCCGCAAATCGCGCGTCTCGGGAATGCCGCCCCCAGGCCACAAGGCAGGCGAGCACCGCCAGAAGCGCGACCGCCGGAAGCAGGAAATTGACCGCACCGGGGGCCGTGACATACTGGGATTCGTAGAAGATCGTCAAGCCCGACGGCCACAGGAGCAAGCGGAGGTGTCGCCATAGCGCCAGCGGGGCGGTCATGGCTATCGCCCGGAACGGCATCGAGGTCGCGGGATGCGTAAGTCCGTGGAGCACGGCGAACCGGACCGTCAAGTAAGCAGCCGTGATCACCCAATAGGGCGCGGAGCCGGCCAGCGCCGCGCCGAGGCGAGCCGCGGACCCTTCCCTACTGCGCCCCTCCACCGGCGGCCCGTAGACCAAGGCGAAACCTGCGATCAGCACGGGCAAGGCGATGGCTTCTTCCTTGGCCAGAAGAGCCAGGGCGTATCCGACCAGAGACAGCGCCAGCCAAAGCTTCGCGTATTTCCCGGCCCCGCGGACCTTGAGATAGGCCAGGAACGATGCCAGGAAGGGCGCGGCCATCAACGATTCGTTCATCCCGATGACCCAGGCCGCGCACTCAACGTGGACGGGATGGAGAGCGAACAGCGCGCCTGCAATCGCCGCCTGCCGCCTGTCCTGAAAAAGCCTCCGCCCCAGCGCGTAAACCCCCAACGTTACGAGCGCGAGAAGAAGGATTGCAGTCAGGTGCCAGCCGGCGGGGCTGAACCCCCACAATCTTTGGTTGACCAGCAGCCAGACACTCAGCAGCGGCCGATAGTCGTTGGCAGGAGAGTCGGGAAAAATCCGGTCGAAATAGCCTTCCGTGAAAAAGCGCGGAATCGTCCGCCAGGGAATCAGAACCAGGGGATTCTTGAGGATGAGCGGGATATCGTCGAGGACGAACTCGAACCGCAACGTCTGGGCATAGACGAGAACCACCAGCAGGGTTTCGAACCCCGCCAGGAGCGTGTCCACTCGGCTCCAGGGCAGGGAGCGAACCCCTAGCCCTGGGTGCGGGCCTTCGGCCGGATGTCCCTCCCCATGCGTCAAATGAATTCCCTCTCGCGCCGTTTGGCTCGGCCGGACATTCATTTAGCCTTGGAATCCTGGTTAGCGCAAGTGCGAGTCAGAAGGGCCTGGTCGCCGGCGCCGGCGCGCGTGGTAGAATCCCTTCTTGAGGGTCATGCGAATTTCAATTCAGGACAGGCCCATTTCCTCTTCGAAGCAAACTGATTTCATGACCAGGAATTCCTGGGCCGAGTTGGCGCGAGGACTGGCGCTTGCGCTGGCGGCCTTGCTTTTTCTGGCGGGCCCGGCATCCGGCGCCGTCAAGCTCCCGCACATTGTGATCCATTCCTTCCAACTGAAGAACGGCCTGCGCGTATACATGGTGGAAGACCATCAAGCGCCGGTGGCGAGTGTGAACGTGTGGTACCACGTGGGCTCGAAAGACGAGCGGACAGGCGGCACGGGTTTTGCGCACCTGTTTGAGCACCTGATGTTCCAGGGAACCGCAAGCGTATCACCCGAGCAATTCTCCGACTACATCGTACGCACGGGCGGCGTGGACAACGCCTATACGACCGAGGACGCCACGGTCTTCTGGGAAACTTTTCCGAGCAATCAATTGCCCTTGGTCTTGTGGTTGGAAGCCGACCGCATGCGCAACCTCGAAATCACCGACCCGATTTTCAAGAACGAAAGGGAAGTGGTGAAGGAAGAGCGGCGGATGAAGTTCGACAACCCGCCCTACGGCACGGTGATTGAGAAACTCTATGAGGCCGCGTTTGCGGTTCATCCCTACCACCATATGACCATCGGGAGCATGGCGGACCTGGACCGCGCAAGCCTTGGAGACATTCGCAGTTTCTATGACACTTATTACGTTCCGAACAACGCGGCGCTGGTGATCGTCGGCGATATCGTTCGGAGCGATGCGGAAGACCTGGTCCGGAAGTATTTCGATCCGGTGGCTGCAGGCCCGCCCATCTCGCGCCGGATTCCTGTCGAGCCCGCGCAGCAGGCAGAGCGCCGGCTGAAGCTGGCGCAAGATGTCTCGCTGCCGGCCTTCGTGGAGGGCTTCCACATGCCCGCCGACGGCACGCCGGACTCTTATCCCTTGCGCCTGGCGGCGAAGATCCTTTCAGAGGGCGAGAGTTCGCGAATTTATCGCCGCCTGGTGTATGAGAAGCAGGTGGCTGTGGAAGCCGAGAGCAGCGCGGATTTTACCGAAGACCCAAATCTGTTTTTCGTCTTCGCCGTCATGAATGACGGCTTCGCTCCCGAAAGGGGATTGGCGGAGGTCGCGACCGAGCTGGAGCGCCTCGAAAACGATCCGGTCTCGTCCGCGGAACTGGCGAAGGCCCAACACCAGATCCTGCGCACATTTATTAAGGGCCGCGAGACCAGTGAGAGCCTCGCCGATGAGCTGGGCTACGACGCGGTGGTTCTCAAAGACCCGGAGCTGGTGAATGACGAGCCCGCCCGATTCCTCGCCGTGACTCCGGAGGACATCCAGAGCGCGGCGAGGAAATACTTCGCGCGTGAAAACGCGACGGTGGTCGAAGTTTATCCGCGTACCGCCTCCGGAACTCGGACCGGACGCGGGGAGGAAAAGCACTACTGAATTGCCCAATCTGAGTCCTTCGCTGTCATTCTGAGCGAAGCGAAGAATCCCTTTCATTCCGCGCTCAGCGTAAACTCCGCGAAGGATCTGCTTTTCGACAAATCAACGGCCTAGCAGATTCTTCGTCGTCCCGATGAGATGAATCGGGACTCCTCAGAATGACACCGTGGAGGTATTTTTCATCAGCCGACGAATGAACGGCACATCAATTTGAAGTTCTCAATAGGGTGGCGATGATTTCGCGTGTCAAATATCGAGAAGGGAAGCCGCGACTCTTTCCGCTCGCGGCCGCTGCCGCTGTCGGATTGCTGCTCGCCTTCGCGTTGGCACTCTATCCCCTGCCGCCGCCAGCGCGCCCGTGGCGGCAGACGCCACCCACCGTTCCCTCGCCAAAGCCTTTCGCCATGCCTGCGCCCGCCGTTCGGACGCTCGCCAACGGGCTGACGATTCTGGTCTTCGAGCGGCGCGGCCTACCCGTGCTGACGCTGCGGCTGGTGGTCAAAACCGGAGCGGAGGCCGATCCGCCCGATTTGCCCGGCACGGCTCAGATCGTCGCCGGACTGCTCAACGAGGGCACAAGCCACCGCACGGCATTCCAGATCGCCCAGGCCGTTGACGGCGCGGGCGGTTCGGTGGACAACAGCGCCGACTGGGACGAGTCGCACCTCGCGCTGAGCGTTCTCGCCGACCACGCAGACATGGCCTTTGACCTTGCCGCCGACATGGTCATGCACCCTGCCTTTGCGCCCGCGGAGGTCGAGCGCGCCCGCCGGCAAATGACCTCCTCCCTCGAACTCTTGAAGGACGATCCGGGCTATGTCGCCGATACCGTCACGGCCGAGCTCGAATTCCGCGGCACGCCGTACGGGCACCCGCCCGACGGGACGGCCGCCTCCGCCGGGCGCGTTACGCCCTCTGACCTCCATCAATTTCACAACCGCTACTACCGGCCGTCGAACGCCGTTCTGGCCGTGGTCGGAGACATTTCCACCGAAGAGGCCTTTCGGCGCGCGGAAGGGTATTTCGGAAATTGGCGGGATCCAACCTCCGCCGAGCCCCTACCGCTCACCGCAACCTCCCACGCTCCCGCCCGGGAAATCTTGGTCGTGGATAAATCCGATGCCGTGCAGACGGAAATCCGCGTCGCGACGGCGGGCATCGCCCGCGCCAGCTCCGACTACGACGCGCTGATGATCGCCAATCAAGTCCTCGGCGGGCCGGCCGCCAATCGCCTTTTCAAAGCGCTGCGCACCGAGCGCGGGCTCACCTATGGCGCATCGAGCGATCTGGTCTGCTACCGGCGGTTCGGCGCGTGGGAATCGAAAACCTCCACGCGCACCCGAGAGACAATGAAAACCCTCGAGACAATCCTCGACGTGATGGGCCGCCTTCGCCAGCAGCCGATAACAGGAACCGAACTCGAATACGCCAAGAACTATCTCATCGGCCACTTGGCGCTCGAATTCGAATCGTCGGACGGCATCGCCGCCCAAGCACTCGACCTTGTGCTCGACGGCTTACCCCTCGATTACTGGAACCGTTTTCCGGAGAGAATTCGCGGCCTGACGGCCGAGCAGGTCTCGGGGGCGCTCGAACGTTATCTCGATCCTGGCCGCGCTACGATCGTGCTGGTCGGCGACGCGCGCGGGTTCAGCAAAGACCTTAAGAAGCTGGGAACGGTCGGAGTGATCCCGCTTCCGGAACTCGACTTGGGGTCTCCCAACCTCAAGGCTTCAGGCTCGCCGTGAAAAAGACAATCCTCGCAATCTTGGCGCTGCTGGCGCTGGCGGGCGGGGCCGAATGGATGGTCCTCGCCTTCGCGCCCGTCGAACCCGCGAAGCTTTCGGCGGCGCTGGTTTCGCTCGCGCTGGTGCTCGCCCTGTTCGTCGCGCTGACGGACGACGGATTCGTGAGGGTTATCCGGGCTCGGGCGCTAAGGTCTTGCGCCACGGCGGTGGGGTTGCCGCTCTTGTTGCTCGTCCCCTACGTCATCTTTGCGCTCGGCACCGAAACTTGGGCGTGGACGGGAGCAGGGAAGTTGACGGCGTATATTCTCGCGCCGACGCTCCTTCTTCTCCCCGACCGCTTGCGAAAGGCCGAGTCGGTGACGTGGCGCGATTTCGCTGCCATGGCCGCGCTGGCGGCGCCCGTCATGGCCGGCTGGCTCACGGACATCTGGGCCTGGCCGCGCGAACTCTATTTTTTCCGTCCCCTTTATTCAGTCATCGCCGGCGCCTACGCCTTCTTGGCGGTGCGGGGCCTCGAGGGCGTCGGCTACAAGCTCCTTTGGCGCAGGTGCGATGCCAATCACGGCTTTCTCAATTTTGTCGGGTTCACAATTCTCGGCGTTCCGCTTGGGCTGGCGCTGAAGTTCATACACCCGCACGTCACGCCTTTTACGCCCGTCGCGGCGCGCGTACTGGGCCAAAGCTTTCAAGCACCGGGCAGCGCGGTCCTGGCAGGGAACTTCGTTCTGATTTTCGCGGGCATTTATCTCACCATTGCAGTGCCGGAGGAATTCCTCTTCCGCGGCATTCTTCAGAACTTCCTTACCAGGAGCCTGCCCGGTGAGAGGCGCGAGCTCTACGGCCTTCTGATCGCCTCGCTCATCTTCGGCGCCGCGCACTTGCACCACGCTCCCGTGCCGAATTGGCGATATGCCGTCCTGGCCTCGCTCGCAGGCGTATTCTATGGCAACGCTTACCGCGCCCTCGGGCGTCTCTCGGCATCCGCGCTCACCCACGCGCTCGTGGACACAGCCTGGCACTTCTGGTTCTAAGGCCAAGCCCGCGGCGGCTCACATTTCGCTAGTAGTTTCAGCGTGCTTCTTGTAAGATTTCGCTCCCCCGCAGGAGCCCTTGCGGACCAAGCGGGCTGCCGTATCTTTACCCATTGAAAGGAGTTTCGGAATGAAGCGCAGTATCACGATTGCAACCGTTTGTATCCTTACTCTGGGGGTCTGCCAATCGCTCCAGGCCAAAGAGAAGAAAGCTAAGCCCGGCCCCTTGACCGGTACTTGGGAATGCACGTCCCACGGCGGTCCGCAGGGCGATTTGCCTTTTACGCTTTACCTCGAACAGCAAAATGAAACTGTGACCGGGTCGGTCTCCTCGCCCATGGGCTCCACGGAAATCAGTTCCGCAACTTTCAAGCGGAAGGACCTGGAGATCCATATTGACACGCCCGATGGCGAGTACCTTCTCAACGCAAAGCTCGTCAAGAAGGGTGCCCTGAGCGGCCAGTGGTCTCATGAAGACCTTAAGGGGACATGGGAAGGCAAGCTTCAGGCGCAGAAGAGCCCGGCAGGAAGCTAGTGCGATTTCAACTTGACGTGCTTCTACGCCATCCCGAAGGGTGGGACCGGAACACCGGTCGGAATTGCCAGCTTCGACCAGAGTTGTCCGAGATTAGATAGACTTCGAAGAGCCACTGAGACACCTTGCCTTCGCCCTCAAACTGAGGTCAACCAAAAGGCGATTCCCGCATGGGAAGAACCTTCCAGTCCCATTTGTTAACATAATATACCTTATCAGACGTTGTGCCAGCTAAACAAGCTCCGGCTATTTGGCCTCTGGGGAGGGCGCTTCCCGGAGGCCGATGACTTCCCTGCTTTGGTTGGTTAGCGGTGCGTCGTCGGTGGTGAAGGTGTTTAGGACACAGTGCTTGGGGGCAGGGCTCGTGTGTTGATCCGATGTTGGAATCTCGACTGTTCAAGGCGGATTGATGCCACGTGGCTGGCACTGTGCACGCCTAGACGTAAGCGAATGGCCGCCTCCTTTGCAAGGACAGCGAAGGCGGATGCGACAAGCATTGTCACCAGTAGCGTCGCAATCAGGACCGCATACTTCAGGTATTCTTGAATCTTGTGGTTGGCCATGTTTCAACCTCCCAGTTTTCCATTCCGGTACGGTCTAAGGATTCCACAGTAGCCTACGGCGGGCAATAGTACCTTGGGATTGGTCCGGAAGTCCGTATGGCCTCGCCTAACTCGAGAGGTGGCGATCCCGACCCGGGCTTTTAGGTCTACTGCTCCGCAGAAAGCCGAAAATAAGAGTACGCTTTGACCATCAGCTGCGGGCTTCACAGGGCCCAGGCGGCCGTGTGCAGCAGTGGGATTAGGAGGTCGTTCGGCTCTTGTGTTACCAGGTCGGACTCAGACTAAGTGGCATCTGGGGAGGGCGCTTGCTGGAGGCCGTTGACTTCCCTGCCCAAGTTGCTTATTGTTCCGACGTAACTTGCGAAAGGGAGAGGGTTTGAGACGCTCTGCTCGAGGATAGTTCGCCCCGCTGATGGGTTTTTTCAGATCTTCTGTATGTGAGTCCGGGGCCCCGGCATATGATTCCCTCCGCCCCAGCGCGCGTAAGTAGCTTTATTTGTACCAGCCGAGGTGTTTGCCGATGTGGCTGTGGAGCTTGCTGTGGACGTGGGTAAATGCGGTGTTTATCGAACTCGATACGCCATTGATTCCGATAACAGCCCCGAGAGCGAGGAGCGAAGCGAGAAGGGCATACTCAATGACGTCTTGAGCGGATTCCTCCTCGTGCAACGCAATGACCAGTCTTCGAGCGTGTAAGCAGAAGGAGCGCATGTTCTTATTCCTCTACGATCTTAGGATTGCACGATAGGTTAAAGTGGGCAATAGCACTTTGGGGCTAGACAGGACATAGTACCTTGGGACTATCCCGGAAGGTAGTGCCGCCTCGCCCGCCGCGAGAAGCGGCGATTTCGGCGCCGGCTCTTCGCCACCCTGCCCCTCAGGATGCCGCGAATAGCACTACCCTTTGGCAATCTGCTGCCGATTTCGAGGGCCCATGCCGCCGCGGGCTGGCGGAGCATTAAGAGGTTGTTCAGCTCTTGCGTGACGAGCGGCGAAATGGCTGAACCTGTGAGGAGATTCTTCCCAGACTCCTCGTGGCCACTTGGATGGTCTTGCGCGAAGCTCGTGCGATGCGCGAAGCGCTTTCTCTAGTCAGAAGGGCGACTGCTGATGCGCCAAACAGCACCCCGGCAAGGACTGTCACGATGAAAATATAAGTGAAGTATTCAAGAATCAGGTACATGGATTGCGTCAGTTCCCCTTTCGAGGTGATTAGATGCGCCGCAGGATTCCACGATGCTGCGAAGCTGAAAATAGTATTTTTGTACTTTGCGGCAAGCCGCTTTCACTTTAGATTAGTTTGAAGGTGGCAGTCCCGCAAGAAACGGCGAGGTGCCTGGGGGTGAATTTCTGACAGGCGCTTCCGCCCTCAAAAACGAAAACGGGGAACCGGATCCGGCTCCCCGTTTTCCTTTTCGTTCGACGCCGTGGCGATGTCAAGAGGCGTCGCCAGCGGTACGCGCCGCAAGAGCGGCGTGATCATCCGAACGTCAGTTCAATGCCCGGTGGAGTCATATCTCCTCCCGTCTGCATAAGTTCTCTATACACCTTTGCGCACCAAAATGCAAGGGGCACATTTCGGCCAGCCCGGGTTCCATGATCCCATCTGATGGGGGTGGGGGCGCAAACGCTAAACTCGAATCGGGCGAATGTGCACAGCACCGGAATGGAGTATCTACACTAAACGCTGACGGCGGAGATTCGCCGCATGAGGTCCGACTGTTCCGCAATGCTTTCCGCGCCGATGGTAAAGGCGTCGAGGATACCGAGTGAAAGCGCATAATGCAGCGCTTCGTCTTGGCGCGCGCGCATATCGCCCTGGCCGAGGATTTTCATTCCAATGACGGCCTTCCCTTTTGATTTCATCTCACGCAAAACGGAGAGGACGGTATCCGGCTGGGCGTCCATGTGAGAGCCGATGGGGTTGATGCGGGCCAGGTCCACCTCCACCCAGGGGTTCGCCGCCGCGGCGCGCAACGCGCCGAGCTTGTGGCAGGAGCAACCGTGCGCGCGGATGATTCGCTTCTCCTTGAATTCAGAAAGCGCGTCCTGCGCCCCTTTGAAGCGCGTCGGCCAGTCGTCTTGTTCGAGGCAATGCATCAGCGCGATATCGAGATATTCCACGTTCAATTCTTTCCGGAAGCGCTCGATGTCCGCCTTCATCCCGTCGTAGTCGCGCGCCCAGGACTTGGTGAGGATGGTCACTTTCTCTCGCGGGACGCGCTTCAGCGCCTCGCGCGCGTGCGGATGGCTGCCGTAGGAGTCGGCGAGGTCGAAGAAGCGCAAGCCTTGGTCGTAGCCGTGATAGAGCAAATCGGCCAGGCCCTGGACGCCGAGCGCTGTCTGGTTGGAGTGGTGGTCGTAGCCCACGGTGCCCGTGCCCATCGCCAGGCGCGAGGTCTTGATGCCCGTCGAGCCGAGCGGAACGATTTCGGTAGCACTGAACTGAGCGGGCGCGGCCATTGCGTCCGCGAATGGCCGGCTTCCGAGCCATGCGGCTCCTACCCCGGCGGTGGTCCTTGAAAGGAATTCTC
>QHZN01000090.1 GCA_003225365.1 Acidobacteriota bacterium
CGCGGTGGACGGCAAATATGTGGGCAGCACACCCTCCACACTGAAGCTGGCCGCAGGGGATCACACGATTTCGGTTGAAAAGCCGGGCTTCAAATCCTGGCGGCGCACGGTCACGTTGGCTTCCGGAAGCGAGATTACGCTCGACGCCACTCTCGAGAAGGCTCAATAGCTGCAATTCCCTTTAAGGCAGGACCGCGTCCCTTCCGCCCTGACACACACGGCTCATAGCTCAAGCGCACGGCTCAGGTTTGCGGCGACGAAGCTCGTCGGGTCGCTCGCGAGCTTTTCGAACTCGGTTTCGGAATAAACGAGCGAGTCGGTGGGGATGGCGCGCGTGTAGATTTGATACGGGCAGCTATCGGCGAATTCCTGAAACTCTTTGCGCACGACCACGATGAGGTCGGCGTCGCTCGCGGCCGTCCAGGTCCCGTTCACGAGCGAGCCGAATAGATAAACCTTGACGATCTCGGGATAGCGCGCCTTGGCCTCGGCGACGGCTTCGCGCAGGGCACGGATCACCTCGTCGCGATCAAGGAATCTGACTTCGACAGAACTCGAGGACTTGTTTTGCATGGGCGAAGAGTTCCCTGCTCGTCTTTTCCGTAAAATAATCCGCCGGCCACCCGGAAGCAAACTCATTGCGATAGCACCCCATCACGTACACCTTATCGAGCTCATAGGCGTTGTCAAAAAGCGTGGCTGGCACCGGCACCGAAGTGGGAAGCCCCCGAAGAATTTCCGTGATGGCGTGTCCCAAGACCGTGCCGTGCAGGGCCTGGACTAACGCCTTGACCGCCTTCTCCGCGCATTGCTGCGCCTGGAAGGCTGCCCATTCGTGATGGCCGTTCGCGGCGGAATCCGAAGCCGCCGCCAAGTCCCGCTCCGCTTGCTTCAGCCAGTCCGCCGCTGGATTCATTGCAAAATCCTAGGTTTAGTCTAACATAATCGCTCCCGCAGAATGACCGCGGACTCTCTTGCAAGGCTCCCTCGGCCGGCGCGCCGAGGGAGGTCAGAGCCGGAATTTGAGAATTTGAAAATAAAATGACGATCTGTCGGCGGGATAGTAGAATCCACCAAATCGGCAAAAACGAAGTGCCACCATGTCGAGAGGAACGACGATGAATCGGTCTCTAAAGGCGGCGTTGGGCTGTTCCTTGGTGCTAGCTGAAATATCTACGCTCGGAGGTTCTCTTCGCGCGCACGACCAGAGGCTTTACGTTCGCCCTCCGCGTCACGCGGCCGAAGAAGCGGCGGCTCCGCCACGCGCCATCCCGGGGATCAGCGGCCAGGGGATGATGCGTTTCCGGGTGCTCTACACTTCGGCGAGTTTGCCCGAAGAGGCTCGCCAAGTGCTGGTCAAGGCGCACGGCGGGTTTGCTGTGGACCGCCGCACGGGCCGCGGCGAAACGTATTTTGCGCTTCCCGGCGCGGGGATTCTCCAGATCAGCTCGGACTTGAGAACCATTCGCCTCCTTCCCACCGCTCCGCCGATGAAGGAAGTTAACCTTCACGACACGACCATCTGGCACGACCCGAAGAACGGGGACCCTTACCTGGTCTTTCCGGCGAACGACGCTGGCAAGGTCTTCACCACCACGCTCGACGGAAAGCTTGTGAACACGCTCGACAAGCCCCGCGGGGATGAAGACTTCGAATACCGCGAAATTGACGACTACTTCCGCGGCGGAGGCAACTTCGCGCCCACCGACGTTGAATACCTGGACGGGCTCTACTACGTCACCACGGGATATTCCAACCTCGACTTCGTTTTGACCGCGAAAATCATCAGCACGAGCCCTTTCGACGCGGTTTGGAACGCCCTGGCCTTCGGGGGCAAGGGCGATGCGCCGGACCAATTCCGCACCGCGCACGGCATCACGGTGGTCCCGGGAACTAAGGAATTCGATATCTCCAACCGCCCAAACTCCCAGATCAAGCGCTTTTCGCGCTACGGCCATTATCTCGGGACGCTGAAGATGCCCGCCGGGGCGCTTCCCTGCGACATTGATTTTCTGGCGCCCTACGCCATCGTCGCCGCGCTCGACGGCCCCGACCCGAGCAAAGGCGCGCCCATTTATATCCTCGAAGGAGGCAAGCTCATTTCGACGATCATGCCGAAAGAAGACCTGGGCCTCGAAAACTTCAAGCACAACCACAACGCCGTGCTGCGAAAAATCGGGGGGAAGTATTACATCATCGCGCAGGCGTGGAACCCCGGCGACTTCGCCATCCTGGAGCAGGCCAGCCCGTAGCCTTGGCCCTCGTATATTCCCTGCTCAAGCGGGAACAATTCGGAAGAGGAGGCCCGTCCGGCACCGAGGCGGGCCCCCGTTTTTTTGCAGGCTGTTCCAAGACGCAGAAAGATGTCATTCCGAGGTCCGGCGTTGTTTGCCGGACTGAGGAATCTGCTCTGTCTTTCGGCGCCGCGAGCAAAAGCAGATTCCTCTCCCGCGACCGCGGGATCGGAATGACAGCTCCGAACCCCTTTTTCATGAGCCTGTTAGGCGGGGCCGACGCTTACTTGGAGGTTGTCCGCCACGGAGCGAACCAGGGCGATTGGGACCGAGATGTGAACGGTGTCCTGGTTGTCGTCCACATCCACCACCAGCACTCCGCCACGCTTGAAAATACGGACGTGGTCGTGGTGATCGTCAACCTCGACGAGCGGCCCGTCAGGTATTCGCGCGAGCTCGCGCGCCGCGATGCGGGCGACAGGGAGCCATTCCTCAATTTCCCGCGAATCGCCCCGCAACTGCTGTTTCAGTTCCTCTTTGGGGACCAGGTGCAGGGCCGCCGGAACGAGCACTCCTGGAACGATGATGTGGATGTTATTGCCGCCGGGGCGCTTCTCGCGGACGGTGACATCCACGACGCCGTCCTGGTACATCGCCACGCCCGCGTAAACCACGCCCGCGAACATCACCGCCGTGAGCGCGAGCAGGCACAACAGCCAAACTGGAATTCGGGATTTGGAATCCATCGCCGCCTCACTATTCCGAAGTGTTCTTCGAGTCGAGCCAAATGTGGACGGTCTGATCCTTATCTCTCACCGTCACCAGTTCCGTGTCCCCGTAACTCTTCAGCGCTTTGAGACCGGCCACGATGTCCAATTCATCGCTCCCGGAGGAAAGCAGCGCCGAGACCACCGGCATCGGGACTTTGATGTCTACGTCTTCAGAATCCTTGGTCTGATGCACTCTGATGGTCAGAAATCCATTTTCCTTCGCGATGCGAATGTTTTGGTCCTTCTGTTGAACAGTCACAAACTCGTTGTCGGGGGTGTTGCGGATGGCCTCGTACAATTGTTTAAAGTCCACGCCCTCCACGTTGCCGTGAATCTTGACCTTGCCGTCCTGCAACTCGTGCGAGTGAATAGCGGGGAGCACTTGCTCGGCGAACTCCACGGGAACGTTGACGCGCACGGTTTCGCCTTCCGCCTCCTTGCTGACCACGCGCACGTGAATCCAGCGCGTGTGCTCTTCGGCGCGCGCCACCGTCGCCGCAATCGCCCATACTGGAACCAGAGCCAGTGCCCCTATCAGAACTCTTTTCATTTTCTCCTCCTCAGTTTCAGCCTTCCTCGATAGGCATAACGTAATCGGTCAGGAAAAAGTTCCACTTCTGTAGTGCCGGTCAATGACCGCAGACTTCGTTCCCGCCGCTCTGCGGGCGGGGAGACCATTGCCGCAGGGCCGGAGAGCGGGTCCCACGCTACGCCCGGCCCACGCTCATCAGCACGCGGCCCGGTAACGTGACCAGACCCCACACCAGCTTCAGCACGCCGTCCACGGCAATCCCCAAAATTCGAAACGGGAGAAGCAGCAGCCAGATGATGGGATAAAAAATCAGCGCCAGGATCGCCAGCGGCCAGCAAAGCACCAGCAGAATGCACCAAAGCAGGAATTTGATCATCGCCCGGAGCCTCCTTCCCCTTCTGAGAGAGATTACGGATATGGAGCCGGAAAAGTTCCAATCCAGGCAACAGGGACTTTCTTCCTTCCGCGTGGCGGATTAGCGTCCTAAAGTCACTTCAAACGCAGCAATCAAAATGAACGACTGGTCAGATTCAATCCCGGCTCGTGAGACGCAGAATGACCCCGATAATCACGCCGAGAGCCAGGCTCAGCACCAAGAACCATCGTGCCTCTGGGAGGTATATGAGGAAAACAATGACCATGCCGACTGCGAATAAGAGTCCCGCAGGGCCCTTGACCGGAATCTTGTGCATTGTGATTCCAGGATGAATCTTTGCAGAAGGGATCCTCATTGGACTCACTCCGGCATAATTATACAACTAGCATGCGACTCGTGCTCTGCGCCTCGCAGCAATCGTGATGAAGGTACGCGAGGACTCGCTCAAAATATTCTAGGTGACTACCCGAGGCGGGGCTTACTTGACGCCGGGGAGGGTATCCCCTAAACTAGTATCCTGCCTACTGAGGGACGGGGACACGACATGAAGACGCGCTGGTTTTTAGCCGGGCTGCTTGCAGTTCTTCTCGCTCCTTTTCCGGCTCGCGGCCAGGAATCCGTCCAGACTTTCCCCCTTAGCCAAGTTCGTCCGGGACTGAAAGGCGTAGGCCGGACGATTTTCGAAGGCAACAAAGTGGAGGAGTTCCAAGTTGAAGTTCTGGGCGTCCTCAAGAACGCGATTGGGCCGAAGCACGACGTGATTTTGGCGCGCCTCTCGGGAGGCCCGCTGGCGAAGACCGGCGTGATCCTCGGTATGAGCGGCAGCCCGGTTTATGTGGACGGCAAGCTGCTGGGCGCGGTGTCGCTGGCCTTTCCTCTTTCCACCGAGCCCATCGCCGGCATCACGCCGATTCAGGAAATGCTCGACGTCGTGCCGGAATCAAAGACCGCGCCGGCGGGGGTGGCCCGAGGGGGCTTGGCATTCGGCATTGAGCGCGCCGAAACCGACCCGGTTGGGCGCGTGGTTCCAAGTGCCGGCGATGGCGTGTTGAACTTGGAGAAGCTCTTCCCCGCGGCAGAGCAGGAGAATGGCCTTGCGGCGATGCGGCTGCCGTTGCGCATGGGCGGGTTTCCCAGCGGCCTGATTCGCTCCGCGACGGCGCTTTTCGAGCGGCTTGGCTTCGAGCCCATGGCCGGGGCCGCGCTCGCTTCCGGCAGCCTGTCGAACGATGAAGGCGGGAAAGATTCCGAGAATGACCTGGTGCCCGGCTCGATGGTGAGCGTCTATTTAATGCGGGGCGATTTCAACATCAACGCCGATTGCACGGTGACGGCGCGCTCCGGCACGAACCTTTTCGCCTGCGGGCACCGGTTCCTGTTGGCGGGCCCTTTGGCGTATCCGTTCGGCGAGTCCCACGTGATCACGACGGTGCCCAACCTTTACGCTTCCTTCAAGCTTGACGCGCCCGGCCCGCCGCTCGGGAGCATCCGGCAAGACCGGTTTGGCGCCATCTACGGAGTGGTCGGCGAGAAGGCGCCCACGGTGCCCGTCAACATCCAGTTGGCCTCCACCCTGAACAAGCCGCAGAGCTACGAATTCGAGATGGTCCAGGATCCCTTCCTGACCCCGGTGCTGATGAACCTGGGTATGGTCTCAGCGCTCACCTCGACGGAGCGGATGGTGGGCCCCTCAACTTTCCAGATCCAGGGTGGGATTGAACTCTCAAGCGGCGGGCAAGTGGATGTGGACGACGTAGTTTCCGCAGACGCGAATGCGGGCGCGATGGCGGGCGGAGCGGTAGCGATCCCGCTGGCGTTTCTGCTCGGCAGCGGGTTCCCGGACTTGGCCATAAAAAGCATTCATCTTTCCGTGGTCGCGCTCAACCAGCGCCGCGTGGCGACGCTCGAGCAAGCTTGGTCGAGCAATTCGGAAGTCCGGCCCGGCGACCATATCGAAATCACCACTGTTCTGAGGACCCCCGGCGGCGAGAGCATAACCGACCGCATCCCACTCGATATCCCGTCCAACATTTCGGCCAAGACGCTTTCGGTGGTGGTGGGAAGCGGCGGGGCAATGAACGTTCTTCAGAACCGATTCACGCCGCTGACGACGGCTCCGCGAGATCTCGGCCAAATGGTGAAGGCGCTGAACCGCATGCGCCGAAACAACCGGGTTTACGCGCTGCTGATGGCGCCCGCTCGCTCGTTTGTCCTGCAAGGGGACGAATACCCCTCCCCTCCACCCTCGCTCGTGCAGACGTTCCTGGCGGACCCCGCCGCCGCCTCGGGAGTCATCTTCAGCGGCATGTCGGTGGTCGGAGACATGGAGACAAGACCTTCCACCTTCGCAATCACGGGACAACGAATCATCAGCCTCCGGGTGGCGGGGGCGGGAGAGTAGGCGGGGAGGCCGGCCGACTGGCCTGGGCGCTTCCCGGATTCTGAAAGGCACCCGATGAAACAACTCTTCAGGCTGCGATGCATGCTCCTTGGTCTCGGGGTATTGGCGGCGATTCCGCTGGCCGCCGTGGACACCTCGTTCTGGCAAGTGGGAACGTTCGACGAAGTCCTGAAAGGCCGGCTGAGCGGTGTCTCGCTCGACAAAGACGGCGTTTTGCGGCTGGCGCCCGAATCGCAGCCGGTTTTTAGCCCCGACGTCACCATGGCACTTTCGATGGCGGCGGACCGTGAAGGCCGCCTGTATATCGGGACAGGGCATCAGGGCAAGGTCTTCCGCACCGATTCGAGCCAGAAGGGCTCGCTGTTTTTCACCGCTTCGGAACCCGACATCTTTGCGCTGGCAGTGGGGCCCGATGGCGCGCTTTACGCCGGCAGCTCTCCGGAAGGCAAGATTTACCGCGTTACGCCGGACGGGAAGTCGTCGGTCTTTTTCGATCCCAAAGCGAAGTACCTCTGGGCGCTGGCATTCGACGCCGCCGGGCACCTCTACGCCGGTACCGGCGACCGCGGGCTGATCTATCGAATAGACCCTTCCGGCAAAGGCGAGGTTTTTTTCGACAGCCATCAAACCCATATCATGTGCCTGAGGTTCGATGCCCAGGGCAACTTGCTCGCGGGCAGCGATCCCGATGGGCTGGTTTACCGTATCACACCGGCAGGGAAACCTTACGTTCTCTATCAAGCGAATTTGCCGGAAATTCATGATCTGGCCGTGGACTCTCGAGGCCACATCTATGCAGCGGCACTCGGCGGGCCAGGGGGCAAGGGCGGCGCGCCGTTCCTCGGCCCCAACATGTCGCCAGGGCCGGCGGTTTCGGGCACGACCGTCACTGTTGTTGCAGGGACAGAAGAAGAAGCCTTAACAGCCCAGACCCGGCCGGGGGAAACGGGACCCGCCGGATTCGCCCGCAGCGCCCCCATGACCGTGGGCTTCACACCACCGGCGGCAAATCTTGGCAAGGGCTCGCTCATCGAAATTGCGCCCGACTACTCGGCTGAGACGGTTTGGACCTCGAACAACGAAGCGGTCTTCGGACTCGCCGTCAAAGGGGACCAGGTTTATTTTTCCACCGATACGGACGGCCGCGTCTTCGACCTGAAGCCCCGGCGCGACAGCCGCGAGTTGACACTCGTCTCGGAGACCGGCCAGGCGATGGCGACGCGGCTGCTTTTCACCGGCCCCGACCTTTTCGTCGCCACCAGCAATATCGCGCGCCTGATTCGACTGGGGTCGAGCACGGTGAAAGAGGGCACCTACGAGTCTTCGGTCAAGGACACCAAAGCCATCTCGCGCTGGGGCACGCTGACGTGGCGCGGCGAAGTGCCGGACGGGACCGCGGTCGAGTTCTTTGCGCGCAGCGGAAATTCGGAGCGGCCCGATCTCACCTGGAGCGATTGGACAGGGCCGTATCGCGACCCGAACGGCAGCCCCATCAAGAACGATCCGGCGCGCTACATCCAGTGGAAGGCCGTTTTGCGGACCACAAATGGCACCAGCCCTTCGCTCGACGAAGTGACCGTGGCCTACCTCAACCAAAACCTCCCTCCGGAGATTCGGTCTTTCACGGTTTCGAGCGGCGCCGAGGCGGGGAATCCGGCGGGGCCCGTTTCACCCTCTTTTGGAGGCGGAGGGCCGCAGACAATGACGATGACTCCTGGGCCCAACTCTTTTGGCCCCCCGGCCCGCGCCAAAACCTCCGCGAGCGGCAACGCCACGACGTTTACATGGCAGGCGGAGGACTCGAACGGCGACCAGTTGGTCTACTCAATTTACGTCAAGGCTGCTGACGAGCGCGAATGGCACCTGCTGAAAGACCAAATACAGCAAACAAATTTTTCCCTTGAACCGCACCAATTGCCCGACGGGGAGTACGTGGCCAAGCTCGTTGCCTCCGACGAGGACTCGAACCCCGCCGAGACGGCGCGTAAGAGTGAATCCGTCAGCGGCACGTTCTGGGTGGATTCGACCCCTCCGCTGGTCACGGTCGCGCACCAGACGGTCAGCGGGAAGAGTGTGGAAGTCCAGTTCCTGGTGGACGATAAGACTTCTCCCTTGCAGAGCGCTGAAGTCTCGACGGACGGCAAGGACTGGAAGGACATAGTATCCGACGACGGAGTCGTGGATTCGCGCCAGGAACGATTTTCGGTGCGGGTTGGTGGGCTTGGTCCCGGCGAGCACATTATTATGCTTCGGGCCTACGACGCCGTAGGGAACGCGGGGGTCGGAAAAGCAGTTTTCCATACTCCCGCCACGCCGTAGGGCCTCCCGGCCGGACGGTTAGCCCCTTCCTGGGCTGACGCCCCAGAGCCCGATGCAACTCCCAGCGGAGGCACCGCATCCCACCGTGTGGAATCGGGTGCGGCCCATAGTGGAGACGTTTGAGTCCACCAATAGATGGGGCGCCTAAGGCCGCCTCCGAATCCCAACTGATTGGACAGGCGCAACGAGGCGACGAGGCGGCGTTTGCCGCGCTCTTCGGGGCTTACAAGCGGCGCGTCTATTCCCTCTGCTTGCGCATGACCGGAAATACGGCCGAAGCCGAGGACCTGAGCCAGGAGGCGTTCCTACAACTGTTTCGGAAGATTGCGACCTTTCGCGGCGAGTCGGCGTTTTCCACCTGGCTTCACCGCTTGGTCGTCAACGTGGTGCTGATGCACCTCCGGAAGAAGGAGCTTCCGCAGGTCTCGCTTGATGAATTTGACCAGGGCCAGGAGGAACCGGTCAAGAGGGATTATGGCGACGACGATCGCCGCTTGATTGGCTCCGTGGACCGCCTTAGCTTGCTCAAGGCTATCGGAGACCTTCCGCCGGGTTACCGCGCAATTTTCGTATTGCACGACGTGGAAGGGTATGAGCATAACGAAATCGCTCAGATTATGAACTGTTCGGTAGGCAACTCCAAATCGCAACTCCACAAGGCGCGGATGAAGTTGCGCGAAGGGCTGAGAAAGGGTGGGAAAGGAATTCCCACCCGGACGCCCCGCCCCGCCCCGGACGAGGACAGGTAAAAAGGCTATGGCCAGTTCGAGCAACGACAAACCGGAACTCTCGCGAAGCGCCTGCCGGGCGTTTGATCTCGAACTCTCCGCGTTCCTCGAAGGCGAGCGGCGGCTGGAGGTCGAGCGCCACGCCCAGGACTGCGAGTTTTGCTCCGTCGTCCTCGCCGACCTCGAAGCGATCCGCGAAGCAAGCGGGGCACTCCCCTTGGAGGATCCCCCCGCGCGCATGTGGTTGAACCTCCGAGCCACACTGGCCGCCGAGGGGCTCGTGAAGGAGCCGGTGGCTTGGTTCGAGCGTTTCCCCGGCTTCGCCTGGTTCGAGTGGGCCGCGCCGGTTGGCGCACTGGCTCTTCTGGCGATTACTGCTGGACTTCTCGTGAGGACGCCTGGGCGCCTCGAAAACTTGGCTCCCGCCGACACCACGGTCGCCCTTCTGGCGCCGGTTGAGTTTGACGTTTCACCCGAGCTGGCGAAAACCGTCACCGGGTTGGAGGAAAATTATGCGGCGCGGGAAGCCAAGCTCGACCCTGCCATCAAGGCGACTTACCGGAAGAGTCTGGACTCCCTAAACGACTCGATCAAAGAGTGCCGCGCGACGGTCGAGGCGAAGCCGTCCGATACATTGGCCCAAGAATATCTTATGGCTGCATACGCTGAAAAGGCCGAAGTTCTGCAATCGGCTCTTGAAGATGTGCGTTAGGGTGTGCGAAAGGACGAAATGAGGGCTCCGGGTTCCTATTTGAAAGCCACCAATTGCCACTTGCTCAAGAAACCTTGGTACCGAATCCTTCTGGTATTTCTCCCCATCAGTTTGCTCGCCGCAACCGATCCGGTCCAGACGGCAAAGGTGTTTGAGTTCCAGACCAGTTCCGCTCCCACTATCACGATTTCGAACCTCAGCGGCCAAGTCACGGTGCGGAGCTGGGACAAAGACAGCGTGCGAGCCGCTTGCACGCCCTCCTCGCCCCACGTGGAAGTGGATGCCGAGCCGATGCCCGCGAGCGGGCGAGCCGACAGGGTCCAATTCTTGACCCATATTCTTGATCCCTCCGTGACGGGCGAGGCGGCCAAAGCCGATTACATGCTTAGTGTCCCCGTGGGGGCGAGCCTGGAGATTCGAAATCGGCAGGGCCATGTCCAGGTGGAAGGGCTGACGGGGGAAACGTGGGTGCAGTCCGTGGGGGGGAGTATCACGGTTGTTGACCCCTCCGGCCATTTGGACGTTCACTCCATCGGAGGGGATGTTGAAATTGACCGGCCCGCCGGCCACGTGGAAGCTTCCTCCATCAACGGCAGCCTGAAATTCGTCGACCCCACCAGCACCAAAATCCGCGGCACGACGACCTCGGGCCGCATTATCTACGAAGGCGACTTCGCGCCCGGTGGCGAATACGTTTTGTCTGCATACAGCGGGGATTTGGACATTCTCTGTCCAGCGTCCGCCTCTTTTGAGATCCATGCCCAAAGCGTGAAGGGCCGGCTGGACAACGGCGTGGATGTTATTCGCAACCAGCACGATGCCACCCCGCGCGGCGCCACCAGCCTGTTTGGGACCCATAACACCGGCAAAGCCCGACTCGATTTGCGGTCCTACAGCGGGACCATCCGTCTTCGGACCATGCGCTGAAACCCTTCTCCCCTCGAATTGCCGGTCGGAAAAATCCCTACGATGTCTTATAATGTCCGGGAACGGGCCGTGGGGCCCGGTCCGGCCGCGAATGAGCCGTCAACGGACCCAATTGATTTACCTCGTGGGATTCATGGGCAGCGGGAAGACCACGACCGGCCGGCGGCTGGCCGACGAGCTCCACTGGCCATTCGTGGACCTCGACCAAACCATCGAAGCCGGACAGGGTCTCAGCATCCGCCAAATCTTCGAGCAACTCGGAGAACCGCTTTTCCGCGAGCTGGAACACGCTGCCCTGACCGAAGCCTCAAAGAGCGAGCCCGGGGTCATCGCGCTCGGCGGCGGAACGTTTGTGCAGCCGGCAAATATGGACTTCATCCGCGAGCGCGGCGGGACTACCGTATGGTTGGATTGTCCGTTCGAAGAACTGCTTCGGCGCTCGGAAGGGATCGAGACACGGCCGCTGTTCCGTGACGCGGCGAGCTTTCGCCATCTCCTCGAGCAACGGATTCCCTTCTACCGCCTTGCCCACTTCCGCGTTTCCTCCGGAAGCCAGGCTCCCCAACAAGTTGTGGAACAAATTCTGCGGTTGGACCTTTTCTGACCGGAAAGGATGCAGAGCGGCCTTGAAACGAATTCTCTGTAAGGCCCTGGCAGTGGCGATTCTTGCCGCGGTCGTTCCTTCCACCCCTTACCCCCAGTCGCCGCCGCCTTCGGCCTTCAACGACCAAGGGACATTTATCATCTCTCAGGCTGGTCGCCCCATGGGGACAGAGAAGTTTTCGATTCGCTCTTCCTCGAACCAAATCCTGGCCCAGGGCGAAGTCACCCTGCTTTATGAAGACAGCGGCCGGGCCGTGAATATCCACACTTTTCCAAAGCTCGTCTTGAGCTCCAAGCTCGAGCCGATTTCATATGCCTGGGACGAGAAGAGTCCCGACATTTACCATTTGGAGGTGGACTTTCGCAGTTCGCCAGCCCGAAGCGTGCTTAAGAAATCGAACGGGAAGGAGGATGTCCGGGTCTTCCGGTTGGGGCCGGACCTCGTCATCCTCGACAACAATATCTTCCACCAGTATGAGCTGCTCGTAAGGCGCTACCTTGCGTCCCCCGGCGGCATTCAAGCCTTCAACGGATTCATCCCGCAGGAAGCCCTCCCGGGAGGACTAGCAGTCGCGGACGCGGGGACAGCAGAAACGAAAGGTCGGGGGAAAAAGAAGAATCTGAGACACTTGATCGTCACCACCAACACACTGCGTGTGGATTTGTGGGTGGATAACCTCGGCCGGCTCGATCGCCTGCTCTCCCCGTCCGCCGAGCTCGAAGTGGTGCGGAAGGAATAGAGGATGGGCCAACCGCAGAAATAGGGCCGCAGATCCGATTACACGGTCTCTTCCAAGTGCACTCCGTAGAGGGCTGACTTGCCACCTTCGTATTCGCGCCGCCAAACTACGCGCGCCTCGACTTCCTCAATAACCTCGCCACTCTCCGAATAGCCCACGCCCACATGGACCCGCTCGCCCACGTGGAGATTTTGTGTTGAACTGAAACACACTCCGGTCTTTGAGAGGTTTTCGGTTCTCGCTACCTCTTCGCGCCCGTCCTGGAGGCGAATCTTCACCGGCAGCTTGAGGGCCACGCGTTTGGCGCGCCGCCGCTCCGCCCCGCTCTCCCCTCGAAACTCACCAGCCGAGACCTGGCCGGGCGTCTCTTCTTCGGCTTCGACAAATCCGAAGCTCCACGCGGTGTTAGCGCCGCATCGCGGGCAGTGGCGCTCCAATCGCATAGTGGAGGCTAGCTGGCGGTATTCATCGAGAGTCAATTGGGCGAATTCGCGGGAGCGGCACGCGGAACACTCGAGCAACGCGTCTACGGAGTCCGGCACGGTGGGCGTGGGCGTCGGTTCTATGATTTTTTCGGGGAACGAAATCCCCCAGAAATTCAGGTCCGGCTCCAGACACTCGACCCCCCACTCGGGCCCCGTCCCGAGCGCCTTCGCCTCGCGCGCCACTACCCGAAACGGGCACGTCATCGAATTCTGGTGGTTGGTCACCGAGACCGTGTCCTCCGGCCGGACGGCGGCTTTCAATCTGATCCGCGCGCCGTGCCGGTTGATGACCACGGTGGCCGTCTGTTCGCTGAAGAGTTTTCCATCGCCCTCCCTGCCTTTAACTTCGATGGGGATGCGGATGAACACCCGTTCGCTGCGCCGAAGTTTTTCCGGGTGCTCGGCAGGGAGTGGGTTCGCCTTGGAAGCCCCTCCGCTCATGCCGTCTTCATCGGCCGGTTTGGGGTTTCGGTTGAGGTCTTTCGCCTCCACAGCAATCAACCACGCGGCGCCAGGGGGAAAGCACCCCACGGCGACTCGGCCAATTACCTGTTGACAATCGCTCCCTTTCCAACCTAAGATAACCGTCGGATATGGTTACGAGCCTCTCTCAAGCTGGCCTGATGTGTTGTTGTCGGACGCGGCCGGCGTGTGTGGGAGGCGTGAGCTTGTAGTGGTTTAATTCAGGTCTCATCCAAAACCCACCGTCGGCAGCAAGCTGGCGGTGGGTTTTTTATTTTTGGAGCTAGGACATGAAAGCATCGAACGCGTTTTGGGCCGAACAATTGGCCGGGCAAATTCCCGAAGGCTTGGCCCGCGAAATCGAGATTTTTGAAACAGAACTCAGGCTGCGCAGACAAGGTAAAATCGAGGAGCGCGTGTTTGCCGAAACGCGCCTGCGCCGGGGCGCTTACGGACAGCGTTATGACAGCGGTCAGAGACATGACGGGAAGAAAGTCCAGAAACTCCTTTATCCCTCAGGATCCCTAACCAAAGGACCAAACACGCTGTGGGACGCGCCGGGCATGCAGCGCATCAAGATCCCCGGCGGCGGGCTGAACGCCCGGCAGCTTGAAACTCTGGCGGAGCTGGCCGAGGAATATTCGGACGGGATCGCCCATGTCACCACCCGGCAGGACGTGCAACTCCATTACGTGCATATTGACGACACACCTTCGCTGATGCGGCGCTTGGCCGCCGCCGAAATTACCACGCGCGAGGCTTGTGGTAATTCGGTTCGCAACGTCACCGCTTGTCCTTTTGCGGGGGTCTGTCAGGACGAAACCTTCGACGTGACCCCTTACTCTCGGGCCTTGTCCAAGTTCCTGCTGGGCCATCCCGATTGCCAGAACTTCGGCAGAAAATTCAAGCCGTCGTTTAGCGGCTGCTCCGAGCACGCCTGCGGCCTGGCGAACATGCACGATTTGGGATTGGTGGCAGTCGAGCGCACCGTGGACGGCGTAAAAAAGCGAGGCTTTCAAATGTACGTGGGCGGGGGTCTCGGAACCGTCCCCTACCAGGCGAAGTTGTTTGATTCCTTCGTTCCAGTTGAGGAACTGCTGCCCCTGGCGCAGGCCATCGCACGTGTCTTCGCGCAGTACGGCGAGAAGAAAAATCGCAACCGCGCGCGGATCAAATTCTTGGTGAACGATCTAGGAATCGAAAAGTTCCGGGAACTGGTTCTGGAGGAGCGTAAGAACCTTCCGCCCGACCCGCGTTGGACCGAGTATGTTCAGACCGCCGAGGGATTTCGCGAGGAACCCCTTAGTGCGGGTGGCACAATTCCGGCCGGCGACTCGGAAGATTTTCGGCAATGGATTCGGACCAATATCCGGCCCCAGCGGCAGGAGGGCTACGCGACCGTAACCGTGGCTCTGCCCCTGGGCGATATTACGGCCCAACAACTTCGCGACCTCGCCGATATCGTCCGCAAGTATACGAATGAAACCGTGCGAACCGCGGTGGAGCAGAATTTCGTTATCCGGTGGGTGAGTTGCGCCGACCTTTCCGAAATTTACCGAGACTTGAAGGCGGCGGGACTTAGCACGGCCGGCGCCGGCACAATCGTCGACGTCACCACCTGCCCCGGCACGGATACCTGCAAACTGGGAATCTCTTCTTCGCGCGGGCTCGCCGCGGAATTGCGCAAGCGGCTCGCCGAACAAAGCTTCAACTTGGATGCGGCGGTTGAGAACCTGCACATCAAAGTGAGCGGCTGCTTTAACAGTTGCGGGCAACACCACGTGGCGGACTTGGGCTTTTATGGCGTCAGCCGGAAAATGGCGGGTTACGCGGTTCCCCACTTCCAGGTTGTGCTGGGTGGCGAATGGGAGCACAACGCGGGCTCCTATGGACTGCCCATGATGGCGATTCCGTCCAAAAACATTCCGGAAGTTGTGACGCGGCTCACTAACCGCTACTTGGCCGCCCGCAAAAAAGGCGAGAGCTTCCGGGATTTTATCAAGCGAATTGGCAAAGCGGAGGTCAAAAACCTTCTCGAAGACTTGACGCGACCACCGGCGGAGCAGAGCGACCGCGGGTTCTTCAGGGACTGGAACGATCCGCGGGAATACAGTTTGGGGGATATGGGAGTCGGCGAGTGCGCCGGGGAAGTTGTTTCCTCGGTGGATTTCGGCCTGGCGGCCGCCGAGCGGCAGGTCTTTGAAGCCCAGTTGGCTTTGGAAGCCGGAGACTATCACCGGGCATGGCAAATGGGTTATCAGTCCATGCTCCAGGCCGCGAAATCCCTGGTCGCGGCGGAATTGCCGGGCATTTCTGACGACCCGGAGCAGATTGTCCAAGAATTCCGAACACGATTTTACGAAACGCAGAAATTCTTCGATCCCTTCGCGGGGGGCAAGTTCGCGCATTACCTCTTCGCGGCGCATCGCAATGTTGAGGCGCCCCGCCATCCGGAAAAAGCGCGCTTTCTTATCGAAGAAGCGCAGCTCTTTATCGAGGCGTCGCACAGTTGCTACTACCGAATGGGAACGCCAGTCACCGTTTGATGGAGAATTAGAATTGGACATCCAGCACGTGAACGTAAAGCTCATGGTTCAAAACCCCGAGGATGCGGACCTGGAGCCGCTCATCCCTGTTTTTCACCGGTGGATTCAGGATCAGGAGTGCGAGGAGCTTCTGCTGGATGTAGCTGATTACCGCCACGTGCCCGCTGGTCCGGGCGTGGTCCTGATCGGGCACGAAGCAAATTATAGCGTGGACAACGCCGATAACCGCTTGGGCGTTCGGTACAATCGCAAAGCGCTGCTCGACGGCAATCTGCAGGATCGCCTCGAGCAGGCCGTGCGCGCAGCGATTGGCGCATGCCAGCGCCTGGAGGATGATTCGACCCTCAACGGCAGCATTCGCTTCAATCGCCGCGAGATGGAAATGTTCATCAATGACCGGCTGCTGGCGCCCAATTCGAACCGCACACGCGAAGCGCTCGAGCCCGAAATCCGGGCCCTGTGCCAAAGGCTCTTTGGGGGCGCGGAATATTTCCTAGGGCACGGGGAAAGTGACCCGCGTAAGCTGTTCTCGGTTTCGATCAGCACTGAGAAGGCATTCAAACCAAACGAGCTGTTGGAGAATCTCCTCGTCTGACCTTCGCTGCCCCACCTTATTTAGCTGTGGCTGACTCAATCCGATCGGGCCCGACGGTCATTCGCAGACGGCCCCCGCGCCGTCACCTGTTGCGCTCCGCCGCGCTGCCTGTCGAGGCCGGTTGCGCGCCCATCTCGAATGCTATAATTATTTGGTTAGCGTGGGCACTGCGAGATGAATGCTGATGCGGTGTTGCTTTGGTTGGCCGTGGGGCTTTACGGGCTGGGCCTGGCGCTGACGGTCCCGTCCGTCGCTCGGAGGCGCCCATTGCTATCGCCGTCGGCGCTCGGGGCGCTCGGGCTGGGCCTGGGGTTTCACGCCGCCTCGCTGGCCGCCCAAGCCGCCGGAATCCATCGCCTGCCTATCACCGACGTCCGCAGCGCGCTCTCGTCATTCACATTTCTCGCCACGCTGGCTTTCTTTCTGGTTTACCTACGCTATCGAATCGCGTCCCTCGGCCTTTTCATGCTCCCGCTGGTACTTCTTCTGACGCTGCTTTCCGCGCTGCGCGCGGGAAGTTCGTTTGAATCACCCGCCTTCCGGAACCGCTGGTTACTCGTCCACATCGCATCCATTCTCCTCGGCTACGTCGGCTTTTTCCTGACCTTTGTCGCGGCGCTGATGTATCTGATCAAGTCGCGCGAACTGAAATCCAAGAACCCGCGAGCATTCTATTTCCGCCTGCCGGCCCTCGAGGTCTGCGACCATCTCTATTACCGCTCGCTGGTGTTGGGGCTTCCTTCGCTGAGTCTCGGAATCCTGACAGGTTTCGTTTGGGCGAGCCGAACCTGGAAAGGCCCTTGGGAGCTTGACCCAAAGATTCTCGCTTCCATCGTGACTTGGCTGATCTACCTGGTCCTGTTCGCGACCCGGCTGAGCGGCAATTGGGGAGGTCGGCGCTCGGCCGCTCTGGCGATATTCGGGTTCGTGGCGGTGCTCGTGACCTTTCTCGGCATCAGCATGTGGAGCGGGCTGCACGGATATTTCCCGAATTTAGGCGGAGGGAATTGACGATGGGTAATTTTGTGGGCGGTCGAGAAAGCGGGGGTTGATAACCACGGAGGCTGACCCCGTCTTCGCTATGAACCTACTATTGGTGGGAATCAATCATCGCACTGCGCCCGTCGAGGTGCGAGAACGGATGAACATTCAGGAAGCGCGGCTGGCGAGCGCGGTGTCGGCCCTCGCCCACCGCGATGGAATTCTCGAGGGGATGATTCTGTCCACCTGCAACCGCGTGGAACTGGTGACCAACGCGCGGGACGAGGTCGAGGCGGCGCCGATCCTGCGGTCGTTTCTCGCCGAATATCACCACTGCGACCTCGCGCCCTTCGAGCCCCACTTTTACTGGCTCCGGCAGCAGGATGTCGTCCGGCACCTTTTCCGGGTCGCTTCCAGCCTCGATGCGATGGTCCTGGGCGAGCCGCAGGTGCTGGGGCAAGTGAAGGAGGCCTACGCGACGGCGCGGCGCGTGGGCGCGCTCGACGGCGCGCTCGACGAGATCGTCAGCCGCTCACTGGCGGTGGCGCGGCGAGTGCGCCGCGAAACCGCCATCGGGTCGTCGGCCGTATCGGTCTCTTACGCCGCCGTCGAACTCGCCAAGAAAATCTTCGGCTCGCTCGCGGGCAAAACCGTCTTCGTCATCGGCGCGGGCAAGATGAGCGAGCTCGCCGCGAGGCACCTGTTGCGCAGCGGCGCCAGCGCCATCTTCGTCAGCAACCGCACCTACGAGCGCGCCCAAGAGCTGGCCCAGGCGTTCCACGGCACGGCCATCCGCTTCGAAGACCTTTTCGCTACCATTGACCGTGCGGATATCGTCATCAGCTCGACCGGCGCGCCGCACTTTGTCGTCACCAAGGACCAAGCCGAAAAACTTCTCGCCGCGCGCAAGAACCGCCCCATCTTTTTCGTGGACATCGCCGTGCCCCGCGACATCGACCCGGCGGTCAACGAGCTCGACAACGCCTTCGTTTATGATATTGACGACCTCGAGCAGGTCGTGGAGGCAAATCGCCTGGAGCGCCAGCGCGAAGCGGCGCGCGCGGAAAAAATTATCGAGGAGGAGATGACCCGACTCCAGCGACGGCTCGCCACGCGCGAGCTCACCCCCACCATCGTCGCCATCGAAGCGCGCTTGAACCGGATTCGGGAAGCGGAACTCGAGCGTTTTGGCGGCCGCCTGGCCGCGCTCACCCCCGACCAGCGTCGGGCCGTGGAGGCCTTGACTCGCGCCATTCAAAACAAGATCCTCCACGGCCCGCTCACGGAGCTGAAAGACGGTGCGGACCGCCCCGAGCACGGGAATATCGTGCGCTTGATTCGACGCATTTTCGGCGTGGGGGAATGAGGCGGCGAATGGATTTTAGGATCGGGTCGCGGGGAAGCGCGCTCGCCCGCTGGCAGGCAGAATGGGTGAAGGCAAACCTCGCCGCCGCAGGCCACAAGGCCGAAATCACTTGCTTCCGGACCACGGGCGACCGGGAGCCGAGCGCCGCCCTAACAGGCTCGGGGGTCAAGGGCCTGTTCATCAAGGAAATCGAAGAAGCGCTTCTTGCGGGCCGCGTGGACCTCGCCGTCCATAGCATGAAGGACCTGCCGACGGCGTTGCCGGATGGCCTCACGGTCGGGGCGGTCCCCGAACGCGAAGACCCACGCGATGTTCTGGTGACGAAGGGAAACGTGCGGTTGGACGCGCTCCCGCTTGGGGCGCGAGTGGGAACGAGCAGCCTGCGCCGCCAATCGCAATTGCGGGCGCTGCGATCGGACCTCTCCATAGCGCCCCTGCGCGGCAACGTGGACACGCGCCTCCGCAAGCTCGACGAGAGCGCTTGCGACGGGGTGGTGCTCGCGGCGGCGGGCCTAAAGCGGCTGGGCTTCGAAGGCCGCATCTCGCAGTATTTCGCGGTCGAGGAACTCTGTCCGGCGGTCGGCCAAGGGGCGCTCGCCATTGAGATTCGGCGGGACGACAGCAGGGTGGCGGGGGCTATCAAGAGTTTCGACCATACGGCGACGCGCTCGGCGGTGGGGGCTGAGCGCGCGGCGCTCAGGGCGCTCGGTGGAGGGTGTGACCTGCCGTTCGCGGCCTACGGGAGCGGCGAGCAGCATCGCATGCGCCTGCTCGGAGTCGTCGCGGCTCTCGACGGCACTCGTTTGATACGAGCGGAAGCCTCGGGCCCGGCCGATGACCCCGAAAGCCTGGGCGCTCGCCTCGCACAAGATCTCGAGAAGCAGGGAGCGCGCACCTTGCTCGCCTCGGCGTGGCTCGGCCGCCCGACCTGACGTCGAGCACCCGCTCCACTGGGTAGGCTGTTGAAAAATCTGTCGTCCCGCGCAACGGGAAAAGGGCACGCTTTTGAGCGTGCCGAAGAACGGATCGCAAGAACTAAATTTTTGAAAGCAAAGGGCGCACGTTGCGGCACGCCCTGCTTGCTGCAGGCAAGCTGAAGCCGTGCCCTGACGTTCGCTCTCGCGAAACCCTTTTCAACAGTCCGCTAAGCAGCTAGATGCCTGGAAAAGTCTATCTTGTCGGCGCCGGCCCCGGCGACCCCGGCCTCTTAACCCTTAAAGGCAAGAGGGCGCTGGAGCGCGCCGACTGCGTCCTTTACGACTTCCTCGTGTCGCGCGAGCTCCTTCGGTATTGCCGGCCCGAGGCCGAAAAGATTTTTGCCGGCAAGCGCGGCGGGGCACCGCGACGGCCACAGGGGGAAATCAACCACCTCCTCATCTCTAAAGCCGTAGCGGGTCTGGTTGTCGCGCGGTTGAAAGGCGGCGACCCGTTCATCTTCGGCCGGGGCGGCGAGGAGGCGGAAGCGTTGGCGGAGGCCGGCGTCCCCTTCGAAATCATCCCGGGCGTCAGCTCCGGCGTGGCCGCGCCGGCTTATGCGGGCATTCCCCTGACGCACCGCGAGCTTGCCTCTTCGGTGTTCTTCATCGCCGGGCAGGAGAATCCCTTGAAGGCAGGCTCCCTGGTTGATTGGCAGGGCATAGCGGGCTCGAACAGCACGCTGGTTTTTTTCATGGGCACGCGCAACCTGGCGGCCATTGCGCGTGCGCTGGTCGAGCGTGGGCGGGATCCGGCGACCCCGGTGGCGGTGATCCGCTGGGGAACTCGGCCGGAACAGGAAGTGATTGTGGGGACGCTCACCGACATCGCCGAGCGGGCGCGAACGATCGAGCCGCCAACGGTGATTGTCGTCGGCAAAGTCGCGCGGCTCAGAGAACGCTTGCGCTGGTTCGAACGCCTCCCGCTTTTCGGCCGGAGAATCGTGGTCACGCGCGCGCGCGAGCAGGCAGCGAGCCTTCGGGACTCGCTCGAAGAGCGCGGCGCGGCGGTGGTCGAAATCCCCGCCATCGAGTTTCGCCCTCCCGCAGACTGGGCCCCGCTCGATGACGCGATTGGACGGCTGGACGAGTTCGAATACCTTCTTGTCACCTCCGCGAACGGCGTCAGGAACTTCATGGCGCGCCTGGAAGCCGCGGATCGCGACGCGCGCGCTTTGAAGGGCTTGATGATAGGCGCCATCGGGCCCGTCACGGCCGCCGAGTTCGCGAAATGCGGCGTGCGCGTGGATTTTGTCCCCCATGAATATCGCGCCGAGGGTCTCGTTGAAGCCCTCTCGGGCCGGGACCTTCGCGGCCGCGGGGTGCTCATTCCTCGCGCCAAAGTGGCTCGCGACTTGGTGCCGAGGGCGCTCCAGGAGCGAGGCGCGCGCGTGGAAGTGGTCGGCGCCTACGAAACTATCCAGGCGAGTTTCGCCCCCGGCGAGCTCGAATCCTTGCTCGACCCGCCGCCCGACGCTTTCACTTTCACGAGCTCCTCGACGGCTGCACACCTGGTCCGCTTGCTCACGAGCCACAAGCGCGAAATGTTCCTCCAGCGCGCGGCCATCGGCTCGATCGGCCCGGTCACCTCCGCCACCCTTCGAAGCCTGGGTTTCCCGGCCACTTTCGAAGCCCGGGAATCCACCATGCGCGGCCTCGTGGAAGCCATGGAAAAACACTTCTCGCGCCGAACCCGGTAATCGTGCAGTTTGAAATTTCTTGGGCGCGCTCGGCAACAGGCGCCGGATCGAAGGACGGTCAGTCGCCAGGTCTTCATCACACGCCGAACTTCCGCGGCCGGGGGCTACAAATTCAGCAATTCGCGCAGCTTACGGGTTTGCGCGCGGCTGACGGGGACGGAAGTTTGCTTGCGGTCATCCATCTTGAGCTGATAGGAGCTCTTGAACCACGGAATGATTTCCTTGATGCGGTTGATGTTCACCAGGTACGACCGGTGGACGCGCCAGAAGGTTTTGGAGTCGAGGACCGATTGCAGCTCTTCGACGGTCCGGAAATTCGACTCGCCCTCGAAATCCTTGGTCGCGACCGTAATCACGCCGTCCTCGATGCTGGCGAAAATGACGTCGTCCGAGTCCACCAGAAACAGCCGTCCGCCGCTTTTAACCAGCAGCTTGGTTTTCTGAACTGGCGGCCGCTCTTCTACCGTTTGCACCAAACGGGCAAGCTTGTCGGCGCTCGATGCCGTCGCCTCCACGCTGCGCTTCACTTTCGCCAAGGCCTTTTCGAGCCGAGCTTTGGCGATGGGCTTCAACAAATAATCCATCGCATTGACTTCAAAAGCTTGGACCGCATATTGGTCGTAAGCGGTGACGAAGATGACAAAGGGCAAGCGCGCTTTCTTTTCCAGGAGCTTCTTAATGACCCCGAATCCGTCGAGACCGGGCATCTGCACGTCCAGGAATACGAGCTGCGGCTCGAGCTCGCGGATAATCCCGATGGCTTCGGGGCCGTTCTTCCCCTGCGCGACCACTTCCACTTCGGGGAAGCCTTTGAGGAGGAAAACGAGTTCGTCGCGCGCCGGCTGTTCATCGTCCACAATCAACGCGGTCAGCTTCATGGCAGGCATCAGTCCTTTCGGCCTCCGTCACCAGGATAACAGCCTTCCGGCGAGCGTGAAAAGCTGGAAGGCGCTTTCCCTCTTCGAGCCGGTTCGAACGGTCTCGGGCCGAACATGGTATCCTCGCCCCGTTCTCTCGAGCTCGAAATCCGGTCAGAAGGGGTGGCGGCGGACACGATGCGCGGGCTGGCGCGGATTCTCAAAAGTCGGCGAGTCTATCAAGGGCGGGTCCTGGACGTGCGGGTGGACTGCGTGATTGAGCCTGGCGAGGTGCGCGCGGTCCGCGAGGTGGTAGTCCATCGCGGGTCGGTCGTGGTCCTCGCGACCTTCGCGGACGGCCGAGTGCTCTTGATCCGACAATACCGCCACCCGGCGAAGCAGTCGCTCTGGGAGCTGGTGGCGGGCTCGATCGAGCCGGGCGAAACGCCGCTCGGCGCGGCGGAGCGCGAGCTTTTGGAAGAGTCAGGATACCGGGCCAAGAGGCTCACGCCGCTCTTGGATTTTTTGCCGAGCCCTGGCTTCCTCTCCGAAAAGATGTTCTTGATTCAGGCGAGCGGGCTCAGGCATTCCGCGGCCCAGCCCGAAGCCGATGAGCGCATCTCTGCGCGTCTATTCACGCGGCGGGAGCTTATCCGAATGCTTCGCGGCAAGAGGATTCGTGACGGGAAAACCCTGGTCGGCCTCCTCTGGCTCCTCAGTCGAATCCCGTTTCGCCAGGCGATAAACAGGAAGGCGAAATAATCTCTTGACAAGCTTGGGGGGGCTTTTATATCTAATGGGAAGGAGCTTGCACGGTGTTTCAGTCGGGAAAGCGAAGTTGAGAGAAGCCGGGAAGCACGGTTCCCCGGCTTTTTGTTTTTGCGTCGCTCGATTGTCCGGCAGGCACACAGTTGATCAAGGAGGACGAAGTGGCAAGACTTCAAGGGAAAGTAAAGTGGTTCAACAATAGCAAGGGCTACGGATTCATTGGCCAGGATGGCGGAGCTGACGTGTTCGTCCATTACTCGGCCATTCAAGGTGAAGGCTTCAAAACCCTGCAAGAGGGCGACACTGTCGAATTTGAGGTCGTGCAAGGGCAAAAGGGGCCTCAAGCCGACAAAGTCACCAAAGTGGCGTAGAGTCGGCTCACGCTTAACTTACATCCTGGCCCAACCGGGCGCGGTTGGGCCTTTTCTTCCCCGCAGCGCCATCTCTCCCTCCCCTTTCGGACGATTTCGCTTGCTTTCCGACTACGCAAGAGCGAAAATTCCGTGTCGGCGCCCGTCGCGGTGCTCTACTGGCCGGGCGTGTAGCCGGGTTCGAGGTAAGGTTCATCTAAAAAAGAGGTCGAGAACGCGGCTGGCGATAACACTAAGCCGAATTGGAGCTTCCGATGCGGAAAAGGTTCTTGTTGGCGGCAGGTTTGCTTCTGCTCCTCGCGCCTCTGGCTAGGGGGCAAGACGGGAGCGCTCTGTTGCTCACCCCGAGGACCGGGCCCTCTGATTTGACCAAGACGGTGCCTGGCGAGCCCGCCACCTTGACAGTCCCTGCGGATACGGAGGCTTCGGTAACCATGCTTTCAGGCATCCACAGCAGGGTCAGCCACGTGGATGACCCCGTTGCCGCGGAACTCGTGAACCCGGTCTATGTCAACGGTAAAGTCGCGCTGCCCTCGGGTACCTTGCTCGATGGACGAATCACTCGCATTCGCGTCGCGGGTCACTTGCATCATCCGGCGGAATTGACCTTCCGTTTCGATCGAGTAACGCTACCAGACGGGCAGTCGGGTCCAATCTCCGCTGTCTTGGCCGCGCTGGAGGTTCCAGGAATCTCCGGTTTGCATGTGGACTCAGAAGGCGTCATCCGGGGTTCGCGTGGCTATTCCTGGAAAGTCCTGACGGCGGGGTCTGTGGGCCTCGGCACGTTTGCAGCGGTCCGAGCCTCGATTGCGGGCTCGATGGCCCTCAAGACGGTCGCCCCAGCGGGGGGCGCCGCATTCATGGCGTTCGAAGTTCTATGGCCGCGCGGGAAAGAAGTCAACCTCCCCCCTGAAACCCGCTGCCGCATCCGACTTGACAACCCCCTCACTGTTCGGATTCCGTGGTAGCCGGAGCTGATCCACCTCTTCTTGACCCTCTCGGGAAGACCGCACTCGAATGGACTCCTTAATATTCCATAATGACCGAATAGTGCCACTCGGCGAGTCCCGGCTCTCGCCCGGGCAGGCGGGGCTGTTCATGGGCTGGGGCGTCTTCACCACGCTCCGAATTTACCGGGGAATTCCATTCGCCTTCGAGCGCCATTGGGCGCGCATGGCCCGCGACGCGGCGCGATTGGCCGTACCGATGCCTTACCAGCCCCAAGCCGTCCGCCGAGCCGTCATGGAACTCGCTAGCCGCAACGGCCGGGCGGAGTCGGTGGCGCGCGTCACCTTCATCCGCAACACGGGCGGCTATTGGGCGGAAGCCGCTGATCGTCCGCCCACCGACCTGGTAATTTTCACACGCGAGCTGGTTCGCTGGCCCCCCGCAAGTCGGCTGCGCCTGGAACCGGACGGCGTCACTTCCACCGGGCCCTACGCCGGGACGAAAAACCTCTCCTGGGCGTTGCCTATCTCTCGGCACGAGCGCGCCCATAACGACGGCTTTGATGATGCCTTGCTTGATAACGAAAAGGGTTATATCGCTGAATGTAGCTCGGCGAATTTTTTCCTGGTGCGCGCGGGCAAAGTACAAACACCACCGTTGTCCTCCGGGTGCCTCCCGGGCATCACACGCGAGATTCTGTTGGAGATTGCTCCTCCCGCCGGTATCGACATCGAGGAGAAAGATCTCACCGAAGCGGACCTCGAATCCGCCGAGGAGGCCTTCATCAGCTCCAGTACGCGCGAAGTGGCGCCGGTGGGTTTTATCAGTCCGCGCTGGGGCTTCTCGACGCCCGGTAAAGTCACCAGCCGCTTGGAAGCACTGTTCACGTCGGCCATTCAGGCCTACCTTTCCCAGCAAAAGCCGTAATGGAGCTCCCAGGGACGCCTCGCTCACCGGGGTCACGTTCCCTTCGACCCTCAGCGAGAGCTATACTTACGATGCGGTGGGGAATCTGCTGACCAAGAGAGACCGCAAGGGGCAGACGATTACGTACAGCTATGACAACGTGGATCGCCTCGCGACGAAGACTTATCCTGACTCGACGGCCGTGACCTACACCTACGACAACGACTCGCGGCTGACCCAGGCCGTGGACGCGACCGGGACGTACACCTTCAGCTACGACAATTTGGGGCGGCTGACGGGGACGACGACCAATTGCTCCTTCCTGACGAGCCGGACTTTGACCACGAGCTGCAGCTACGACGCGCCCTCGCGGCGGACGCAGTTGACGCGGGCGAACGGGGTGAACTCGAACTACAGTTACGATGCGCTCTCGCGGCCGCTCTCGGTAGTCCATCAGGCCTCGAAGCTGATGGGCGGTCCGATCTCGGGCCCGGTTCGACGACACCGGCGGCCGGGCCTAACGCAAGCGCGACCTGTGCTTTGGATCAGGCGAGTTGTCGCAGCCTTTTAATCTGCGCGCCCTATTCGATCTCGCGCAGGCGGCGGCGAAGCTCGCGCGCCGACTCGAACTCGCGTTCGAGTTCCTGCCCTCGCAAGTTTCTCTTCACG
>QHZN01000386.1 GCA_003225365.1 Acidobacteriota bacterium
CTTGGGCGCGATTTGTGCATCCGTTTTATGCGCCATTTTGGCGGTGGCGCTTTGGCCTTTCAACCCGTACCCCAAGAATCGCGTTACTTGGTTGAACGATGAGAATGGCATAAGCTTCGGTGGGCGCGGAGTCATCCTGAGTTCTGGCACATTTGAGTTACCGGGCCCGGAAGGGATAACGAGCGCTAGCCTGGAACTATGGCTGGAACCCGCGGCGGATAATGACTCGACCAACGTACTGGCATTCTCGTCCCAAGAGAGTCCAGTGCAATTCAGGCTTCGGCAATCTTTCGATAGTTGGCTCTTCCTACATCAGATTTTGGATCGGGACCACCACTTCCGAACGGCAGGACTCTGGATTGAACATACCGCCCATGCAAAAAAACAGAGATTCATCACCATTACTTCAGGTCCGCAAGGCACGACAGTGTACTTGGATGGTGTCGCTGTCAAGACATCTCCCAGCTTCAGACTTGCGAGTAAAGATCTCTCGGGGCAGCTCATCCTGGGCAGTTCTCCAGTGCGCTACGATACCTGGTTTGGAAAGTTGCGGGGACTTGCTCTTTTCCACCACGAGCTCACTGCCTCTCAAGTCGCGGGCCACTGCCAAGCCTGGACCGACGGCCAATTCGAGGTAATCAGGCACGATCACCCAGTTGCGCTCTTTCCCTTTAATGAGCGAGCCGGAAAGATTGTGCACAACGAAGTCACTTCCGGGCCGCACCTCGACATTCCAGAAAGTTATGGTGTTCCCTACAAGCCATTCTTGAAGGTTCCATGGAAGGAGTTTTACCCCGACTGGGCTTACCTTCAAGATGTCCTCATCAACATTGTCGGCTTCATTCCCTTCGGGTTCTTCTTTTGCGCCGCTCGTGCGAGGGGTCGGCCTGCCTGGAAAGCAGTTATTGTCACGACTGTTTTGGGCGCAACAGTTAGCCTTGCCATCGAAATCCTGCAAGCGTACCTGCCAGCAAGAAATTCCGGTATGACCGATCTTTTCACGAATACGCTTGGGACTGGAGTTGGAGCGATGCTGTACGGTCGGAAAGCACTTCGGGCGCTGCTGGCCGAATGTGGGCTCCAAAGGAGCTCGTGACAAGCGACTCACTTTACGAGGAAAACGGATATGGTGTAGTATTTCGTGTTTGGGATTTCCGCCGCCCTACACAGCTCAGCCCCTCACACTTGAAGCCTCAGGGAGGATTGCAGGTTGAGCTACCACTCAATTGGAAAGCAGCACCTCGCCCGCCGAAAAGATGTTCTCTTCAAATGGAAGTCCACCTGGCCGCGTACGGACCACAACTCTTTGAAACAAAAATTCCTGCGCAGAAACAGTCTTACTCTGCTGCTGGCTTTTCTTTCCTGGCTTTCGCTGACCGCGTGCGGTTCGGTCTCGCAAACTGGCACAACGACGGGAACTCCGCCTCCCCCTTCCGGGACGGGCCATTTGAGCGTAAGCCGCACAAGCATGGACTTCGGCAATGTGGTCGTGGGCAGTATCAGCACCCAAATCGTCACGCTCAGCAACTCGGGTAACGGGGGCCTGACAGTTTCCCCGCCGCAAGTGACCGGATCTGATTTCAGCGTCAACGGACTCATGTTTCCGCTTGCGCTTGGACCAGGGCAATCCAGCAATCTCAGCGTGGCGTTCGCTCCCAAGTCAGTCGCCAGCGAAACCGGCAGCATTTCGATTGTAAGTGATGCTTCAGCGTCCCCAGTGACCGTGAATTTGAGCGGAAGCGGCTTTACGCCACCCTCAGGATTGTTGGCCTGTGGCACGTTCGGAGATAGTTCTAATCATGTGCCAACGGATTGGACCTCCTTCGTGCCGCCGGGAAAAGGCCAAAGCTATGTGGATCCGACGTTTGGATGCACCGTGACGCGCGTTACGGACGCCTCCAGCGAGGTCTGGAGCGGGTCGTTCTTTCTACCCCTGAGCATGGGCTATGCCACGGTTTCCCCGTTCAATGCGAACGACACCTACCTAATGCTGTCGGATGGCTGGAGACGGTACTTCGTAACAGATCTCTCAGGCAACGTGATCGTGCCGTTGTCCAACATGCCGGCTATGAATGACACCTGGGTGCTGTGGGATGCGGCCGACCCGCCTGTTTTCTACTACACGAACGGGAACGCTCTGATGAAAGGGACGATCAGCGGTTCCTCGGTGACCCCCGCCACGGTACACCAGTTCATGGAATATGCAGCAATCAACTTCATGGACAAGACGGACCTT
>QHZN01000060.1 GCA_003225365.1 Acidobacteriota bacterium
ACCAACAACTGCGGCGCTAGCGTCGCGGTGGGAGCCAATTGCACCATCAACGTGACCTTCACGCCCGCAGCCACCGGGACACGCAGCGGAACGTTGACGGTGACCGACAACGCCACCAACAGTCCGCAGACCGCGAGTCTGACAGGCACAGGGAATACGACCACAGCAGGCCTCACGCCAACCTCCCTCACCTTCGCAAGCCAGCAGGTCGGTAGCACCAGCGCAGCTCAGGCAGTGGCGCTGA
>QHZN01000061.1 GCA_003225365.1 Acidobacteriota bacterium
TACGACCACAGCGGGCCTCTCGCCCACCTCCCTAACCTTTATAACCCAGCAAGTCGGTAGCACCAGCGCGGCTCAGGCAGTGGCGCTGACGAACACCGGCACCACACCCGTGAGCTTCACCAGCATCGCCATCACGGGCGCCAATCCGGCCGACTTCGGGCAAACCAACAACTGCGGCGCTAGCGTAGCGGTGGGAGCAAATTGCACCATCAACGTGACCTTCGCCCCTGTGGCCGCCGGGACGCGTGCGGCCACTCTGACCGTCACCGACAATGCCAGCAATAGCCCGCAGACCGCGAGCCTTACTGGCACGGGGGCTTCGGCCGGCGGGTCATCCACGGCCAGCCTGTCGCTTCCCGCTTTGAACTTCGGGGTTCAGCAAGTTAGCGTAACCAGCCCGGCTCAGGCCGTGACCCTTTCCAACTCTGGCAGCGCCGCACTTTCGATGACCAGCATCGCCGTCACCGGAACCAACGCGGGAGACTTTGTCCAGACCAATAATTGCGGCAGTTCCGTAGCCGCAGGGGCGAACTGCACGATCAGCTTAACCTTCACTCCCACTGCCAACGGCACGCGAAGCGCCTCGTTAACGGTTACCGACAGCGACAGCGGGAGCCCTCAGAGCGCGAGCCTCACCGGGAGCGGTACCACACCTTCGGCCTTGGTGCCAGCACTCGTGCAGGTTCAGAACAACTTCATTACGACGAACACAGCTCAAAGCTCGTTGTCGGTGAACATTTCGACGGCGCCCGGTGACCTCTTGATCGCGTTTTGTCGTGAATCTACCAGTGGCACGGACAACTTCACCGTCACGGACTCCGCCGGTCAGACCTGGGTACAGACCTCCAGCGGGTACAGAAACGAAAGTAGCACCCCTCCGCGCAGCGGCATGTTCTATGTTGCCAATTCGGCCGCCGTGACCAGCGTCACGGTGAATTACACAACCTCGGGCGGTGTGGTCAAGCCTGGCATCATGGTAATGGAAATCTCCGGCGCGGCGACTTCCGGCGTGGCCGACGGCTCGGTGAATAATACGGCCGCCTCGACTACCACTTCGACCAGTCGGAGCCTGACTACAACCAATGCGAACGACCTTTTGGTTTTCGCCACGGACACATCGGGGAATGAGACTGGTTGGACGGCCGGGGCCGGTTACGCGATACCGAACAACAGGGTGACGATCGGCAACAGCGGATCGAACGTTCGCATGGCCATGCAATACGCAGTCGTTTCATCCCTCCAGGCCAACGCCACGACCTCGATGACCTATACGCCTTCGAACTGGAACGGCAATATCTTTGCTGCGTTCAAAGGCGGCACTTCGACGGGCGGCTCCCAGACGGCCAGTCTGTCCCCGTCGTCGCTGGCATTCGGAAGCCAGAACGTTGGTACTGGCAGTGCGGCTCAGGCCGTGGCGCTCAAAAACGGGACGAGTTCACCGCTGAGTATCTCGAGCATCGCCTTCACCGGGGCCAATAGCGGCGACTTCGCGCAGACGAATAACTGCGCCGCAAGCTTGGCGGCTGGGGCGAGTTGCTCCATCGATGTTACGTTCACCCCAACGGCGGTTGGGGTGCGGGGCGCCACCTTGACGGTCATCGATAATGCCACGAACAGCCCCCAGACAGCGAGCGTGACAGGCACGGGCGCCGGTCTCGCTAGCCTCTCGCCTTCCCCGGTGCCAGACTTTGGCAACCAGAGCGTGAGTACCTCCAGCGCCGGTCAGGCCGTAACCTTCTCTAACCCCACAGCCACGGCATTGAGCATTACCAGCATCGCCTTTACGGGCGCCAATCCCGGAGACTTTGGGCAGACCAACAATTGCCCCATCAGCCCCTCAACCTTGGCGGCCAACACCACGTGCACCATCAACGTGATCTTCACCCCGGCCGCCACCGGGCTGCGGGGCGCGACGTTGGCTGTGACCGACAATGCCACCAACAGCCCCCAGATTTCAGGCGTGTCGGGAACGGGTACGGCGCCCCCTCGCCTATCGCCTTCTCCGGTGCCAGACTTCGGCAGCCTGCAGGTGGGCACCACGAGCAGCGCTCAGGCCGTCACCCTCACGAACACCCAGAGCACGGCGCTGACATTGACTAGCATCGCCTTTACGGGGGCCAACAGCGGCGACTTTGCCCAGACCAATAACTGCGGCACCTCGGTCGCGGCCGGTGCCAATTGCACGATCAATGTGGCCTTCACCCCAGCCGCCCTCGGCACGCGCAGCGCGACATTGACGGTGACCGACGATGCCACCAATAGTCCGCAGACCGCGAGTCTGTCGGGCACAGGGGTTCCGCCCGCGGTCAGCGTCTCGCCGATTTCCCTGTCGTTCGGGACACAATCGCTTCTCGTTACCAGTGCGCCTCAGAACGTCACCCTTTCGAATACCGGTTTCGGGCCGGTCGCGATCTCCGGCGTGGCGATTACGGGCACAAACGCGGGAAACTTCGCTCAGACCAACAATTGCGGCAGCTCGCTTGCGGTCGGCGCCAGTTGCACGATCAGCGTAACCTTCACACCCTCCTCTATGGGCAATGAGAGCGCCACCCTGATGATTTCGGACAATGCCGGCGACAGTCCGCAACAAGTTAGCGTCGCGGGAACCGGCGGCCCTTAGCGGCCGGGGCAATTCCCGTCTAGTGAAATGATGAGTGAACAGGAGAGAAGAACCATCATGAAAAAAAGGGTCCTGTGGATTTCCCTGGTCTTGACTACGGTCGGGCTTCTATTCTGGCCCAGTTCCAAACTCGAACCCCAGAGCGCCGACGTAACTCTGATCGGAGCGGGTGACATTGCAGATGCGCTTGACTTCCAACTGTCGGGCGCCGTGGCCACGGCGGGGCTGCTCGCCGCGAACCCGGCCGCCACGGTGTTTGCCGACGGCGACCTGTCTCACAATGACGGGACAGACGGCGACATAGCCAAGTCTTATGGTCCCACTTGGGGGCAATTCAAGACTCGCACGATCCCGGTTCTCGGCAACCACGAGTACTTTACTCTGAAGGCGCTTGGATACTTCGACTATTGGGGTCCGACAGCCGGCGATCCGACGAAGGGCTACTACAGTTTGAACCTGGGCGCTTGGCACATCATTGTTCTCAATAGCAACTGTGGCGCGGTGGGTTGCGGCAAGGGTGGAGCTCAGGACAAATGGCTCCTCAACGATTTGTCTACCCATAGTCAGCTCTGTACCCTGGCCCTTTGGCATGAGCCGCTCTATACCTCGTCGTCATCGATTGCCCCTAACACCAACGTGCAGCCGTTCTGGAAAGAGCTGTATAGTAATAATGTGGACTTGATCATAAACGGTCACGCTCACAACTACGAGCGCTTCGCCCCGCAAGATGCGTCCGGAAACCTGGACCCAGCGCGAGGCATCATCGAGATCGTAGCAGGCACAGGCGGGGCCAGCCACTTTGCTTTCAATAGTACTCTCGCTCCAAACAGCCTGGTTCAGGACGCGACGACCTATGGCGTGGTCAAGCTGACATTGCATCAGTCGAGCTTCGATTGGCAGTTCATACCCGTTGCCGGCCATACTTTTACCGATTCGGGGACGCAGGCGTGCCATTAACACCCCACTTCTCCACCAGTCTCCTGGGAGTTTGAGATTTAGCCCGCTTTTTTCACACGATTTGGTTAGGAGCAATTTCGGCCCTGATGGTTGATGGTCATCGGGTTCTTGGCGGGTTGGCTTCTTTCTCCAGGGGCTCAGCCTTGGCGATCACACGCCGCGTCCGCGACAAAATCTCCCGCATATGATAAGTAAATTCCTTGAAGACCCGGGCCGACTGGCCCATGCCGGCTGTCTGTTGCCTGAAATCAATGGTTATGGTGGCTTCACGTGTAAAATATCAGCGAGTCCTATGTGAAGGTGGGGCGTTCAATGCGCCAACACACACCCTTTCCCGATGATGCAAATTTCTTCGCTCGTCGTGCGTCGCACGAAAAGTTGACACGACTGCTTGCGCGTCGGCAAGTTTAGAGAAGCTGTCGGAGTAGAGACCCTCAATCCGCGTAGTTTTGGCGTCCGTGAGGATTGCAAATTCTTTCATCCGAGCGTGCTTTGAAAGATGTCCGATCGCCTGCTTCAAAAAATGACGGAGTAAATCAATCTTCTGATTCGGCATTTCGAGGATGGCTTGAGTGACCTGCGAAAATCGGCCATAGGCTTGTAGATAGACCACCTTGTCGGGAAGGGCGTGCTCGATCGTTTCCTGTACGCAGGTGTAGAGAAATACCGCCTGAGCGGTCGCGGCGAAATAGCGAAATAAATTCACGGTGTCGTTCTTGACTCGCACATTCCCCTTGAAAGAAGGGGTCACAAGGGCGATAGGAGGGCGGGGCTCCAGTTCCGCCGAAAGGGAACAAAAAAGTTTTTAGTATTTCTTCACGGCTCCTTTCGGTGGGGTTAAGACCTCGCCCTCCGCCAGGAGCACAGTCCCCGAGGAGGCTGATCTTATGAAGCCTAGAAATCGAATGGGCCGCCGAAGCTTCATGAAAGGGACGGCCGGCATGGCGTCCGCTCCCTTTGTGCAAGAGTCTAGAGCGGGAGGAGCTCCGCCCTCGAGACCAACTCCTTCGAGGAAGGACAACCCCGTCGTGGAAGAAAACAGCAAACCGGGAACTGTGGAGTGGCAGCTCCAATACACCCGCTTGGATGATCCGATCACGCTGTCTGCTTACCCGCTGAACCGACAGCTTCGCTCGGCGGCCGTCGAAGGATACACATCTAAGAACAGCGTCCTGCCCGGCGAGTCGATCGACATCATGGTCAGCATGAATCCCGCCGGGAAGTTCACGATCGACATTTACCGCATGGGCTATTACGACGGCGCAGGGGGCCGCCACATGGCGAGACTGGGTCCGTTCAAAGGCGCTCCACAACCCATGCCCATGATGACGATGGAGCGCCTCCGGGAGTGCGCCTGGGAAAAATGTGTGACTCTTACGGTCCCCAAAGATTGGCCGAGCGGCGTGTACCTCGGCAAGCTGACCCGCGCGGAGGACTACGGCGTTGAGAGCTATGTCATCTTTGTGGTCAAGGAGCACCGCAAGGCTGATCTGCTCTTTCAGACCAGCGACTTCACTTGGAACGCTTACAACAAATGGCCGGGCAAGAACTCTCTTTACGACGATGGCACGCCGGAGGTGTGGTACACGGGTCCCAACGTCCGGGTGAGTTTCGACCGGCCCTACGCCAAGTACTGCCAGGTGGTTGACGCTCCGGCGACGGTCGGTTCTGGCTCATTCCTTCTGTGGGAATTCCCGATGGTCTTCTGGCTGGAGCGGCAAGGTTATGACGTCAATTTTTGCTCGAATGTAGACCTCCACCTGGATCCCGAGATTCTCAAAATGGCGAAGGTGTTCCTATCCACAGGCCATGACGAATACTGGTCCCGCAAGATGTTCGACGAGGCGCTGAAGGCCCGCGACGAGGGCCTGAGCCTGGCCTTCTTTTCCGGCAATACGATGTGGCACGAGATCGTCGTTTATGACAGCTCGGTGAGCGGCCGGCCTTGCCGCGCTTACGCGCGAACTCTGGGCTTCTCCGGCGCGGAAGCGAATTTGATGGGGGTCAGGGCCGGGCCTAACGGTTATGGGGATTGGGTGGTCACGAAACCCGAACACTGGGTCTACGAAGGGTTGGGAGTGAGGGCGGGCGACAGGATTCGTGGACTCATCGGCTGGGAGTACAACTGGACTCCTGCTGAAATTCCCGGACTCGAAGTGGTGGCCAGCAGCCCCTTGACGCCGCGCAATACCGAATGGGCCAAAGACCAGCGGCATCATGCGGTGGTTTTTCCTTGCTCGAAAGGGAACTGGGTGTTCAACGCGGGAACCATCTGGTGGTCGGAAGGGTTGAGTTGCCCGCCCGGCCATATTCCGGCCCGAGTAGGCGACATGGCCGGCGCTTTTGGTGTGAACCCTAAGGTCGAGCGGATTACTGCGAATGTGCTCGACCGCATGATCAAGGATTCGCCGCGTACCTAGACTACGACTGCCCTACGGCCCTGAAGAGCGGAAGATTGGTGAGCAGAAAAGCGAGATGGAAAGTCGGAAGCAAGGAGGAGCCGCTGGGTTTTCGGTTATCGGGTTCGTTCCACAACTAGTGTGCCGTAACGAAAGAAGATTGACAAATTCGATGGGTTGTCACCCTGAGCGCAGCGAAGGGTCTCTGCATTGCTTTTCAGCGAAATACGGGGATGCTTCGCTTCACTCAGCATGACATTATCGGGCCGAAATATGCCATTTATTTCGGTTACATGACACCAGTGTCCCGAGTCAGAAGTTCGCCGAACAATAACAAGCCTGTTTCATCCCGCGGAGCGGGACAAAGACCGCAAAGGACTTCCTGGACATCAGACGGCCTGGAATTGTTCAACACCTACAGGAAGGGAGGACGCCTCACAAGCATTGTTCATCACCCCGTTAATGATGCGCCATGCGAGAGCGGCCTGAGATCAGATCACGATCACTCAGGATAGCGGACCTGCTCAAGCCGCACTCGTTGGTGCTAGCGGGATCGTTACGCCCGCGCGAAGGGTTGTCCGCCCTTCGGCGAGTACTTCGCCAGGGTTTCATCTAGGGGTCGAGCCGACTGAGGAGCAGCCACCTCGCCATTGATCAGGATGTCTTTAGCGCTGATCTTGCGGCCGTAGAGAATTTCGTTATCTTCCTTGTCCTGTTTTATTAAGGCACCGTCGAGCGATAGGCCGGCAAATAGGCCCCGCGCCCTCGAGTAGCTGAGGATTTCTGCGTGAAGCTGGATGTCCGTCGCCCCTTCCGCAGACCGGCCCACCGGACCCGCCGCGGCGGACAATTGCGCACCCACCTTGACGCTATCCTGGACCAACTTCGTGGCGCCTTCAGGGTTCATCACAAGGAAGACGATATCGGTTGCTTTGCCGCCGATCTGGAATCCAACGCTCCCCGCGCCGAGGGTGAACATGGAAGGCGCATCCCATGGACCGTCTCCGCCCTTTCGGCAAACCAACACACCGCGTCCATAGGTGCCGCCAACAATAAATGCGACCTTCAACTCAGATGGAACGATGCCGACACACACGGCTTTATCCAACAGCTCTTGCGGAATGCCCTTGTCGGGAGCCCGCATAATTTCGTTGACGACGTTGGTGGCTTTTTCCAATTGAGTCTCGCCAGCAAGCGCCGGCACGGTAAATGTCAGAAAGAGTAAAGCTACCAAAAGCCTTTTCATACTGTCCCTCCGTGATTTGGATTTGAACCCACTGAGCCACCGGCTCGGAGTTGCCGTCCGGAAGCCGTGGGAATAGCGGCCAGCATTGCTATCTTTTCGAGAGCCGGAGGCTCTGACCCAGCCTGCCCGCTCACGCCCTGACTGCCCTTCCTGTAAGCAGCCGAAAGACTGCGCTCATCATTACTGCGCCCGCTATCGCACCGCCGATGGTGTAGGGGAGGCCGCCGTCGCCGTCATATCCCATCCATCGTAAAACGAACCCACCGATCATCGCGCCCACTGTACTAATCCCGATGTCTCCAAGAACGCCGTATCTTGCACCTGTCATGATCTCGCCAGCGGCCCAGCCTGAAATCAGACCCACAATCAGCCACCAGAGAATGTGCATTTTTCCCCCCTTGCTCCGAACAAGTCTGGATTCATTACTTCGGGTGGGTTCCGCGGTCGGCGGGTATCACCCGGGAACGGAAACGAGGGCGTTGTCGAGATCAATGACAAAGTCTCAAAAGCAGGTTTCCAAGTGCGCGACCTCGCCGGTTTGATCTTCGCTCGCCCGGGCCCGGATGATCCGAAGACTGCGCCGTGGACTTACGCAGGTTGGTTGCCGAATTGAGAATATTCCGCCTAAAAGCAATGTTTTCTGTAAGCTGAAAGGGATTTCCGCGGGGTTCGCGTGGTTGTCGAGCCAAGTAAAAATTTCCAGTGGGAGGCGGCAACAACCTACCCCAAATTACACTGCTGAAACCTCCTTCAGCTCCCCGAACCAGTGGCTTGGCCTGAGGGAGTGGCCGCAAGTGCAAAAGATGATTGGCGTCCCCGACGGGATTTGAACCCGTGTTACCGCCGTGAAAGTCCTGAAAGTAGTTTATGCCAAGAATAGACATAGTATGACTTTTATAACAGAATCAAGGGCTTTACAGGTGAGAAGGCCGACCGCTCACTGACAGTGATAGACGCCCGTGGACTCTAATCCCACATCGTTAGTCACCGCTTAGTCACCACGGCGCTGCGGCTCCCCCAAGGCCTCTCCGGGGAATCCGTGGGCGCGTTTGGCTCCGCCCCCAGAGGTATTCCCCGACCAGCCAAACGCTGGCCTCGCAAGCCGGCGCCGTGATTCTCGCGCGGGGCGGCTCGGCGGCTGATGCTGCCATCGCTGCCGACGCAGTGCTCGGTGTAGTCGAGCCAATGAACAGCGGCATCGGTGGCGACCTGTTCTCCATCTTCTGGGACTCGAGGACCTCGAAGCTCGCCGGCCTCAATTCGAGCGGCTGGGCACCGCGCAAACTCACGCCGGAATTCCTCCGCTCGGAGGGGATCAATCACATGCCCCAGGAGGGCATCTATTCCGTCACGGTGCCCGGCTGCGTCGAGGGCTGGGCGAATCTCCACCAGAAATTCGGTCGCCTGCCCTGGGCCGAGCTGTTCAAGCCGGCAATCTATTACGCCCAAAACGGGTTCCCGCTGACGGAGTGGATTGACGCCTATTGGAAAGGCGACGCGGCGAAGCTCTCCAAAGACCCAAACGCGCGGCGGCTGTTCTTGATGAATGGCCGGCCTCCAAACGTCGGCGAGGTGTGGCGCAACCCGGAGTACGGCCGCGCGCTCGAGCTCATCGCCGCCGAAGGCCGCGACGCGTTCTACAAGGGCGAAATCGCGAAATCCCTTCTCAAGACCTCGGACCGCTTGGGCGGCGTGATGAGCGCCGACGATCTGGCGAGTTTCGAGGCCGAGTGGGTGGAGCCCATTTCCACTACTTATCGCGGCTGGACGGTTTATGAGCTCCCGCCGAACGGGCAGGGGATGGCGGCGCTCGAAATGCTCAACGTCATGGAACGCTTCCCGCTCGACGAATACGGCCTCGCGGACGCGCGAGCCTGGCACGTCAAGATGGAAGCTCAGAAACTCGCTTACGCCGATCTCCGCCGCTATAATGCCGACCCGCGCTTCGCCTCCGTTCCTTTCCGCGGCATCATTTCGAAAGACTACGCCGCCGAGCGCGCCCGGACGATTGATCCCGAGCACGCGCATTGCGACTGGCAGGCGGGCGATCCGTCGCGCTTCGGCTCGGACACCATCTACATGTGCGCGGTGGACAAGAACGGAAACATCTGCTCGCTCATTCAAAGCCTTTCGGCAAGCTTCGGCTCGGGCATTGTCGTGGACGACTTCGGCTTTCACCTTCAGAACCGGGGCGCCGGTTTTACGCTCGATCCCTCGCAGCCGAACGTGCTCGCGCCGCGCAAGCGCCCGTTCCACACCATCATTCCGGCGTTCATGGAGAAGGGAAGCGTGCACATCGGCTTTGGCATCATGGGCGGGCTCAACCAGCCTCAGGCGCATGCCCAGTTTGTTTCGAACGTTGTGGATTACGGGATGAACATCCAATGGGCGCTCGAGGCCCCGCGCTTCACCAAACTTGATTTCGGCGGCTGCGACTTCATGATCGAAGGCCGCGTGCCGGAGGCGGTGCGCCAAGCGCTTACGGCGCTCGGCCACAAGCTCGAAGTGCGCGGCGATTTTTCCACGCCGATGGGCGGCGGCCAGGCGGTGATCCACGATTCTTCGTCCGGCGTCAACTACGGCGCTTCTTCGCCACGCAAAGACGGCGCCGCCATCCCCGAACCCGACCCGTACTACGGCTCAGAGGGCCCCCGCCACCAGAACGAGCATTGACGCCTATTGAATCCAAACAACGCCGACTTGCCCTCCGTGATATAATATGGTCAATTAGTCAGCAGTGTGATCTAAGCTCAGGATTCTTGTCCGGTGGCGAAAGAGGTCGTACCTTTGCGCAGACTCGTCCCGCTAGCCAGTCTCATCTTGCTCGCCTCCTCCGTGCTCACCTATTCCGGCGCGCAAACGCAGCCCGCGCCCGCGCAGAAGAACGTCCGCTCCAAAGAGGCCTTGGTCTTCGAGGCCCTCCGCACGGAAGTTCGCTTCGAGAAAGATGGCACTGGGACCACCCATGTCTCAGCGGGCGTACTTGTACAGTCCGAGTCGGCCGTACAGCAATTCGGGCTTCTCAGTTTAGCCTATATCAAAACCAATGAAGACCTGACCGTTGAATACGTGCGCGTGCGCAAACCCGACGGCCGGCTCGTCACCACTCCGCCCGAAGATTTCCAGGACATGGCCTCGGAGGTCACTCGGCTCGCGCCGATGTACAGCGACCTCCGCGAGGTGCACATCCCCATCAGAGGGCTGGCGATTGGGGACCGCCTCGAGTATGCGGTCCGCACGCGGTTGCACACCTCGCTTATCCCGAATCAGTTCGGCTTTGCCTACAATTTTTTCAAAACCGGGACGATGCTCGACGAAGAGCTGGATGTAAACGTTCCCGCGGACATCCCTGTCAAAGTGAAGAGTGCGGACGTCCAGCCGACCGTCCGCACGGAGGGCGAGCGTCGGATTTACACCTGGAAAGCGTCCCACGAAGGCGAGGGCGCCGAAGAAACGGATCCACTCGCGGATGCTCCTCCGCCGCCCGTTGAGATCGGTTCGTTTCAAACCTGGGAAGAGGTTGGCCGCTGGTGGGAGCCACTTGAAGAGGAACGCGCGGTCGTGACCCCCGAGATCCGCGCCAAGGCGCTCGAACTCACCAAGGGTACAACGACCGATGAGGAGAAAGTGCGCGCTGTCTATAAGTACGTCGCCACCCAGTTCCGTTACATCAGCCTCTCATTCGGCATCGGACGCTACCAGCCTCACGCCGCGTTGGATGTGCTGGACAACGCGTACGGCGACTGCAAAGACAAGCACACGCTGCTCGAAGCGCTGCTTAAAGCAGTGGGCATCCAGGCTTATCCGGCGCTTATCAACTCGAGCCGCAAGGTCGAACCCGACGTGCCTTCACCCGCGCAGTTCGACCACGTCATTAGCGTTGTGCCTCTCGGTGACCGAACGGTCTGGCTGGACACGACGACCGAAGTCGCCCCTTTCGGCTTTCTCATGGTAAACCTGCGCGACAAGCAGGCGCTGGTGATGCCTCCCGGCAAGCCCGCTTCGCTCGTGACTACACCCGCCGAGCCGCCCTTCCAGATGACGGACCGATGGCAAATCGACGGCAAGCTCGGTTCCGAGGGAGTCTTGGACGCAAAGATAACACGGGCGGTTCGTGGAGACTTG
>QHZN01000062.1 GCA_003225365.1 Acidobacteriota bacterium
CATTTCATCCGGTTTCAAGTCTAGGGCCGCACACGGAGCAAGGCTCGGCTGGAGAAGCGGGCGGCTCGGTCTGATGTTAAAGTAAAACATCCCATATTTCACTTTAAGCTGGATCTTCACCTCATACCTCCCCGACTTGGAACTTACCACTCGCAGCTCGCCACTGTCCTCATGCCGTGGTGTACGCTTTCACCTGAGATTTCTTCACCGCCGCCTGTGCCGCGGCAAGGCGGGCAATGGGGACTCGATACGGCGAACAACTGACATAGTCGAGCCCCGCGTCCTGGCAGACTTCGATAGAGCTCGGGTCGCCGCCGTGCTCGCCGCAAATCCCCACCTTCAGTTTTTCATGAGGCTTCGGTAGACCTGCCCGCGCTTCGCGCCCTTCCTTGGTCGCCATCCTCAGCAGCCGCCCCACACGCTTTGGGTCGAGCTGGGCGAACGGGTCGGCGGGCCAGATCTTCTGCTTGACGTAGCTCGCGATGATCTTGCCGCAGTCGTCGCGCGAAAGCCCGAAGGTGGTTTGCGTCAGATCGTTCGTGCCGAAGCTGAAAAACTCCGCTTCCCTGGCAATCTCACCCGCCGAAAGCGCGGCCGCCGGCAGCTCGATCATCGTCCCGACCAAATATTCCACGCGGACCCCCTTCTTTTTGAAAACCTCTTCAGCAGTCTTGTTGACGATCTCCTTTTCGAGCGCCAATTCCTTCACGTCGCCGACCAGAGGAATCATGACCTCGGGCTCGGCTTCAATCCCCTGTTTCTTCGCGTCGGCGGCGGCCTCAAAAATCGCACGCGCCTGCATTTCCGTGATTTCGGGATACATGATGCCGAGGCGGCAGCCGCGCAGCCCAAGCATGGGATTGAATTCGTGCAAGCTCTCCACAACCGCCAGCAGTTTCTTTAGCCGATTCAGTCTCGCCCCCTTACGGCGCTTGGATTCGAGCACCGCGATCTCGACCATCAACTCCTCACGCTTGGGCAAAAACTCGTGGAGCGGCGGATCGAGCGTACGGATTGTCACCGGCAAGCCGTCCATTGCCTTGAAAAGCCCAAAAAAGTCCTTCCGCTGCATCGGCAGGAGCTTTGAGAGCGCCGCGCGCCGCTCCCGCTCGTATCCGAGGACTTCTTTAAGCTGTTTTCGCAAGGCTTGGATTCTCCGGGGGTCCTTCTCCTTTTCGACGGCGGACTTGATCTCATCCGAGCTCGGAGTGTCTTTGCAAGCCATGATCATTCTTTGGACGTGCGGAAGCCTATCAGGCGCGAAGAACATGTGTTCGGTCCGGCATAACCCGATGCCTTGGGCGCCAAATTCCCGAGCTTTGAGGGCGTCACGTGGAATGTCGGCGTTGGCGCGCACACCGAGCGTGCGGCTCTCATCCGCCCACTTCATGAATTCGGCGAAGATCCCGGAATGAGGGTCAGGCTCGGTGGTGTTGGCTTTGCCAAGGATGACGCGGCCGGTCGAGCCGTCGAGCGAAATCCAGTCGCCTTCGCGAACGGTGAGGGCGCCGACGCGCATCACTTTGCCCTTCTCGTCCACCTCGACTTCTCCGCAGCCAGCCACACAGCTTTTACCCATGCCGCGCGTTACGACGGCAGCGTGCGACGTCATTCCCCCGCGCGATGTAAGGATGCCAACCGCCACTTCCATGCCGTGAATGTCGTCCGGGACGGTCTCGCCCCGCACCAGAATCACCGGGTCTAGCTTCCCTTTCGCCACGGCGTCATTGGCGGTGAACACCACGCGCCCTACAGCCGCGCCGGGCGAGGCCGGGAGGCCCTTGGCAATCACCTTCAAAGGCTTCGACTCGTCGAGTACAAGGTGGAGCAACTGGTCGAGCTGCTCCGGCTCGACGCGCAGCAGGGCCTCTTTGGGCGTCAGCAGCCCCTCGTGGACCATGTCCACGGCAATCCGTACGGCCGCAGTGCCCGTGCGCTTGCCGTTGCGCGTCTGAAGCATGTAGAGCTTGCCTTCCTGAATGGTGAACTCGAAGTCCTGAACGTCCTTGTAGTGCCGTTCCAAGCGCGTGGTGATTTCGCGAAGCTCGGCGAAGGCTTGCGGGTTGATCTTCTCGAGCTCGGTGATGGGGACCGGCGTGCGCACGCCGGACACAACGTCTTCGCCCTGGGCATTCATCAGGAACTCGCCGTAAAACTCTTTGGCGCCGGTGGCCGGATTACGCGTGAAGCCGACGCCGGTGCCGGACGTCTCGCCCATGTTGCCGAAGACCATCGTCTGGACGTTGACTGCGGTTCCAAGGTCGTCGGAAATTTTGTTCATGCGGCGGTACGTGGCCGCCCGCGGGTTATACCAGGAGCGGAAGACGGCCTCAATTGACATCTCAAGTTGTACTTTAGGTTCTTGGGGGAAGGCTTTGCCCGACTTCCGCTTGATCAGCGCTTTGTAGTCCGCGATGACATTTTTCAGGTCCTCGGTCCGAAGCTCGGTGTCGAGCCTCGCGCCACGCTTTTTCTTTTGACCGTCAAAGATGTGCTCGAACTCCTCTTTGGGAATGTCCAGAACGACGTTCCCGAACATTTGGATGAACCGCCGGTGACTGTCGTAGGCGAAGCGCGGGTTGGAGGTTTTTCGAGCGATCGCTTCGACGACCGCGTCGTTCATCCCAAGGTTCAGGATAGTGTCCATCATGCCCGGCATGGAGAATTTTGCGCCGGAGCGGACGGAGACCAGCAGGGGCGTCTCGGGGTCACCCAGACGCTGGCCCTGGAGCTTTTCGAGCCCTTCCAAGGCCTTCTCGGATTCCGCGCGAATCGTCTCCGGCAGGCGATTGCCATTTTCGAAGTAGAGCCGGCAGGCCGACGTGGCGATTGTGAAGCCGGGCGGCACCGGCAAACCGGCATTGGTCATCTCCGCGAGGCCCGCGCCCTTGCCGCCGAGCACGTCCTTCATCGTGCCGTCCCCGTCGGCCTTCCCGCCGCCAAAAGGGTAAACGTATTTTTCCATAGTGAATGCTCCTTTGTAATTTGTCCTTGGTCGGTTGTCTCTCGTCCTAGGTCAGTTGTCCATTGCCCGCCGCCAATCTTCAAGACGCGGTCGTCCAACCTCCCCGCTTCAGCTCCCGGCTCGGTCCACTTACCACTATCCACTTGCCACTGCCTTGAATGTCGTCGCGCCGACAGAACTTAAAGTACCCCTTTCAATTTGCCCGGAGGTTGGTTTCGATCGCTCCCGATTGGCGTCTAACAATCTGCGAGAAGCCGACGTCGCTCAGAACTTAGGCTTTGACGTTTGACCTTTGACCTTGAACCCTTGATCCCTCTCACTTCGTCGCCTTCCCCTCCCCCGCCATCAAAGCGAAATCTGCGATGCTCGAGCAGAGCCCGTCGAGCCCGCCGAGCAGACGCAAACGGTTCGCGCGCACGGCCCGGTCCTCAGCCATCACCAGCACCTTGTCGAAAAACAGGTCTACCGCTGGGCGAAGCCGGGCAATACGGCCGAGCGCCGCCATATAGTCGCCCGCCTCCGCAAAGCTTTTGGTCTCCGCCCGCGCCGCCGAGAATTCTTCGAAGAGCCTGCGCTCGGGCTCGTCCCGGAGCAGCTCCAAACTCACTTCGCCCGGCGTCCAGTCTGCTTCCTCCGCCGACTTCGAGAGGATGTTTTTGATGCGCTTCGCCGCCGCCGACAGGGCCTTGAAATCTTCGCTGCCGCGGATGGCCTCCAGCGCCTCGGCGCGCCGAAGGGCGTCACACGGCACTTCCCACCCGGCGGCCAACACCGCCCGAACCGTATCGAAGCCGAGCCCTTTCGCCGTTTCAAGATAAAATGCCAAGCGCTCGGCAAAGAACTCCATTACTCGGCCGAAGACTTCCTCGCGAGGCGCCTGCCATTTTACATCCAACTGAGCTAGGGCCCGCTCGACCACGGGCCGCAATGGGATGGGAATTGAGAGTTCAAGTAAAACTTTAATCGCGCCGTTCGCCTGCCGTCGCAGCGCGAAAGGGTCGGACGAGCCCGAGGGCTCCCGCCCGATGGCGAACCCTGCGGCGACGCTATCCACTTTATCGGCGAGCGAGACCACTGCGCCGGCGAGTGTCCGCGGCACCCTATCCTCAAGGCCCATCGGCCGGTAGTGGTCGTAAATCGCTTGCGCGACTTCTTCGCCCTCCGTCTGGGCGCGCGCGTATATCCCGCCCACTACCCCCTGGAGTTCCGGAAACTCCCGGACCATTTGCGTGGTCAAGTCGCACTTCGAAAGTTTAGCCGCGCGAACCACGGCATCCGCGTCAACCGTCAGGCCGGCGGCGCGGGCGAGTTCCACAATTGCGTGCGTCAAGCAGACCATACGCTCGACTTTCTCGGCATAGGTTCCGAGCTCTGCCTGATAGGTGACGTTTTTCAAAGCCTCCGTGCGATCGCCGAGCGGGCGGCGCTGGTCGGCTTGCCAAAAGAATTCCGCATCGCGGAAGCGGGCAAGCAGGACGCGTTCGTGTCCGCTCCGAATGAAACCCGAGGAGTCCGAGTCCAGGTTGACGACCGCGATGAATCGTGGCTGGAGCTTCCCTTCTCGATCTTCCACCGCAAAGTATTTTTGGTGGCCGCGCATTACGGCCACCAGGATTTCGCGCGGCAGGGCGAGGAAGCGGGGATCGAATCCCCCGAGGATCGGATGAGGCCATTCCGTCGAGTTGACGGACCAATCTTCGAGTTCACGGTCTTCCACCGGCGTCAGTTTCAGGTTCTCAAGTAATACTTTAACTTGAGATTTGATGCGGTCTCGGCGGGCTTCCGGGTGAATCTCGACTCGAGCCTTCGCGAGCTTCTTCAAGTAATCCTTGAAGCCTGCGACGGGGATGGGGCGGCTGGTATAAGAACGATGGCCGAACGTCTGATTGCCGGCGCGAACTCCGGCGATTTCGAAAGGCACCGCTCGAGCGGATTTCCCTTCCCCGAGGAGCGCCAGGATCCAACGGATAGGCCGGACGAAACTCTGCTTTCCCACCCAGACCATGGACTTCGGCCACGCCAAGCCGAGAGTCGCGGCGGGAAGGATTTCTTTTAGAAGGTCGAGCGCTGGCCGGCCCGCGACGGTGCGCCGCACGGCCACGTACTCGCCCTTGGGCGTGGTCTTACGAATGAGGGCATGAAGGGGAACCCGGTTCTTCTCGGCAAAACTCTCGGCGGCTCGAGTGTGCTTCCCCGCAGCGTCGAAAGCCACGCGAACGGGCGGGCCGGTGATCTCTTCCACTTGATCGGGCTGGACGGCAAGAAGCGCCGGCACGTAGGCGATAAGCCTTCGGGGCGTTGAATGGGCCTGGACGTCCAATGTCGACGCGGCGACATTCCCTTCGACTTCGCCCGCCAATAAGTGCGCAGCCGCCAGCGCTCGTTCGATCCGGGCGCCGAATTCCCGCGTGGCCTCGCCGAGAAAACGCGCGGGAATCTCTTCGCAGCCGATTTCAACGAGCAGCGATAGCGGGCGCGCCTCCTTCACGCCTGTCGGGCCTCCCGCGCCTCAGCCTCGCGGTCGAGGAAATACTCCGCCACCGAGCACGCAATCCTGCGCACCCGGCCAATCAGCGAGACGCGCTCGGTGACGCTTACCACTCCTCGCGCGTCCAGAATGTTGAAAATGTGCGAACACTTCAAGCAATACTCGAAGGCCTTGCGGAGCGCCACCCGTTCGGCTTGCCCGCCCTGTTTGAGCATTTCATACGGCCCCAGGATGCCTTTTGCCTCGCTCTCGTAAAGCTTGAACAAGTCCCAGAGCGGCGTCGAATCCGCTCCCTCAAAATCGTAAATCGAAAGCTCCAACTCCTCTTCGCGTCGCAGGTCGCCGTAAGTCCGCGTCGCGTCCCATTTGATGTCGTAAACGCTGTCCTGGGCCTGGAGGAACGCCGCGATGCGCTCGAGCCCATAAGTCAGCTCGACCGAAACGGGGTCGAGGCCCATGCCCCCGCACTGCTGGAAGTAAGTGAACTGGGTGATTTCGAGGCCGTCGAGAACCACTTGCCAGCCGATGCCCCCGGCGCCTAGCGTTGGCGCCTCCCAATTGTCTTCCTCGAAGCGGATATCGTGCTGGCGGAGATCAATGCCCAGAAACTCCAGGCTGCGCAGGTAAACATCCTGGACGTCATCGGGCGGCGGCTTCAGAATCACTTGCATCTGAGTATGCTTGAGGAGGCGGTTGGGGTTCTCGCCGTATCGCCCGTCGGCCGGTCGGCGCGACGGTTGCACGTAGGCGACCCGCCAGGGAGCCGGCCCCAGAACTCGCAGGAACGTTTCCGGACACATAGTTCCGGCACCCACTTCGAGGTCGTAAGGCAGCGCCAGGACACATCCCTCTTCCGCCCAAAAGCGGCTCAAGTTAAGGATGAGGTCTTGAAAGGTCATCCCATCACCGCCGCCGCCTTTGTGTCCGGATAGCTTTTGCTTTCCCATATAGACCTAACCTTAAACTTTAACTTCCCAAGGCAGCCTCGTTCAGGCGTTCCGCGCAATTTCAACCGTTACATCAATTGGGAGCCGACCTGGGCGGCGTGGCACTCGGACGCAGTCTCTATCCTTCTTCCTTCAGCATCCCAACGGTCACGAGCTCCCTTTCGGCGTGCGTCCGGATGACCTCCTCGAGGAACAAGCGCACCCGAATCGAGTCTCCGACCCGCTGCGTTCGGAGCCACTTATCCAGGGGCTGGGAGCACGCCAACGCCATCGTGCGCAGGTCGTTCTTGGGCAGGGGGGAGGCTGCCGCCGGAGGCTTGCAATCCCGGCAAACGAGGCCTTCCGAGCCAGGTCCATAAAAAGCCCCTTGGCCCATGTCGCGCCCACAATTGTGGCACCGCTCGAAATCGGGCAAGAAGCCGCCAAGCTTGAGCATCCAGTAGTCGAAATAGCCGAGCGGCCGGTTGACCTCGCCGGAGACCTTCAAGCCCTTGAGGACCGCCACGAGCAGCCGGAAGGCACGCTCGTTCGCCTCTCGCTCCGGCAGCAGGCGCTCGGTGACCTCGCCGAGGTAGTTTGTGGCAACCTGGATCCGGTATTCCTTCTGCATGTCGAAGAACGATTCGATGAGGTCAGCGGAATTCATGCGCAGCAAGTCGCGATTCTCGCGCTCAAAGATCCAGGCGCGTAGGTGGGTCATGGGCTCGAAGAGCGCGCCCCATCGGCTCTTCGGCCGCCGGGCCCCGGCCGCCACGGCGCGCAAACGCCCCCATTGCCGCGTCAGGAGGGAAACGATCTTGTCCGCTTCCCCCAGGCGCGTGGTCCTGAGAACTATGGCTTCCGATTCGCGGAGAGGCATCCCAACCGGCACCCGCATCACGCCGAGAAACCAATGAAGTTAGCACAACCCGCGCGTCGGCGTGAAGCGGAGTTTTCGGCTTCACCCGCAAAGGCCGACACTCCGGCCGAACGGTTCGTCCTAGGCGGGGAAGCTTCGCCATCTCTTGCGGAGCCCTGTTTCCGGTGTCGCAGTCGTTTTGATCAAATCCACCGGAGATTGGAATTCCAAAACAGCTGCCGAGGTCCAGCGGGAGCGCCCAGTGGTTCCGCCTTCATCCGTCTGGGCCCTGGTCGAGCGCCACCAAAGGTGGGGCGCATTGAGGTGGGAAAATCAAACTTCCTGGGGGGCGGCCGGTTTGCGTCGCCGACGAATTAAACGAAAGCCATGACTTTCGTTCTCTGGACCCATCTATAAAATCGTAAATTCAACATTCCGTTCGTGGTTGCCAATGCCGCCCGCGATCTTCCTCGGAGAACCCTTATCTGGACTTTTCGTGATGGTTCACGAGGGCGAGGCTCCAACACAAGGGCAACGCTGGCCTCCTCCCTACTTCAAAATTCAATTCCCTGAAAGTCTCGGGGGGGTAGGGGTCGGGGGGGTTGCATCACTAGATTCTAATCCGTTATATTGATACAGCAGGCCTGCATGCAAATCCCCGAGAGCGCATCGAACTCCGGCCGCCAAGGGTTCCCCTGGACGGATCACGATTGGCTACCGCTTGCGCTGGTCTCGGCCCTGACCTTGACCGCCTGCGGAGGAGGAGGTAGCTCGCCACAAGGCCCTCCACCACCGAGCGGGGATTTCACTCTGGCTGTCACGCCCACGAGCACTTTAATCGAGGCCGGAAATTCGGTTTCCGTCACGCTTTCAGCAATTGGGGCCAATGGTTTTTCGTCTCAAATCAACGTTCAGGTCAGCGGATTGCCCGCGGGCGTCTCGGTCTCCCCTTCTGTTATAATCGTTACGGTTTCAGTTCCGGCGCAGCTCACACTCTCGGCTAGCGCGACTACCAAGTCCGGCAATGCCACTGTGACGTTCTCGGGGACTTCTGGTTCCCTGAGGCACGCCGCTCAGTTGGGACTGACAACCTTCCCTGTCGTCGTTTCAAACACGCCGCCGTTCCGAACTCGTTACGTCCAAACCGACGCAGCGGCTCCGTATTTCGCTTGGCTCAACTCGCACTGGATCGTTTACAACCCGCCGACGAACAGATTTTTCGTGACCGACCCCGGTTCGAGCCAAGTCTTTGCGCTGGATGCGAACAGCGAAACCCTGGTCGGGGCCATGGTCGTTCCAGGCGCCTTTAGCCTGGATGACACCCCCGACCACAGCACTCTTTACGTAGGCACGCAAATCGGCGACGTCTACCAGCTCGACCCGGTGGGAATGAAGGTGACTAAACGCTTCCCCGCCGCGAGCATCGGCCCCTATGGCTTCTTCGCAAATGTCGCGCTCGCGATGGCCGACGGCCACTTAGCGCTTCTCGGCGGCCAGGGGGGAATTCCGGGTGTCGACGGCTATTCGCGCATCG
>QHZN01000063.1 GCA_003225365.1 Acidobacteriota bacterium
CTTGGAAAGCATAGGACACCAGGACGCAGAGCAATGCCTGCCGCCCTTCCTCAAAGACGGGCTCGATCACGCCGACTTCATTTACGCTTTTGCCCCCAAACCTTACATCATTCTCTCGGCGATTCGCGACTTCTTCTCCATTTCGGGCGCCCGCGAGACCTACGCGGAGACCGGTCACCTGTACTCCCTGTTGGGAGCGCCTCAGAAATTAGGGATGTTTGAGGCGGATAATACCCACGGCTACAGCCTGCCACGCCGGCTCGCAGCTTACAATTGGCTCAGCCGCTGGCTGAAGGGGAGCGAGGACCTCGCGCCGGAGCAAGAGGTGAAGGTGGAGGACGAGGAAGTCCTGCGCTGTACGCCGTCCGGTCAAGTCGCGACTTCGCTGGGCGGGGAGACCGTTTTTTCGTTGAACACGAAGAGGGTGGAACAGAACAAGCCACGGCATGTTCCCCTGACAAACGCCACCGCCGTCGCCGCGAATAGAACCGAAATGGAGCGCGAGGTCCGGCGATTGATCGCCTTTGAGCCAGGAACGAGCCCGTTGAACGTGAAGCCATTCGGGCAAATCGAAGGCGATGGTTATGTGATGGAAAAGTTTATTTACGAAAGCGAGCCTGGCATCATCGTCCCGGCCGTGTTGTTTGTGCCGAAGATGAGTGAGGGCAGAAAGCCAGCCGTCGTCTATGTAAACGACCGGGGAAAGTCTGCGGGCGCCTCGGAGGGTGCCGTCAATCAGCTTGTGAAACGCGGCTTCGTCGTTCTGGCGATGGATATGAGGGGTTGCGGAGAAACGCGCCCGCCGCAAAATCCGGATGAATCCAACGAAACGTACCGGTACTTCGGCCAATACGATAGCGCGATGCGCGCTTTGCTGGTGGGAAAGACCTTAGTGGGGATGCGCGCCGAGGACATCTCGCGTGGCGTCGATTTACTGGCCTCGCGCCCGGAAGTCGATGCGGCGAGAATCTACGGATTCGGCGTAGGCCCTGGCGCCTTGACGTTGCTCCACGAAGCTGTGCTCGACGAGAGGATCAAAGAGTTGGCGCTCGTCGGAATGCTCGACTCCTACGAATCGGTGACTACCCATAGAATTCATCGCAACATTTACGAAAGCCTTGTTCCCGGAGCGTTGAAGGTTTACGACCTCCGAGACCTCGTGGCCGCGATCGCGCCCCGGCCGGTGTGGATTGTGGACGCAGTCGATCCCCTGGGGAAGCGCGTTCAGACCGAAGAGGTGCGAAAGGAGTACGCCCGCTCCCTCGAGGCGTTCAAAGCGCTGGGAGCGCCGATGGCAATCCACCTGAAGTCTCGAAAACCCAACGAAGGCATCGAAGATTTTTATCAAGCCTCCCAATGAAACGCCCGATCGAGGTTGACTTGAAGCGGTTGAGCTTTTTTGGCGCCGGGTTTGCGATTTTGGCGCTGAGTGTCTACACGAGTCTCGCGCCCAGGGCATCCGAGCAGGAGCCAAGTCCGGCGCAGAACCGTCCGGCGTGGCTGCACGAGACTCCGATCATTTTGGTTTCAAACCATGACAGCATGCCCATTTTCCGCCGTCGCGTGGGCGGAAATCCAACCTGGCAGGAAGAGGACTACGAAAAAGAGCACACGGAAGAGGCCATCCGGAAACTCAAAGACCTTGGCGTCACCGTGGTGATCGTTCACTTTTACAAGGGATTCGGCCTGGAAGCAGAACACGAGCACATACAGAAGGCCAAGGCGCTGGCGGCATTGGTGAAAAAATACGGAATGAGATTGGGCGTTTACGTGGGCAGCACCATCGCGTATGAAACTTTTCTGGCTGAGAAACCCGAGGCCGAGGAATGGTTTGTCCCGGATTTCATGGGCCGGCCGGTGTTTTATGACGACCAACCGTTTCGCAAACGCGTATACTTCATGCATCCCGGCTACCGCGAATACATCCAACGAGTCCTGCGAATAGCCGAAGAGGATTTCAAGGCCGACCTTATCCACTTTGATAATACGAGCATGCAAGCGGAGCCGTCCATCTTTCAGCATCCACTGGCGGTGGAGCAGTTTCGCGACTTCCTCAAGAACAAATACAGTCCCGAGGATCTGAAAAGGCGGCTTGGCTTCTCGGACCTCCGGTTCGTCCTGCCCCCGCGTTACGACCGCCCCATGAGCTTTATTCTCGACCCGCTGTTTCAAGAATGGGCCGATTTTCGATGCGTCCAGTTGAGCGCTTACTACGCGGAAATGGAGAACCTGCTGCGAGGGTTGAACCCCCAAGTCGCCGTCGAAACAAACCCTCATTCCGGGATTTCGGGACGCAACACGGTCTGGGAACAGGGAGTGGATTATCCGCGGCTGCTCGCTCACCTGGATGCGGTTTGGACGGAGGAGGGCGATCCGGCTGGAGTTACCCGCGACGGAACCCTGGTGAGCCGGATCAGGACGTTCAACCGGAACTTCGAACAATACCGGGACATTGAAAACATCGCGGAAGTCGCGTCGCTGCATTCCTACGCGAGCTTGGGTTTCAATAACGACCGCGCGGCCGTCAGCACGATGCTATTCGAGCAGGCAATGATTCAAGGGCGGGTGCCCTTTGACATCATTTTTGACGAAAACTTGAAAGACCTTCGGAAATATCGGGTGCTGGTGCTGGCGGACCAAGAATGCTTGAACGACGAAAAGCTCGACCTCATTCGTAAGTTTGTCGAAAACGGCGGCGGACTCGTGGTCACGGAGCATTCAACTCTATATACGGAGTGGCGCCAGAGACGGCGCAATTTTGGCCTGACGGATCTGCTGAAAGTGGACGCACCTCACTGGAATGGCGCGCAGACGCCCGAAGAAATCCTGAAGCTCGCCCCCATGCGAAGGCAAGTCGGGCAGGGCCGGGTCGTCTACATTTCTGAGGTCAAGCCCGCGATCCCGAAGCCGCCGGCAGTGCGTATGACCAGCCAGTACTGGAAGCTTCCCGTCAACTGGAGAGAATTGATCGACGCAATCCGATGGGCTGCGGACGACCGCCTTTCACTGCAAGTGGCCGCGGGGCGGACCGTAGTAACGGAATTGGCGGAGCAGAAGGAAAAAAACAAACAGATCGTCCACTTGCTCAATTATGACGTCGCCCGGAGGCCGTCCCTCCAGAATATTGTTGTGCATCTGCGCATTCCCGAAGGGAAGAAGGTGGTGAAGGTTACTCTGATTTCGCCGGATGAGAAGTATGAGGACAACACGCTTTCTCTCGACTACTTGCCGAGGGATCACGGCATAAGCTTCACCGTGCCGCGATTGAGGACTTACAGCCTGGCTATCGTCCAGCTCCAGGAGGCCGCCAAGTGATGCTGGCGCGGCGTCGTGAGCGATTTCGATCTTCAGCAACCAGCCTTTAGCATCGTGATAAGCTGGAGTCCTTCAGCCAGGCCTCGATGATATCTTTTCCACGGAAGAGCCACGTCCACTCGTTGAGTTGTTGCGCGTCCTCGAGCGGCGAGCCCGCCTTGTTTGCGCTTCGGCGTGTTTTGAAATATGCCTGCCCACTTTTATAAAGAGGTGTTGTCAATTCTCAATCTTCTTCCAATCTAGAATTCTCTCCCGGGACGGCAGATGGTGCGCCTGGGCATAGATGTTGCGCACTTTCACGACTTGCGCGGCCCAATCACCCAGCGGATAAAGGAGTTCTCGATAAACAAGGTAGCTCATATCAACGGTCCGCACCGGGTAGTGGTCTTTCACGTCGTCCACCTTATCCAGATAGCGACGCCCATTGGCCTCCGCCACGCGCGGAAACCAGCTCTTGTACCAGGTTGTGGTGGCGTCCTGCAAAGCCGCGTTGCGTCGCTGCCGGACCGACTCGGCTAAATCGAGCGCCTCATCGAGGGCGCCGACCGCCGCGGAGGCGTCGGGCTTACCCGCCGCGGCCGCGGCCGACTTCATGAGATCATTCATCCGGCCCAGGTCGAGAATCATCTGCAAGTTTTGGCGGTAAAGGCGCGCGATGGACAGAAAAACTTCCAGGTTGTAGCGGTTGAATTCGACCTGTTCCATATTCGCGTTTAACAAATCGAGCAGCTCGTCGTTCTCGTTCAGGAATTTTGCTGCCAGTTCCAAACGCCTGGCGTTCTCCAAACTCCAATTATGGCTCGGCTGGAGATACTCCGGCGAGGGCGATGGAAGCTGCGACAAAGATTGGTCGTGCTCGGGCCGGGGCGGATCAAAAACGCCGTACGAGTTGCCGAAAATAGGAGGGCGGGCGGCGGAGGGCACTGTCTCCCAGCTATCTTCCCAGAATTGGGCCTGCTCGCTCATCAATTGATACACTCGACCCATGGCCATCGCGCTTGGCCCATAAAACAACCTGTAAAAGCAATTCATCAACTCATTTGGCCCCGGAGAAATGGGGTGCCAACCGGCCGCGGGGCCGGTTGCGTATCCGAGCCAAAAAGTTTCCGGATGCAGGCCGGCGTCACCCCACCCCGCGACAAACACCCCCATGATGTCGGCGCCGCTGCGCGCAGGGCGGGGGGCTTGAGCGGATCTCGCTGCTTCCAACGCGGGCCGGGAATTGTTCTCAAACATCTCCTGTACTCTGCCTGCGCCACCTTGCTTGGGGTGGAGAAGTTTCGCGGGGGAAAGCACGTAATATTCCGGGAAGAGAGCCTCCACGCCTTCCGTGGAGGTGTAAACCATCTGGCGAATGCCGCGCGCCTGGAAGGCAGGGGCAAACTCCGGATCGTAGAGTTCCCCGTTGACCAGGTATGACGGCAGAGACGAAACGTCTCCGGGCACCAACGGATATTCGCCCCAGAAAATCACGATGCGGCCGCGGTCATGCAGGTAACCGGCCGTCTTGTTTACGAATTCGGCCAACAATTTTCCGACGCTGCCCAATTGCTGGGCGCGCTCCGCTTCATTGCACTGAGGATTTTTCGCCAGCCCGATGTAGTAGGGCTCGTCAGTAGAGAGAACGAAATACTTGCCGCCGCGGTTGGCATCCAGAAGGTCCTGAAACATCCCGAACAAGAGATTGTAAGTGTCAGGATTGGTCGCGCAGAACTCGTAATTGCTTTCGGGATATTCGCGAAGCCGGGCATACTCAGGGTGTTTCAGGATGAACGCATCGTGCGCAGGCCCGTCCAAGTAAGGAATAAGCTGGACGTGATACTTCAGGGCCTCGTCCGTGAGCTCCTGCAGTTCGGGGGGCGTGAGTGCGTACGGCTCGACGATGGGCGCCGCGCTTTTGTACTGGAAGTGCCCCTCCAGTTTGATGGCGAATCCGTTAAGTTTGAAAAATGCCGCCTGGCGCAATGCGCGCTTGAGGTCGTCGAGGTGTTCGAGGTGATGAGCGTCGTCCCAATAGATGATGCGGAGTTCGAGGTCGGGCCAATCCACGATTTCGCCTTCCGGCAGCCAAAGGCTTCCCCCTTGAGGCTTCAGCAACTGAATGAAGGTCTGCACGCCATAAAAAAGTCCTGTCAGAGCGTTCGCGGTGATAGTGACGGCATCTTTAGCCAAGGTGATCTTGTAGGCTTGCTCCGCGAGGGTGCTCTTATCGCGGTCGGTTGCGTCGCCAATGGCGATGGAGTTGGGGAGAACGGCGAGCCGCAGGATGGCGCCTGGGCCGGGTTTGCCTTCCGGCCGGGTTAACGTTATGTAATGTCTCGACTTGAGCTCACCATTCAGGTTTTCGACCGCAATATCATTGCGTGGCACTCCAGGTCCCAACTGCAGGCGCCAATCCTGACCGAAACGAAAATCGTGCTCGCCTAGCTCGACCTTTTGCGGCGCGGGCAGGACGGTGTAGCCGCGCGCGTACAACCGAGAGACCGTGGCCGCGCGCGCGCTCGGCCCCAAGGAAAGCGCGAGCAGTAGCGCGCCGAAGGGCTTTTGAAGCGACTTACGGAATTCCAACGCCACTTTGACCTCCGATCCTCTGGCCAGTACTCAGTTTGTGCCAAGCGTGAAGACAATCTCTTGCTCATCCGGGCGAATGAAGTGGCCCTGCTTCGATTTCAAGCGCAAGGGCACCGACAGCGTGCCCACGGCGTACTTCAGTTCAGTCTCGGGAGCGGCCGCGTAAGGATTGTAAGGGTAGACCGGCCAATCCAACTTTGCAGACGGATCAATTTTCAACATCCAGCCATGATGACGAATCCAGCCTCCCAATTGCTCGGGCCCAAGCTCGACGCGCTCCGCTCCCAGCATGATCTTCTTGCCCGCCGCGGTCTCCAGCTCCTCACCAGCTTTCAGGCACAATTGCAATGTCAATTGCGCTTCCTCGGCCGGACTGCCCTTGCCCGCGATCACGAAGCGAAATCTCACCTGCTGGTCCGAGGGAGCGGGCACATAAAGGTCGGTGAAGAAGGTGTTATAAGCTAGTGACAGTCGATCGCGTTCATCGCTCGTTTGTAAGCGGCTGCTGAGCGGCATGTGGTACACATGCCCCTGCAGCTTTTCTGAAAACGTGGCCAATTCCGGCTGGTGTTTGGAGTTTGCGCCTGTGATGATCAATCCGAGCTTCTGGTGGAAAACACTCAAACTGGTCTGCCTGTCGAGATAATACTGATTATTCACAGCCTGAGTGTTGATGATGCCCGAGAGACACACTTGCCAAGGTCCAACCTTGCGAATGCACGCGGGGATGCTCATCTGGTAGGAGTACCGCGGACGGTCTTGTGGAATGGGTCGTGCCGGCCCCTCGTGATAGTAAAGAGCGTCCTGCGACAGGCGCCCCAGCCAGTCCATATGCAGGCCGTCTCCGCGGAAGAAACTCGTCAAGAATTCAGCGTACCGTCTGCCGTCAGGGAAGTTGGAAAAGCCGAACTGACCCCACGTGTCGACGTCCCAATATCGATTGCGGTCGTTGATGACTTCAACCGGCGTGCCATCGAGATAAGTGAAATTCTTGTGGAAGTCGGTTGACCGCCGCAGCGCCTGGAAAGCTGCCGGGTCTTTGCTGTACTCATAATAGAGAGCGACCTGCGTCATAGTGATGTGATCGTAGCCGGTGGTTGGACCAGCCCGACTGTGCTCGCCCCAGTAGCCATCCGGCGCCTGCTCCACGGCCGCAAAGCGGTGAAGGATACGCGCACCCAGGTCCACCCAATCTTTGTTCCCTGTCACGCGTCCGGCCAGAAACAACAAGGACGCATACTGAGCATAGTGATTGGGAGAGGTCCCGATATAGGGGGAGTTGTACCAGGGAAAATCCACCCGCTCGGCGGCATCGTCGCGCACCAACGCCGCGTTCCTTAGTATGTGGCGCCGCCAAGTCGCATCGCGCTCGCCGCCCAACTCGGGCTCGAGAAGGCGATAAGCTTCCAGCCACATGTAAGTGTCCCAATCGCTGTCGAGGCGCGGTTCGTAGACGCCTTTTTCGTCTTCGCTCGCCAGCAGATCGCCAATTTTGATGGCCAACGCCAGCATCTTGGGGTCGTGATAATGCGGGTTCGCGGCGTGTCGCTTGGCATACAACACCGCGGGAGCAAGAATGGCGTAGGGAAAATGATGCCATCCAGGCCGCGCTTCCAGCTTCGCCAAGTCTGCTGAAGGCTCGGCGGTTAAGACTTGGTCGACCTCGGCGGCTCCGGCTTCCATCAGGCGGAAATAAGCGCCGGGCAGCGTCTGTGCGGATGTGAGTCCTGCCATCCCGCAAATTGAAATGAGAAACAGCGCCACTCTTTTGAGCATGGATTCGGTTCTGAACCTTCCCTCTTCTGAATCTCAGTGTCAAGGCAAAATAGAAGGCCGGAGCTTGTGGCAAGCCTGCCCTCAGCGTATCATTCCGGCTTGACGTCCCGAACGAATCAAACACAGCGGAGAATTTAGATCCTGTTGTGACGCGGCATTCATGAGCTGGATTTCGAAAAGGCAAGCTTTCGTTTTTCTGACCGCGTGCGTCGCCTTGCCCGCCATTCCCGAGGACCCTCACCCGAATTTGGAGCTCGTCGTCCAGACGATCCGTTCTGAGGTTCGGCCGGATCAAGCTATGGACTTCGTGCGGCACGTTTATGCCACAGATCGTTGGTTTACCTTCCCGAAATTTCAAGAGACCGCCGCGTACTTGAGTCACACGATGGGCGAGATCGGCCTCGAGAATGTGGAGTTGCTGGGCGCCCCTGCGGATGGAGTAACCCAGGTTGGTTTTTGGACCGAACCCCTGGCGTGGGATGCGAAGTCTGCGCACTTGGAAATTCTCGACTCGTCGCTGCCGCCTGCCGACCGAATTCTTGCCGATTACGAGAAGACACCGGCTTCGTTGGGCATGTGGAGCGGCCCCACGCCTCCCGAAGGCATCACTGCAGATGTCGTCGAGATCCACGGGGCAGATGAAGTGGCGATCGCGAAAACGCCGCTGAAGGGGAAGTTCGTTCTTACCGACCAAAATCCTGCGGGTTTCAAGTGGGCCCTGGTGAAAGCGGGAGCGCTGGGCGCCATTAATGCTTTCACAGAAAACCCCGAGTTGCGGGACGGCCGCCAGTGGATCAACGCTTGGGGAGACAACGGTTGGGGATTCACGAAGGGCAGCGCGCCACTGCTATCGTTTTCCATCTCCCCGCGTGAGGCTGCGCTTCTTCGCAATCTCCTGGCCGAACGCGGCAACGTTAGAATGAAGGCCATCGTGGATTCTCGCTACTACGCCGGCGTCTATCCCTACGTCACGGGCGTCATCCCCGGTACAGGGCCTGAAGAAGTGTTGACACTCGGCCACGCATTCGAGCAAGGGGCCGAGGATAACGCGACGGGCGTAGCGGCGATGCTCGAGTCGCTGGCCACGCTCCGCCGCCTGATTGCCGAAGGCAAGTTGCCTTCACCAAGGCGCAGCATCCGAATTTTGATCATGGGGGAAATGTACGGTTCGATGCACTATGTCGCGACGCATCGTGATCGCGTCCGCCGGACGATCGCCGCCATGTGCATGGACACTCCCGCTGCTTCGTACAATCTGGCGGGCACGGAGTACACGTTTTACTTGAATCCTCATGTCGCGAAGTCGTACACAGACGCTTTCATACTGAGGGTTGCCGAGGAATATTTCTCGAAGGCCGGGCGCCCGTGGCACTCGCATGCGTTCATGAGCGGCACGGATACCTACCTCGCGGAGCCCACAGTAAACGTGCCGACCGTATGGCCTTATAGCGGAAGCGGTGTGCACACCCACCACAATAGCGAGGACACTCCCGACCGCGTGGATCCGCGAACTCTTCGCGACATCGCCGCGGTGAATGCCTCCTATCTCTATTACCTGGCAAACGCTTCGGAACTTGAATCACTGTGGCTTGCCGAGCTAAGCCAGACGCGGGGTTACGACCAGATCCTTCAGGCGATCGCGCCATTCCTGGATCGAGTTCCGGCTGCGAAGGATGCCGAGACCTTGGGTCGTCTGTTGAGTGACGCTCTCGACCACGTCGCCTATTCTGTCGATCGAGAATCTCAAGCAGTCCTCTCGGTCGAGCGCCTTGCCCCGAACGAGAAGCGCGACGAAACGGCTAAGGCGCTGGCTCCATTGATCGAGGACCTGCGCCGATTTGGCGATGAGCAGAGGGAAAGGGTACGCCGTGCCATTCAACGCAGAGCTACGGAAATGGGACTCAGCGTCCCGGTGAAGCCCATCGAGACCCGCACCGCACAAGCCGCCGAGGCCTCAAAGATCGTGGTGTGCCGCAAGCGTTTCGGCACCCTGCCTTTGGATGACCTTCCGCCCGAACAATGGCAGGGGTTTCCCTCCGGCGCCTGGGCCAGCGTTCCAACCACTGCCCTCTACTGGTGCGACGGGCATCGTAACCTTGCGGAGGTCATTCATTTGACCCAAATGGAACTGGGCCCGACGGATTTTGATTTTGTAGGGTACTTTCGTTTTTTGCGCGCGCATGGCTACGTGGATTTTCTCGGAGAGTAGCGTCGAGCGGACCGATCGGTGGGAATCGTGAGAAACGACTTCTAAGAGCCGCGTTAACTCAACCCTCGTCTCGCGCTCGTGGCACGAGGTTCACTCTAAACCCAGCGATCAAACCAAGCCATCATGCGCTGCTGGGCTTCGAGCGGAAACTTGTGGGGTCCGTCGAATGTGAAGGTTTGGAAGCGCTCGGGCTTGCCGACGGCGTCGTAGCACTTTGCCAGATTGGTGAAAGCGGCGCGCACGCCATCGGGGGGAAACAAAGTGTCCTGCCAACCATGGACGACCATCATGGGATTGGGCAAGGTCAGAGCACCCACGTCGGGATAGTCGAGGTCGTCGAGCAGTCCCGGCGGCCAGCCGGCAGGCACGGTGTACGATTCATAGCGCGGCAGCAGATTGCGAAAGGAAGTCATCCAACCTGCCACGCAAGCCGCCTTGATGCGAGGGTCGAGCCCAGCGAGGAAGTTGGCGCGGAATCCGCCCACGGAGAGGCCCGTGCAGGCGATGCGGCGGGAGTCGACCTCAGGACGCGTTACAAGGTAGTCTACGCTGCGGATGTCGTCCCAGGCGAGAACCCCGGCCCAAGTAATGCCTGCGTCGATCATGTTCTTGTAGATCACGTGCTCCGCTTTGCCGTTGCGATCGTTGATCTGGTCGATAATTTCTTTCGACTCGATCTTGGAGTGATCGTTGATCCCTCGGTCCAAATCTTCGTCAAGGATCAGGCGGCGATCTCCGAAATAGAACATGTCTATGGTCAAAACCACATAACCGTGTCGAGCGAGCGTAGCCGGAAAACTGAGGCCGTCATATCGGCGCTGGCGGAAGGCTGTAAGCACGGGATGCTCGTTTTCCGTCTCGACGATGTGCTCCTTGCCCCAGTAGTAAAAGCCGCTGTGGTCGTGCAGCGCCAGCACTGCCGGGGCGGGGAGCTTCACACGCTTGGGGACGAGGAGGTAGGCGGGCACGGTGACGTTCGGTGCGGTGTGGAATTTCAATCTCTCTCGGCTGTAGTCGCCTTTATCCACGCGCTCCAGAATCGCCGCGTCGGGTTTGCAAGGCTCGGGCCGGTAAACGAGTGCGGCGAATACTCGGTCGCGGCACTCTGCTTTCCAAGCCTCAAGGTCCTTAGGGCGACGGTTGAGAAACGCCAGGCGCTGTCGAGTGCGCTGCTGTTCCGCTTGCCATCGGTTCACCTCAGGTAGAAGCATCTCGGAGAAAAAGGCATAATGCATCCGCGAGTTGCCACTGCAGGCGGTATAATGGGCGGCCGTTCCGCCAACGCGAAACAACATCGGCGAACCATGATACGTGAAATAACAAACAGATTGGGTTTGGGCTTTACCACGTGCTTGGGGTTGTGCCTTCTAGCCGCCCCAGCCCTTCGCGGGGGAGTGGCGAATCTCAGGGCCTATCCCGAGTACTTGCGTGTTGATCCCTTCGGGCAGATTGTCCCGGAAGACCGCGCGGCTATTGGGACTCAGGCCGCGGGTGCTCATCAGGGGCAAGGGCGGCGATCCATATCGCTCCTAGGCGCGCGTGGCGGCTACGTTTCCTTCCATCTGGTGGCTGAGTTGAGCGGCGACGAGGGTTACTCGCTCGAGCTCCGTCTCGCACCGGAAAATAGCGGGATTCAAACCGACGTCTACCGCGAGTGGTTTCACTCTATCCAAAACGCGAAGGGCTATTATCCGGACGCTCTGATTCCTATCCAGTTGCCTTACAGCTCGCGCCTCCCCGAACCAGACAATCGCATCAGCGGTCAAAAGGCTCAGGCCTTCTGGATCGACCTCTGGATTCCGCCTTCGGCCACTCCGGGCCTCTACCACGGCCGCGCCGTCTTGAATGCCGGCCGCAACCGCGCCACGCTGCCCATCGAGCTGAAGGTTCTTCCGGCCGACGTACCGGAGCGGGACGTCGTGACCGTAGACCACAACTCTTACGGTAGTAGCTGGCTCGGAGATCAGTACCCGGGCCTTGCCGAAGAACTTCCGGACTTCTACTCGTCTGACGCGTTTTTCCATCTCATCCAGGCTTACCATCGCATCTTCTACGAGCATCGCGGCGTCTTTCACCAACTCGGCTATGGGCACGCGGGAAAGGTGGGACCTGAGTTCGCGCCGGCGCTTGCGGGCGCGGGGAGAAATCGGCACATCGCCAATTGGGACCTCTATGACCGGCACTATGGTCCGCTTTTCGACGGCTCCGCCTTTGCTGGAACGCGTCGGGGCGCGCGGCCCATCCCCTTCGTCTATCTGCCTATCAACCCCGAATGGCCCGCGTCATTCGTTAACTGGGGCGAGCCGGGCTACGAAGCGGAATTCGTGAACGTCGTCTCCGAAATGGAACGCCACTTTCGCGAAAAGCAATGGACCCAAACCCGCTTCGAAATGTTTTTCAATCACAAGAAGCGCTACATGGGTTTTCCCTGGGACGGCGATGAGGTGCGCTTTCCGAAAGACAATCAATACTTCGTGGAGTACGCCCGGCTCCTGAAAAAAGCACTGCCGCCCGACACGCCCGTTAAATTTGTATTTCGCGCCGACGTCAGTTGGGACATGGAGCAGCAGTTTCGCGAACTCCAGGGGATGGTGAAAATGTGGATCTCGAGTGGGGGAATCTTGAGCTGGTATCAGGGCGCCGCGCGGATGCTCCAGGAGCGGGGCGACTTGGTCTGGTACTATTCCGGCCCGCCCGGGGTCAACGAAGCGAGTGCGACGATCTCCAAATTTCCGTTTCAAGCGTGGCTTTGGGGTGTGGACGGCTTTGTCCACTGGCTCGCTGTGGATCCGGGCCAAGATCCCTGGTTTCGTCTTGTGGATGGCACGACCACGGTGGTTTATCCAGGCGATCGGTTTGGGCGGGAAGAGCCCATACCGAGTATCCGGCTAAAGATTCAGCGCAACTGCCTGCAAGACCTGGCGCTGCTCGACAGTCTTAGGAACCGCCATCCGCTCGAAGCCCTGAAGTCCGAAGCCGCAAAACGCTACAACAATTCAAGACTCGAAAACTGGTGGAACCCGCGCCCCCCGTTCGCCGACCAGCCCGCGTTCGAATGGACGAACACCGGCATTGGCGAGGCTACCAGCCGCACGTCCAAGATGCTCGAGAGTATCCGTCCCGATGCCTGGGCCGATGTGCACGCGTACGTCATGCAACTGATTTCGGAGGCGCCATGACATTCCTTTGCTTGCTGTTCGTTATGTCCGGGCTGCCCAGAAGTGCTGCCCAGGGCGTGCCTCCACCCGCGGCTGACCTGCCCGAGCAACTCGACGAGGTTGCGCGCGTGGGGAGCGTGATGGTAGACGGAGACCTCTGCGAGAGAATTGTCACCCAGCGGGCGCTGACTTACATGTTCGAGGTCGATCCCCGCGATCGGTGGGCGGCGGGCGACAATTACGATGTTGATGATGCCCCTTTCATCGAGGTGAAGAAAACGTTGCTCCGGCTCTCGCACCTAGTGCCGTTTCCCGCTGACGTCAACTTGTGGATGCCGATTAAGGGCCGTCCCGACAAGATTCGCATCGTTATCCGAAATACCCATGAGATGAGCCAGTTTTGGCCCTGGGGCGCTCTCTATCAGGACATGATCCCGCAAATGAAGACTGTACTCGAGACGGGTGAGCGCATAACGGTGACCGAAAAGCCGGGCTGGATCTCGGTTCTCGCGCCAGTCTCCGACAGCTTGGGCGACGTGGTGGGAGTGCTGGAAGTTGTGACACAAACCCAATCCGACGCTCATGCGAATGTCAAGTAGGCGGTCGGGAAGGCAATGATGCTGACGGGGTGAGTCGACACCCCAGTTTGTATTGTCGCGGCGTGGCAAAGGAGTTCTGTGAGACAAACGAGTGGGCCCTCGCGAAGGCATTTTCTGCGCGCCGCGCTCGGCGCAAGCGCGCTGGGCGCAAGTTGGCCGAAGCCCCTCAACAGTGGCGCGGTCCAGGCGCCAGACGGCTGCGGGCCGCAGGCATCCATCGTCGCGCGGGTGCATCTGCCACGTGACATATTCGAGACCGAGGGGACGCTGAATGGTGAAATCTACTTTCGCCAGCGGCCCGAAGGAAACTTGAGTTTGAGCTGGTTTGATGGCGCCGGCCGCGTCGTAAAACAAATCGAGCTGCCGACGCCGATTTCCATTGGCGCGCCTCAACCATTCTCATTTTCTCTGGCCGACGGCCTCACGTACCGCAATTCGATTCAAGTCTTCGTGAACCAGGTGCTGCAGGCGGAAGGCGCGAAGTTTCTGCTCGCTCCACCGGCCCGGCGTTGGGACGATTTTCACACTCTGATGTGGGCAGGGTACCCTGACGGTTTCTATGACTCGCTCGCCAGCGCCGGGGTCGATGCAACCATTGCTTATCGTGACGACGACTTTTTTCCGGTGCTCGACAATAATTTTCGGTTCTACGTCGAGCAGATGGCCTGGGAAGTCTTCGCCGTTTATCACAAGAGGCAGAACCTGTGGCACGCCTGGCAGGAGGGTTACCAAACCCACCGTGAGAATTGGGAATTGTTAGTGCGGCAGCCTTGCCTCAACGATCCCAAGACTGACGAGTACCTGAGGGAGCGCCTGACCCGCATGGTTCGAATGCACAAAGCATTCCGGCCGCTGTTTTACAATATTGCCGATGAGCTCGGCCAGGGCGATCAGATTCAACCGACCGATTTTTGCCATTCCACTTTCTGCACGGTGAAGTTTGCGGATTACTTGCGCTCGATCTATGGCTCTCCGGGGGAGGTGGGAGCGGAATGGGCTGGGCTTGAAATCGCGCGCTGGGACGACGAGACGATGCGCTCAGGGCTCCCGTTCGAGCACCGCGACCTGATGATTGCCCGCACCACCACGGACCGCGCGTTTGACTCGATCGCGGCCGCCGGTCTCGGAGCCAGGTATGGCACTCTGGCAAAACTGAACGAGGAGTGGGGAACGACCTTTCCTGTTCCGTATGCGGCCGGCAAGTCAACTCGCGAGGATTGGGAAACCGTCGCCGCGATGGCAGCGGAGACGCGCGGCATTCCGGCCATCGATGAACGGTCGCTCGAAGCGAAGCTCGGCCCGCTCGACGTTGCCAATGCGCGCTGGGGCAAGCGCGGAGGATGGAGAACAGACCGGAGCCCGACGAAATTCCGGAGCTGGTCTGAGATTGCAACCTTTGTAAAACGCTTTTACACGGAGGTGGCCGAAATCCGGTCCACCGCAGGCTGGAACGTCGCTGCGTGGTGCGACTTCCGCAATTTTATGGACGCGACTTTTGCCGCAGCGGTCCAGCGCGCCGCGGCCATGTGCAGAGCTGAAGACCCGGAGGCTCTCTGCGCCACCGAAGGCGGCCAAGCGCCCGCCGCTTTCGGCTGGTACAACTATCAAAAGGTCGTCGAGGCGGTTGACGTAATCGAGCCCTACAACACCGCGAACAACGCCGAGCTGATTCGCTCGCTGAACCCCAAAATCGCGATCTTAGGCACGCATGCATTCGCCTACACACCGGGCAAGCCTCTCACGGACCTGGACCGCATCGAGCAAAAGCGGAAGGTGCGCGAAATCTGGTGGCAACTCTTTCATGGATACAAAGGAGCAATTATTTGGGATAACTTGGAGGCAAGCCATCGGTTCGTCGATACAAACCACCACCTCACCCCTGCCGCCGACGCCTTCTCCGAGGTTTTCCACGAATTGCGGAGCGGGATTGCGCGGCTCATCATGAACTCCCGCCGTGCCCACGACGGCATCGCCATTCATTATTCCCATGCGACACTCCAGATTCATTGGCTGCTTGAAAATCTGGTACACGCGCGGGACTGGGTGCTGAACAAATATGACGTCCGCCTGCATATCAACGGGATTCGAAACAGTTGGACAAAACTGATCGAAGATCTGGGCCTGCAATACGGCTTTGTCTCGCGTGAGCAGATCGAAGCCGGCAAACTCAACACGGGCGAGTACCGCGTTTTCGTCATGCCGAAATCGGTGGCGGTCAGCAGTCGCGAAGCCGGACAGATCCGCGAATTCGTACAGGCGGGAGGGCTGCTGGTCGCTGATTTTGCGGCCGCGACCATGAACGAGCACGGCCGCGACTTGGGCGGCGGTCAGCTCGATGATGTTTTCGGGATTCAACGTGCGGAAGCTCCGTGGCCAACCAAGGCTGGTCCCCAACCGGGCAACATTGTTTCGGTTTCGATCGATGGCAAGCAATTCAACCTTCCGCCGGCCGCGGAATCTTCGGTTGTTGTTGCGGGTGGCAAGGCGCACGGTGCGAGCGGCAAGGGCTCGACGGTCATCGTCAACACGTTTGGGAGCGGACGCGCGGTCTTCCTAAATCTGGATGTGGCGGACTACGCGGCCGAGCGGCTTATTGGGAAATCGAATTCGGGTCTGCCTGAACTTCTGGAAGGCGTGCTGAGTTCCGCGGAGATCAGGCCGCGAGTGCGTGTCTTCGGGGGCGATGGTAAGCGCGTGCCCGGCGCCGAAGTGGTCGTTTTCGAAAACGGAGGCTGCGAGCACGTGGCCGTTTTTCGCAATCCGCAGTTCGACGTGGAAGGATTGGGAGACTACGCGCCCATCAAGCCCGGTGACTCCGGCGAGGACGTTGACAATACCTTTCTCGAAAAGGCCGCGCAAGTGAGCCTGGAGTGGCCGTCTCCGCTGCCGACCTACGACGTTCGCCGCGGCCAGGATCTGGGAGCAATTCAAACCTGCAAGACCACACTCGACCCCTGGTGGCCGTTAATTTTTACTCGTTCCCCCGAACCGCTTCCCAAGCTACGCCTCAACACCGCCGATAAGCTGCCAGCCAGCAGACATCTGCAGGTCCAGCTAGTAAATGAGGGATCGCTTCCAGCGGGAACTCTTCGAGTGGTTCGTCTGGAGCTCGACAGGCCGGACGGCCATCCTTACGAACTTTATTCTCGAAACGCGCTCCTCACTTCAAGCTCCCACGTTGAGACGATTCCTCTTGCCCACAACGACGAAAAAGGCGAGTGGCGCATCCGAGCGCGCGACATCGCCACCGGCCAGGCGATTGATTCATCTTTCATTCTCGACTAGCGCTGGTCAGGCGGAGCGCAGAAGGAAGGGTTGAGGCGGCAAGCGGCCTCGAATTCGGGTTGCGCCGCGGCGCTGTTACCCGACTTCGCGTAAGCAAGCCCAAGATTGCTGTGGGCGGAGGCATTCTCCGGGTCCAGGGCAACGACTTTCTTGAATTGCACGATGGCCTCGGGGAATTGGCCGCTCTTCGCCAGGTAATAACCAACCTTGTAAACTGCGGCTTCAAAATTCGGATCGATCGCCGCGCGTTTTCGGAACTCCGCCAAGGGCTGCACGGTCAGGCCCTCCCGCTCATAGATGGAGCCAAGGTAAAAGTAGACATAAGGCTCATTGTGTAGAGCCTTCGCAACCGATGAGTGTACTCGCCGTGCTCGCCAAAACTCTCGCCGTGGTCAGACGCGGCGATGATCAAGGTTGAATCGTAAAGACGGTGTTCTTTAAGGTACGCGAAAAACTTCCCAAGGGAATCATCGGCGTAAGCAATCTCGCCGTCGTAGGGGTCGCGGAGCAAAGCTCGAACTCGCGCAGGCGGATCGTAAGGCGTGTGCGGATCGTAGAGATGGATCCACACAAAAAAGGGCTTGGACGGGTGCGGCGGTTGGGTGGACATCCAGCCAAGCGCGTCACTGACCTCCTCCTCCGCGGGGCGCTGCAGGTCCTGAAGGTTGAAAGTGATTGGATTGTCCCGCCCCATTTTTCGCTGGAAGGGAGCCGAATAGGTGTCGAAGCCCCGGCTCAGCCCGCGCTGGGGGTTGAGGACATCGGCGCCTATAAAAGCAGCCGTGACGTAGCCGTTCCCTTTGAGGAGGATTGCCAGAGTCGGGGGGAGAGTCTCCGAGTTTGTAGCCCAGGTTGTCGCGGACCCGATGGAGCGTAGGATAGGTTCCAGTCAGAATCGAGCAGTGCGAAGGCAGAGTCAGTGGAACCGAGGCGACGACGGTTTTGAACAGAGCTCCCTCGCGCGCCAGCGCGTCGAGGTTGGGTGTACGGGCTCGCCGGTAACCGTAGCACCGTACGCGATCGGCTCGGACCGTGTCGATGGTGATCAGTACAACATTCGGGGACTTCGACCACCCTTGCGCCGACAGGGTCAATCCCCAGAGGGCGATAAAGGCGCGGGCCAGCGCGTTTGCGCATGAACCTGTCGCGGATCGCGTCGCGCCCATGTGGGAGGCCGCGTTCAGCCATCGCGTCACGAAGGGTTCTCACCCAATGGGTCAACATCGTCGTTATCGCTGTGAGCTTCCATTCGAAAGTGCTCCGCCCGTAGCCTTGCGAAGGCGCTCGCGCAAATCCGCGCGCTCTGGAGCCAGTTGTATGGCCTCCCGGTACTCCTCGCTCGCCTTCTGCTTCTCACCGAGTTCCGTGTAAATATCGCCCAGCAAAGCACGGAGTTCGGAATTGGCAGGGCGGCTGGCCTTCACCTTCTCTGCGTACGCTCGCGCCCGCTCAAAATCCTGGCACTGATACCAATACTCGGCCATCAAATAATTGCCCACTACGGAATTGGAATCGATTTCCTCCATCTTCACCAGATGCGGATAGGCGCCGGCCAAGTCTCCAGAAGAAACCAGCATCTCGGCCAGATAGGCATGGGGGTCCCATCGATTCGGATCGGACTGAACCGCCTGCTCGAACAAGGCCCGGGCATCGGCCGCGCGCCCTTGATCGAGCTGACGCTCTCCCTGAGCGATGAATCGGTCGGCCAGTCGATTTCGGGCTTCGCTTTGTCTTTCGGCGAATTTTGCTTCTTGAAACTCCTTCCGGTACGCGTCGGCTAATGCCCGATCTCCCTTGTGCTGGAAGGCCCGCGCCAAAGCGAAGTAGATTTCCGGAAAGGTGGCAGCGGAAGACTCCGCGCGTTTCAAGTATGTAATGGCCTCATCTACTTCGCCGCGCGCCAGACAGACGAGACTCAATTTATACAATTGCCCGGGATTGCTTTTGTCCCGCTTCAACCCTTCAAGAAAGGCTTGCTTGGCGAATGCCAGTTCGTTGCGTTGGTAGAGTAGCTTGCCCAGCTCAAAGTAAGCGGCGGGGTCATCCGTAGACAACTCGATGCTTTTCCGAAACGATTGCATTGCGAGGTCCAGGTCGCCCAAAGCGATATATACTTTGCCGCGGTCAAAATACACGCGAGGATCATTCGGATATCGCTCTTGGCACAGGCCTAGAATTCTCAAGGATTCGTCACTCTTGTCCAAACGCAAGTAGACTTCGGCCAGCAGCCGCAGCCAGGTCGGGGGCAGTTGTTCCGCTTCTTTTTGATTGGCGATGACCCTCAGCGCTTCGGCGGCTGAATCGTTCTGCTTGAGCTTGATGAAAACGCTGGCCTGATAGACGCGATACTCTCGCCGATCGGGAGCCAGCCGAACAGCTTCTTGTAGTTCGGATGCCGCCGCACTGAACTCCCCCCCATCATTGAGTGCCATGCCGGAGTAAAAGTAAGGGCGAGCATCCAGTGGATCGGTTTGCTTAAAGCGGTTAAAGGCGGCGACCGCTTCCGTGAGATGACCACTCTCGAGAAGCTGAATCACCTCGTTCAATTGGTCTTCTGTTCGAGCGTCCTTCGCCTGAGGCACACGGCACCAGGCCCGAGCCGCGAATATACACAAGGCGAAACCCGTACAGAGAAGCTTAATTGTTCTTGATTTTGAATGCATCGGGTGATTATTGCCTGATCTATGAAAAAAACGCAGGGCTTCCGGCGCGAACCGCCCGACGGGGGCGTCGAGTTCCGAGTGGCTGAATGGCTACCAGTCCAGCCGAAGCGAGAATTGAATGATTCGAGGATCGTTTCGCTGGCAGCACAAATTTTGCAAACCTGTCGTGGAGTCGGGATCGTTATCGATCGGGTGGTTGAAAGCATTGAAGAAATCTGCTGTAAATCGCATGTTGACCCGCTCTTTGATCTTGAAGTTCTTGAAGGCCGAGAGGTCTGTATTCCAGCCACCTGAACCCATGATGTTGGCTCTCGGACTGAAATTGTAAAAGTCACTGACGCCGACATTGAAACAGCCGCCGCCGGTCAAGGGCACCGCCAGCCGATTGGTATCAAAGCTGCCATCGCAGTCCGGTCCGAATGGCCGGACGACTCTCTGGCTCCGATCTTGTGGAACCAAGGCTGTGAGGTTTCCTCCCGTAACGTTGCTCGCTAAGGCGGGGTTAAAATCTCCTTTGAACCACAATCGCTGAAGCTGTCCATTCATGGTCAGCAACAAACGCTGGTTGGCGCTTAGCCGGGGATCGCCCGTTTGGAGCCGGCTGGTGGAAATGCTTCGCCAGAAACCACTCCGCCAATCTCCGATCGTGGCGATCTGCCAGCCGCCGATCACTTGGTTGAGAGGCCCAGAAACATTCCGCGCAAATTTCTTTCCGCGCCCAATGGGCAGACCGACCACTCCGTTGTATCGAACACGATGTGCTGGAATCTCGGTGGAGTTGTAATAGACGAGCCGCAGCCGCTGGTCGTAGGAGAGGCTCGGCTCGCCGAGCAGCTGGATATTTTCGGGCGTCGCGCCTCCTTGGCGGCTTGAATTCACTCCAATGAACCCCGAGGTGAACCCCCCGACGTCGCTGGTGGACAAGGAGCGCGTATAGATATAGAACCACTGGAAAGCCACATCCTGGGAAAATCTCCGCTCGATTTCGATCTGGCCCGAGTTTGTATTCGAAAACCCCGTACGGTTCAGGGCCCTGATGTTCCAGTTTGGGTTAAGGCGGAGTAGATCGCGGTTATTGGGAGGTTTATTCCCGGTGCGCGTGACGTAATTGAACAATGCCTCGCGGTTATTGATGGCAAAATTCTGTTCGAGATCGCTGCCGTGGTTCCCGATATAGCTGACCCGTAGAGCCGTCTGGTACGGCAGCTCATGCTCCAAAGTGACATGCCATTCTTGTGCGCGGCCATCCTTCCAGTTGCGGCCATCCCAGAGCGTTTCCCCTTGCGCTCCTGGCGAAATCACGCCGTTGCCTGTGATATCCACGGTGGCGTCGGGAAGGAAGTCTCCCGGCGCGGGCTGGCTGACGAGCGTGAAGTTGTCCAGAGGGAAATTTCTCTCATTTATGGCGTTTCGGTAAAGCAGGTTCAGAGGGGGATTAGTCCTTGAGGCCTGCAATATTTGGGAGAGCGGCATGGGCCAGAAGTATTCTCCGTATCCCCCGCGTAAGACGGTTTTATTTGTGATTTTGAAAGCGACGCCGAGGCGAGGGCCGAAGTTGTTGTTATCTGCCCGGAAGAGGTTACTGGGATACCCCGCGGAGGTTGCCGTGACAAAGTTCAGGCCGAACGCAGCCCATGACGAGAGCACAGAGGGAGGGATTCCAGGAAGGTCCTGCATCAAGTGGTTCCCCGGGGTTAGCACTTCGAATTTGCCGGCCAACACCGAATTGATGTCGGCCGTGGTCAGGCGGTTAAGCTTTTCGTGGTAAGGGGTCCATTTGTCCCAGCGCAGCCCCAACTGGAGCGTTAAGCGGGGAGAGGCTTTCCAGTTGTCGTTAACGTACACCCCGGTTTCCTTCTGCCGGAAATAGAAGTAGCCCCGGTTGTACTGGTTGCGCAGGGTAGTTGGAAGGCCCAAAAGCAATTCCGCAAACCCGTCTCCTGTGAACGGCAGGGGGCTCGTAGGATCGCTTGGGTCAACTAGCGCGGTCCAATCGCCGAGGAAGGTATGCGACCCTTGGGCTTGTTGCAGTTCGCGGACGTTATTCTGCTCCGCGCGGATTCTGCCACCCACCTTTACCGTGTGTTTGCCTTTAATCCAGGTCACGTTGTCGTCGACTACCTCCGCTGTTAAGGCCTGAGTGCCGTGATTGTCGGCGTCCCAGCAAAAACCATAATAGAAGCCCAGGTTGTAGGCGCAAAAAGTGGGCCAGCCGTTGACTCCGAACGGGTTCGGCAAGCCCAGCTTTTTTGGCCAGTCGGTGAAATCGGCCAGCGTCCCTTGATCCTGGAACGATCGGTGAACACCAACCAGCAATTCGTTCAGAAGCGCGTTCGACACCGTGCGGTTGTAGTTCGCGGAAAAATTGTGAATCTTGGTATCGCTTCTCGTAGTTCCCGCACCATCTGCCGGGCTGACCGGGTTCGCGAACACCCCCCCGTCCACAGTGTGATTTCGCGAGCTGCGGGTGTATCTCACCGAGAGAACGTCTTTATCCGTGAAGTTCTGGTCGCCTTTAATCGTGAGGTTCGATTGCTTGGTTCGATCCGGATAGAATTTGATCAAGTTAGAGCCCAAGTAAGGATTCGTGTTAGTAAGCGGACGAGCAGTTATGGCAGCCAGTGTTTTGGCCGTCTGGCTAATTCTATCGGCGGGGATGCAATTCCTCGGGCAACTTCCGAGGGCGCCAAAAGGTTGCCTCACGCCGTTGGCGTCGGTGGTCAAGGGGTCGTAAATGGTGACTGGGTTTCCCGATGAGTCCATCGCATTGCTGAGGTCTCCGTTCCACATCGCCTCGGTCGGTTCGGCCTGGCCATTCTCATCCGCACTATTTAGGCTCCTCTGGTTATTCCTCAACCCCTCGAAGGCCGCAAACCAGAAGCTCTTATTACGGCCGTCGTACACACGGGGAATATAGAAGGGGCCACCCGCCGAGCCCCCATATTCATTCCGAATCAACTTGCCAGGCGTAAATTTCCCCGTGACTGGGTCCGCCTGGTCCTCCCTTCGCCGCGCGCGCAGGCCGCCCGCGTTGTTGCGGTGAGTCTCAAAGAGGCTGCCATGGAACGCGTTGGTTCCACTCCGGGTTGAGATGGTCACGTTTGCGGGGCGGGAATAGCTAGCGTCGGAGCCCACGGTCTCAATCCGGAACTCCTCGACCGTGTCCAGTCCCGGCTGTACGCGGGCGATGCCGCCTCCAAACCGGTCCACAATAGACAGGCCGTCCACAGTTATTCCTAGCGAGCCGACTTTCATGCCGTTGACCCGTGGGCTGCCTGTCGACCCGTCCGGACCCTCGTCGACCCCGGGAGTCAGGACAAATAGCGAGCTGATGGAGCGGCCATTCAGGGGCAACACGCGGATGCGTTCTGTGTCTTTTACATTGGAAACTTCCATGCTTCCCGTGGTGATAGTAGGAGCCACCGCTTTTACCTCGACCGTGGTTCGAACATCGCCCACCACAAGTACGGGGTCAACTAACTCCGTCTGGCCGGTTGGGAGCTGCAGTGTCCCCTCCCATTTCTTGAAACCTTCCTTCTCCACTGCAAGCGTG
>QHZN01000064.1 GCA_003225365.1 Acidobacteriota bacterium
TCCACGCCCTATCATCCTCGATGGTATCGCCGGCGGGTTTCGGTGTGGTGGTGGCTCGAGAGCCGCCCCTACACACTGTTCGTCACCCGCGAGCTGACCAGCCTCGCCGTGGCTTACTTCGCCATTCTCTTCTTATGGAAGCTCGATGCGCTTTCTGCCGGGCCGGAGAGCTATGCGCGGTTTCTCGAATGGATGCGGAACCCCGCGCTCGCAGCGGTGAACGCGCTGGCGCTTCTGATGGTTCTGCTCCACGCCGTCACCTGGTTCAACCTTGCGCCCCGCGCCCTGGCGGTGCGGCTCTCGGGCAAGCGCCTTCCCGATTGGGCCATCCGCGCGGCGAATTATGGGGCGTGGGCGGTGGCCACCTCGCTCATCGTGTGGTTTGCGGAGAGGGGATAAACGCCATGCACAAATTGACGCCGCTTCTTTGGGGATTGTTCAGCGCGGGCGGGACCGTGGCAGCATTGCTCTTTCCCGCGCACATGTTTCTGACCGTCGCCGCATACCCCTACGGATGGCTCCGTCCGCCCAGCTACGGCTATCTGATTCAGGCGCTTCACTCGCCTTGGGTGCGGGTTTATTTCCTGGGGTTTATCTCGCTGCCGTTGTTTCACTGGGCGCACCGATTCCGATACACGCTTTACGACGGGCTGCAGATCAAGCACCTGACGCTGCTAATCGTGACCGTGTGCTACGGAAGCGCCATCGCGGGCTCGGCTTTCGCGGCCTATGTTCTTTGGAGCTTGCCCTAAGAAAGGTTCGGCAACCGAGCTACGCTCGGACACGACGCCGGCGACCCCGCCGGAGGAGGTTCGCCATGCTGCGCGTCATCCATTCCTTCGATGTGAAACCCGGTGTGGTCGAGCACTCGTTTGTCGAGTGGCTGGATGGCCGCCTGGATGAAATCACCAAGCGCTTCGGTTGCCTGGAGCGAAAGACCTGGGTGTTTATTGACGGCCTCCGCGGCGACTATCAGAGCGGGCGGGCCGAACGCCGGCCGAAGTATCTGAACGAGGCCTTCTGGCCCGACCAAGACCACGCCGACCGCTTCCGCGAATGGCTGCTTTCAGAGGATGGGAAAGATTTCCGCAAGAAATGGTTTACATCGGTCGAAAACCACACCGTGCTGCGGTACGTGGACGCGGGCGCGTCACAGCCCGCGACAGATGACTGAAGCACGCACGTAGACCCGCTGTGGGCGGACCTGCTTGCGCAGGCAGGCGGCGACCGCCCCAGGGCACGCGCCGCGCGCCCCTACACAAGGGTTCACAGGATTAGAAGAAGGGTGAAAAGGCCAGCCCCAGGGTCTTGCCATTAACGGCAATGTCGCGGGGCGGGTCTTCATTGTTGATTCGAACCGTGACCAAGACCGTCCCGCTCCGGGCGTGCGAGCCGAGAATTTCAAACTCCCGAATCTTTCCGAAATCGCCCTCGGCGCCCCAGTCATGCTGAAAATCCTGATAGCTGTACGACGGCGCGGGCTGCCAGAGATTGTAGGCCTCCTGATAATTCCCCGCCTGGAGCGCCTTCAGGAATCGTGCGACGGCCTGTTCCTGGCGGTAATTCCAGAAGCGAAAAGCACAGAGGCCCGAAATGAGCCCGAGAAGAACTACGCCTAGAATCAGCAGGGGAAGGGGAACGTATTTCCGGATTCCACTCGGGGGTTTGGGAGGCTTTGCATCCAGCAGCATCGCCGGGACCTTCGGTCCACCTGAACCCGCCCCCGGCCGATGGGGTCACGCCAGGCAGGGGACGACACTTCGCTCGAAAGACGGACCTTGCACCTTTCATTCTACATGAGCAGCGCTTGGGCGGTCAAAGCGTGCGGCGAAAGAGCGCCGTCGCGGCGGCCATCATCACCGCCGCAAAAATAAAAAGGAACGCCAGGTCGCCGGCCACGGCCGCGAGTCCCGTATCCTTCAGCATCAGCTCCTTGAAGGCGTGAACGCCGTAGGTGAACGGGTCGGCGATGGAAATCATCCTCATCCATTTCGGGAAAGCGCTGGCGGGATAGACGGCCCCGCTCGGGAAAAAGAGCAAGGTGTTCAGGACGCCGAAAGTGGCGCGGGGGACAAGCGGGTCGTTGACGCGCACCATGAAGAGAAACATCATGCTGATGAGCGCCAGCGCCGTGGCGAGATCCACCAGCGCGATCTTGACCAGGCGCGAGGGCGAGAGCGGGTTGGGAATGCCGGCGATGAAGGAGCCGAACACCGCCAGCACCAGCCCGGCGATAAAGGCCTTGATGGTCCCCGCCAGATTGAAGCCGAAGATCAATCCGAACTTGGAGATGGGCGTGACGAGGTAGCCCTCGTGAAGCCCTCTGGCCTTATCATCAATATAGATAATACCTCCGCCGATCATCGCTGAGACAAATATCGCTAAAACTGCGGAGCCTGCCAGCAGGTACTGGATGTAGGGCACGTAGGGATAGAGCTCGACCACGTCGAGGGTCGGCGCTGCGGGCACCCGAGGCGCTGCTGCGGGCTGGTTGTAGGCGCCCAACAAAGGCGCGAAAACACCCTGGAGCGTGGCTTCGATAAAATTGTCCGTGTTGTCCTCGATAAGCGCCACTCGCGGCGCGGTTTTTTCGAGCACCTGCCGCGAAAACTCCGGCGGAATGTCGAGCACGGCGTCGAGGCGGCCGTTCCTCAGGTCTTCGACCGCCGCTCGTTCGTCCGTATAGTCGATGGTCACGAACGTCCGGGCGTTGGCGTGTACGGCGTTAAACATCTCCCGCAGCCGCACCGCCTCGAGGCCGCGGTCTTGGTCCACCACCCCGACCTTCAGGTCCTTGAGCTTGCCGCCGAAGGCGTAGCCGAGGACCAGCAACTGCACCAAGGGAAATACCATGGAGACGAAAATCAGAGTCGGGCTGCGCCGGAACCGCCGCAGGTCGCGTTCGACCAGCGCCCACATCTTGTCCATAGGCTGAACCGGCTCCTTCCAAATTCCTCGCGGGCCCTCACTTCTTGTACATAAAGCTCGGGTCGTAAACGGCCGACTGCTGGACCTCGTCGCGAAGCTGGCGGCCCGTGTAATGCATAAAGACGTCGTCGAGAGTGGTGCTTTGAACGGAGAGCGAGACGAGGCTGATTCCGGCCCCGCGCGCCGCCTCCACCAGCGCCACCGTGGTGCGCGGGCCGTTGTGCGACGACACGCGAAAGACGTGGTCCACGGAGGTGACGTGGGCCACCTCCGGCAAACCTTTCAAAGTCTCGAGCCAGCCCTCGGGCACCGGCGAGAAGCTCACTTCCAGGATATTCGCTCCCGGAATCGAGGCTTTCAGCTTCAGCGGCGAATCGAGCGCCACGAGCTTGCCGTGGTCCACGATGGCGATGCGATCGCACAGCTTGTCGGCTTCGTCCATATAATGAGTGGTCAGCAAGATGGTCAGGTCGCGCTGCTTTTTCAATTTCATGAGCATTTCCCAGACCGAAACGCGGGAGACGGGATCGAGGCCCGTCGTGGGCTCGTCGAGAAAGAAGACCTGCGGCTGGTTGACGAGACCGCGGGCGATTTCGAGCCGCCGGCGCATGCCGCCGGAGAGGAACTTCACGGGCTGATCGGCCCAATGAGCTAGCTCGACGGCCTCCAGCAGCTCTTTCACCCTCCTGCGCCGGGTTTCGCGAGGCACGCTGTAAAGCTTGGCGAAGATGTTGAGATTTTCCGCCAGGCTCAAGTCCAGGTCCGATGTCATCGCCTGCGGGATGACGCCGATGCTGCGGCGGACGCCTTCGGCTGATTGAACCACGTCGTAACCTGTAACGCGGGCGCTCCCCGAGGTCGGCGGGAGGAGCGTGGTCAGCATGCGGATGAGGGTGGATTTTCCGGCGCCGTTCGGCCCCAGTAAGCCGAAGATTTCTCCCGCCTCGACCGTGAACGAAACGGCGTCCACCGCTGTAAACGCGCCAAACTGTTTCGTGATTTTCTCGACTTCGATTGCGGCCATCGTCGTCCTTCGGACCACGCGGCGCCGCTAATGCCCCGGCCCGAGCGGCGCGAAAACGTATGCGGTCATTCCGGGATTAAGTCTCCGGTCTTTATTGTCCACGCGCAAGCGGACTTCAAACGTCTTGATGTCGCGCTTGGTGCGGCTGACGTCGCGCTGCGTGGCGTAGTCGGCGACCACGCCGCGGTAGAACACGGTACCCGCCCGCTCGGCGCCGGAAGGCAGACGAACGGGCATTTGTTCCCCGAGGCGGATACTGTCAATGTAAGTCTCTTCGACGTCGGTCCGGACCCAGAGGTTGTCAGGATCGTAGAGCGTGACGATGGGCTGACTGGGATTGACGACTTCGCCTTGCAAAGCCGCGCGCAACGACACCAGACCGTCAATCGGCGAGCGGATTTCCGTATAGCCCAGCCGAACTTCCGCCGCCTTCTTCTGCGCGCCGGCGGCCGCCACCTGATGGCGCCCCGCCCGCAGATCCGCCTCGCGGATGGCAATCTGTTCCTCCGTCGCGCGGGCCAGCCCCACTGCCGCTTTTTGAGCGTCAATCTGTTTGTTCAACGATTCCACGTGGGCCTTGGCGGCGTCGTAGTTGGTTCGAGCCTGGTCGTTGGCCTGCGCGGAGACGATCCCCTGCTTGAAAAGGCTTTGCGCCCGCTCGTAGTCCAAGCGTGCCTGCTCGAGCGTCGCCGTCGCTTCAGCCTGCTGGGCGCGGGTGGAAGCTAGGGCGGCCTCAGCCTGCGTGATCTGGTCGCGCGTTTGCCTCTCTTGGAAGCGCAACGCGGCCAGAGCGTTTTCAAGCTGCGCCTGGCTGCCCTCTTGAGCGTGAGTGTAGTAGGCCGCGTCGGCTCGGAGCTCCCCCGGGTCTATCAATGCCAGAAGCTCGCCTCGCTTCACCATATCGCCTTCTTTGACCAGGAGCGATTCGAGGCGTCCGGCAATTTGCGAACTCGCGACGATTGAATCCGTGGTCACGATGCCCGTCAACATGATGCGGTCGGGCCCTTTCCGCGTTAGATAGTACACGACGCCCGCCGCCACCGCCGCCAGGACCAGGACCAGAAGAATCCTTTTACCCTTCATTCACTCCCTTCTTCCCTTCCGGACGAGCGCCCGGCGGATGAACCCCAAAACTTCCATTTTACGTCGCGCGAGATTCTCGCGGCCGTAGGCATCCATCCGCGCCATAGTCTTGAGCCACGGAGCGGCCAGAAAATAGTGCACCACCAGCGCGGCGAGGGAAATCGCCGTCTGCCGGCCGTCCACCTCATAGAATTCCCCGTCGCGCACGCCCTGCTCGATCACCCGCATCAGGCCCCGGTAGGTCGGCAGCACGTACTTGGCTTTCAGGCGGTCGAGCGAGCGCCCGCCGGTCATGAAAAAGCGCTGCATCAGGCTCGGGAAAAGCGGCCGGACACTCAGGAAGTCGAAATGCGCGCTGACAAAGCCAAGGACCTTCGATCGCGCATCGCCCTGTGCCTCCAAAACTTCCCGGGCCTCGCGAGCGAATTCCCGCAAGTGTTCCTCGAGCACCGCCCGGTACAATCCCTCCTTGCTGCGAAAATAGTAGTATAGCAGCGCCTTGTTGACGTGGGCGCGCCGCGCGATCCGGTCCACGCGCGCGCCGCTCAGCCCGGCCTCCGCAAAGGTCCTTTCCGCCGCCGCGAGAATGGTTTCGCGGCTCGCCGGGCCGTCCCTCGCGAGCGGGCGCTTCCCCATGCTTCCTCCTGCTCAGGCCCAATTTAACTAACCGGATAGTCAAATACATCAGCCGCCGGCCCGCTGTCAAGGCATAAAATGCCTGAAACTTTCCCGTCCGGCGCGAATCAATGGATGGTATGCTGACTGCGCAGTCAGCCAAATGACTTCGGGGTCCATTGCGCGGTGACGAGGACGGGTAAAACCAAGAAGGAAGTCGTGCTGGAATTCCGCACCACCGGAATTCTGGACGCGGCGCGGCGGGTCTTTGCCGCGAAAGGCTTTCACGACGCCACCATTGACGACGTGGCGGACACCGCCGGAATCGCCAAGGGAACGGTCTACCTCTACTACCCCTCCAAGCAAGAGCTCTATTGGGCGGCGCTCCGAGCCGGCATCGTCACCATGGTCGAGGAGGCGGCGCGCGAGATGTCGCAAGCCTCGACGGTCGCCGACAAAGTCCACGCCTTCATCGCCTCCAAGATCAACTACTTCGAAGCGCGAAAGGATTTCTTCAAGGTGTATTTCGCGGAGTTCGGCAACGCCCTGACGCATCCGGCCGAGATGCAGCGGCAATTCAAGCAGCTCTATTTGCACCAGGCGCGGGTGCTCGCCAAGGTGATTGCGGAAGGCGTGCGCCGCAAGGAGCTGCGGCCGCTGAGGGCGGAAAGCGCGGCGCTCGCCATCGCCGACCTGACGCGCGGCATCGTCGTCCAACGGCTCGTCGGCTGGTCAAAGGCCCCCGCGGAGGACGACATTCAATTCGTATTCGACCTGATTTGGAAAGGACTGGCTCACCGATGAAGCCGACGCTCAGCCTGATTCTGCTCGCGCTCCTCTTCGGCGCCCCGACCGCCATTGCCCAGGCGCCCTCTTCCTCCACCGAGAGCGAAACATCCCCTTCCGCTCAGACCTCCGGGGAATCCACCGAAGCCGGACCGGAAGCCCAGAGCCCGTTTTTAGGCGGCGTCCCCACCGGCCCGCGGCGGCCGGGGACGGTTCCTCTGCCTTTGGCGGAGGCGATTGACCGGGGGTTGAAATACAACTTGGCGCTGGTGCTTTCCGACGAGGACACGCGGAGGGCGCGCGGGGCGAGGATGAAAACGCTCGCGGACATGCTCCCGAACCTCACCACCCAAACCTCCGAAACGCGCCAGCAATTGGACCTCGCGGCTTTTGGATTCGCGGGCCTGCCGGGCTTCCCCGCCCTGGTCGGACCATTCAGTGTTTTCAACACGCGGGCCTTTTTGACCCAATCCGTCTTCGATTGGAAAACGCTGCACAAGGCGAAGGCTTCGGCGGAGGAGGTGAAAGCGGCGGAACTCTCCTACAAGGACTCGCGTGACTTGGTGGTGCTGGTGGTGGAAGAGCTTTACCTTCGGGCTGTCGCTGCCGAGAGCCGAGTCGAGACGGTCGGCGCCGAGGTCAAGGCGGCCCAAGCGGTCTATAATCGCGCCGTAGACATGAAGAAAGCGGGGGTCATCCCAACCATTGACGTTCTTCGAAGCGAAGTCGAGCTGCGCGCCGACCAGCAGCGGCTGATCGCCGCCGAAAACCAATTCCAGAAAGACAAGCTCGACCTGGCGCGCGCCATCGGCCTGCCGGTTGACCAGGAGTTCGAGTTGGCGGACAAAATCCCTTACTCCCCCCTCCAAGAGATGACACTCGAGGAGGCGCTCCGCACCGCTTACCACTCGCGAGCCGACTATCAGAGGGCGGAAACATTGGTGCGCTCGGCGGAGCATCGAAAGGAAGCAGCGCGAGGGGGGGCGTTTCCGTCCCTCGATTTCAACGCCGACTACGGCGACATCGGCACGGTCCCCGGCCGCTCCCACGGGTCGTTCACCTTTGCCGCGAATCTCCGCATCCCAATATTTCAGGGTGGCCGGGTGCGCGGGGACATGGTCGAAGCCGACGCCGTGCTGAAACGGCGCCAGGCGGAGCTCGCCGACTTCCGCAGCCGGATTGAATATCAAGTGCGCACGGCGTTTCTCGACTTGAAGGCCTCGGGCGACCAAGTCCAAGTGGCGCGCCAGGCCGTGGACCTCGCGGATGAGCAGTTGAAGCAGTCCGAGGACCGCTTCTCGGCCGGGGTGGTCAACAGCATCGAGGTCGTCCTAGCGGAGCAAGCCTACGCTACCGCCCATGAGAATTACATTTCGAGCCTTTATACGTTCGACCTGGCGAAAGGCGCCCTGGCGCGCGCGCTGGGCATCGCCGAAATCGGCGCCAAAACGTTCTTGGAAGGGAGCCACTGATGCCGACTGGGCTCGAAACTCAATTGAATAACCGTCAACAAGAGGCGCCACCAGCCGAGCCACCCGTACCGGGGCGGCGCGTGTCGCCGCGCGCTCGCTGGCTGGCGGCCGGGTTTGCGGTCCTCGTCCTGGTGGCGTTGACGGCGGTCTGGCGCACCATGGCGGCGCGGGAGAGCACGGACGACGCGGAAATTGACGGACACATTACGCCCATCAGCGCGCGTGTTGGCGGGACTGTGATCGAGGTCGCCGTCAACGACAACCAATTCGTCGAGGCGGGAACGGTGTTGGTAAAAATAGACCCTCGCGACTACCAGGTGGCCTTGGACCGAGCGCAGGGCGATCTCGCTCAGGCGGAGGCGGAAGCGGAAGCGGCCCGAACCAGAGTCCCCATCACCTCCACCAGCACCGGATCCGTTCTTTCGGCAAGCGAAGCGGGTGTCGAGAACGCCCTGGCGGGGGTGGCCGCGGCCGAGCGAGAAGTCGGAGTGGCGCGCGCCAGACTGAGCGCCGCCCGGGCCCAGCTCGAGCAAGCCCGCGCGCTTGATACCCGCGCCTCCCGCGACCTCGAACGCATGAAGCAACTGATCGGGAAGGACGAGATTTCCCAGCAGGAATACGATTCAGCCCTCGAACAAATGGAACTCAACCTGACCTATACCGTCATCAAAGCGCCCGTGAGCGGTTGGGTCAGCAAGAAAACCGTGCAGGTCGGTCAAGTCGTTTCGCTCGGACAGCCGCTCCTCGCCATCGTTCCTCGGGAAGATATCTGGGTCATCGCGAACTTCAAGGAGACCCAACTCAAAAACATGCGGCCGGGCCAGCGGGCCGACGTCTCCGTGGACGCGCTTGGCGGGCGAAAATTTCACGGGCGCGTGGACTCCATCGCCGCGGCGACCGGTGAGAAGTTCAGCATCCTGCCGCCCGAAAACGCAACCGGCAATTATGTCAAGGTCGTGCAGCGGGTGCCGGTCAAAATCGTCTTTGACCCCGGACAAGACCCCGAGCATTTGCTGAGGCCCGGGCTCTCCGCCGAGCCCACGGTGTTTACGAAATAATATGGCGAACCAACGGCCGGACGCCGCGCCCGTCGTCAACCCCTGGATCATCGCCGTCGCGGTGATGCTCAGCACCTTCATGGAAGTGCTGGATACGACGGTGGTGAACGTATCGCTTCCGCATATCGCCGGAAGTCTTTCGGCCACGGTGGACGAGTCCACGTGGGCGCTTACCTCTTACCTGGTAGCGAACGCCATCGTTCTGCCCATCACCGGATGGATGGCGAACTATTTTGGGCGCAAGCGGCTGCTGATGATGGCCGTCACGGGGTTCACGGCAGCTTCATTCCTTTGCGGGCTCGCCTGGAACCTTCCGGCGTTGGTCTTCTTCCGAATTGTACAGGGGGCTTGCGGAGGCGGCTTGCAGCCCATTTCGCAGGCGGTGCTGCTCGAATCGTTTCGCCCAGTAGACCGCGGCAAAGCCATGGGCTTTTGGGGCCTCGGCATCGTTGTGGCGCCGATGCTCGGGCCGGTGCTCGGCGGCTGGCTGACGGACAGCTATAGCTGGCGCTGGGTCTTCTACATCAACATCCCGGTTGGCATCGCTTCGATCGTCATGACGAAACTGTATCTGTTCGACCCGCCTTACATTCGGCGGGCCAGCTCGAAAATTGATTACTGGGGCATCGGGATGCTGGCCGTGGGCGTAGGGGCGCTCCAGGTGGTGCTCGACCGCGGGCAGGAGGCCGATTGGTTCAGCGCCCACTGGATTACGGCGCTGGCCGTCGTCTCCGTGATCGGCTTCGTGATTTTTTTCATCAACGAGTTGCGCACGCCACATCCGGTGGTGCATCTCACGGTGTTCCGCGAGCGGACGTACGCTACGGGCGTCTTCCTGATGACCGTGCTCGGATTCGTGCTCTACGGCAGCCTGGTTATTCTGCCGATTCTGCTGCAAACGCTATTGGGATACCCGGCGCTCCAGGCAGGCATCGCCATGGCGCCGCGCGGATTGGGTTCGTTCGTGGCCATGCCGCTGGTCGGCATCATCATGTCGAAGTTCGATCCGCGGAAGCTCTTGAGCTTTGGGATTCTCGTGGCCGCGTTCACGCTCTTTCAACTTTCCTGGCTCAACCTGAGCGCCGGCTACTGGGACATCTTCTGGCCGCAGATCATTCAGGGCGTTTCGCTCGGGTTTCTGTTCGTCCCGCTCACCACCACCACCATGGACCTGGTTCCAAAAGAGGAGATGGGGAACGCCACCAGCATCTTCAACCTGATGCGGAATATCGGCGGCAGCATGGGCATTGCGGGCGCGACCACCCTGATTGACCGCCGCATTCAGACCTATACCAACGTGCTCGGCGCCAACGTGAACCCTTACCGGCCGAGCGTCTTCGAGCGGATGCAGGCCATGCAAAGGGCGTTCGTGGCGGGCGGCGCGGACGCTTACACGGCAGGGCAAAAGGCCCTTGCCGCCATGTTCGGAGCCGTCGAGCGCCAGGCCTCGATGCTCTCTTTCAACGAGGCTTTCCGCGCCCTGGGATTCCTCTTCGTGCTGATTGTCCCCTTGGTCTTCCTCCTTAAAAGACCGCGCACCTCCGCCGACATTACCGCCGGCCACTGACGGCAGATTCGTTGCCTGGCGCAGAGCGAAGCTCTGCGAGTCAGATGGGCCGACACGAAGGCAGTCGACATCAACTCAGCCGGTCCATACGGATGACAGCTCGTTCCCTGTTTGCGGTCGGTCCTCCCGCGCGGGAAATTCCTCAGTGGCGGGCGGAGTTCAGCGGGGCTCCAGGATCTCCAAGTCGCGACAGATTTTGTGTGCCAAAATCTCGTTAATTTCCTTGTGGCGGGGCGCTGCAGAAACTTTCTTCTGGCGGGGATTCACATACATGGTGTGCCTGGCGCCTTCGCGGAGTTGCTGGCAACCGTTTTCTTCAAGATGGCGGATCAGTTCCCACCGTTTCACAGCGCGGTCAGAGATACGGACTCTCGAATGACCTCTGCATCTTTGAGGTCTTTCTGAGCCAATTCACGGTTTGCCTCGAAAACCAATCGGATCGCTTCCTGAAGATTCTCGCGCGCCTCTGCGAGCGTCTTGCCCTGGGTGTTGGCGCCCGGCAAATCTTCCACCCAGGCGATATAGCCTTCCGGCACTTTTTTGAAAACGACCGTCAACTCCATGTTTTCTCCCTGGCCTTCGTTCACGATCTTAACACGAATTGTCCGGGCCGGCGCAGAGCGAAGCTTTGCGAGCCTGAAAAGCCGCGGACCTCAAAAACGGAGGTCCGCGCTACGGTTGCTCGATTCACCGGGGCGCAAGTTCGCGAATCGTCCAGGGCAGCCGCTGACGGCCGGTTTTAGAGAGTACGCATAACCATGCAAGTGATGTCGTCGTGCTGGCGGGCGAGGCCGACGAAGCTATCCACAGAGGCCATCAGGGCTTTCAACACCTCAGCGGCGCTAGCCGACTGGCTCTTAGCCAGGATCTGGAGCATGCGCGCTTCCCCGTAGTCCTCGCCCCTATCGTTCTCGGCTTCAACCAAGCCGTCCGTGAACATGAGGAGCAAGTCGCCCGAGCCGAGCGCCACGCGGCCGGCCTCGTAAACCGTTCCCGGCCGGATGCCGAGCGGCAGCCCGCCCGCTTCCAGCCGCTCGACCGACCCCGACCGGCGGTACAGGACCGGGATGTTGTGACCGGCTCGAACATAGACAAGCGCACGCGTCGCAGGATCGAATTCGGCGAGGAATGCCGTGGTGAATCGCATTCCGCCGATACTGTGCGCGCAGGCGTAGTCGTTAAGCCCGCGTGCAAGCTCCGGCAGACTCGACGGCGACATGGCCAAAGTACGCAGGCTGGCCTGGAAAGTAGCCATCAGAAGGGCGGCCGGGACGCTCTTCCCTGCCACGTCCGCGACGGCCATGAGCAGGTGGTCCGCGGGCGCTGGTTCAACTCCAGCGCCATCTGTCGGGCGACGCAGGAAAGCGTCGTAGTAGTCACCTGCCACGGTATTCGCCGCTCGAGTGGCAAAGGCAATGTCCACGCCCGGCACCTGAGGCGAAACCTCCGGCATCAGCCAGCGCTGGATGTCGCGCGCAATCTCGAGGTCGCGCTTCATGGTCACGCGATCGGCAAGCTCGAGCGCCAGCAGCACGAACAGCAACAGCCCGCCGAGTACGTGAAAGGGCGAGCTTTCAAACTGGATAACCGTGCGCCCCTGCCCCGACTCGAAGCTGGCGTTCGGAAACAGCAGCATCAGGAGGGCAATGAGGAGAAGAACGCGGCGTCCCGGCGTCAGCTTCATCAGCATCGCCCAGAAAAGCGCGCGCCCGATCCGAAAGCCCCGCTTCCACCGCGGCTCGCCTTTCCACTCGGTCAGGTCAACTTCCTTTGAGTAAAGGTGATAGCTGGCGCGGGCGTCGGCACGGATCTGGGACCAGAGCTCCTGGACCTCCAGGCCTTCCGTCACACGGTCCCAGAATTCCCTGAGCCGATGAGCGCCGCGACCTACTTGATCGCCGGCCTCGGAGAGCCGCTGGTTCCATTCGCCGCCTGAAGGGGTGGGCATGGGAGGAGATTATAGACTGTAATCGGAGGTAACAGGTTCGGCCTGGCTCACGTTCCGGAGACGCGCGAAGTCACGAGCCTTTCGGCGGCGAGTAATCGAACCGAGTCCGCCCCTGCTCGCGATGGCGCTCGAGCGCAAGCTCGATTAGCCGGTCGAGGAGCCGGCTGTATGAGAGGCCGCTCGCCTCCCAGAGTTTCGGGTACATGCTGATGGGTGTGAAACCGGGGATAGTGTTAATCTCGTTGACGAAGGTTTTCCGCGAGGGGCGATCGAGGAGGAAGTCCACGCGCGCCATCCCGGCGCCGTCAATCGCCCGGAAGGCCCCGACGGCGAGCTCTCGCACGCGGCGGGTATCGCGCTTGCTGAGCGGGGCGGGAATGATCAGCCGGGAGCCTTCTTTCACGTACTTCGCCTCGTAATCGTAGAATTCGTTGACCGAGATCACTTCGCCGGGAACGGAGGCTTCGGGGCGATCGTTCCCGACCACGGAACACTCGATTTCGCGCGCATCCAGGCCCACTTCGACAATGATCTTCCGGTCGTAAGCCGCGGCAAGGTCGAGCGCCGCCGCGAGCTCGCGCAGGTTGTGGACCTTGCTGATGCCCACCGACGAGCCCAAATTCGCGGGCTTGACAAACACTGGGAATCGAAACTTTTGGCGGACCCGGCGGCGGACTTCCCCGGGAGAATTCTGCCAATCGCTGCGCAGGACCAGGACCCAATCCACCACGGGCAAGTCGGCGTCCCGGAAGAGGCGCTTCATGATGTCCTTGTCCATGCCCGCAGCCGAGGCAAGCACGCCCGCACCCACGTAGGGAATTCCGGTGAGCTCGAGCAATCCCTGAATGGTCCCGTCTTCTCCGAACGTCCCGTGGAGAACGGGGAAAATCACGTCGAGCTTTCCGGCGGAGTCGGCAGAGCCCTGGGCGGGATCGAGCGTCACAAGCCTCGGCCCGGCCGGGTCGAGCGAAGGGGTAACGCGCCGGCCCTTGTCGAGCACAGCGGTCAGCCCGTCAGCCGAGGGGTCCCCCGCCGAGCCGATCAGCCAACCGCCTTCGCGCGTGATGCCGATGGGCACAACTTCATATTTGGCCGGGTCGAGCGCCTGAAGCACCGAAGCCGCGGAGGTCAACGAGACTTCGTGCTCGCCCGAGCGGCCACCAAACAGCAGCCCCACACGTAGTTTTCTGCCCTTCGTCATTCGTCCTTTGTCCTTGGCCTTCAGCACTCAACTTTCGGCTCTCAGCATTCAGCGGTCAGCCTTCAGCCTTCATACTTTACCCTTTCGTGAAGTCTATTGTACGCATGACTTGCCACTCGTCACAGGCCACTATTCTCAAAGTATTTTCTTTCCCAGCGCCGACAATGCGAGCCCCACGGCCAGGATAGCCGTCTGGTTGGCGGTATCAATGATGGGATTAATCTCGACCAGTTCCAGAGCAACCATTTTTCCGGAGTCGGAGACCATTTCCATGAGGAGGTGCCCTTCGCGGAAGGTGATGCCGCCGCGAACCGGCGTTCCGACCCCGGGCGCTTCGGTCGGGTCTACGACATCCATATCGAAAGAAACGACGAAGCCCGCGGTGCCTTCGCACGCCAATTTCAGGCTACGCTCCGTAATCTCGCCCATGCCGAGCTCGTCAATCGCTCGCATCGTGAAGACGTGGATGCCCGAGCCTTTCACCAGTCGGCGTTCGCGCTCGTCGAGGTTCCGAGCGCCGATAAGCACAGCGTTCTGAGGCTGGAATTTTGGCTTGTAGCCGAAGAGCATTGCCAAAGGCTCCGGCCCGAGTCCCAGCGTAGCGGCAAACGGCATCCCGTGGACGTTGCCGCTCGGGCTGGTCTCCGGGGTGTTCATGTCCGCGTGCGCGTCCACCCAGATCAGGCCAAGCGCCTGCCCGCGGTCACGATAGAACTTGGAGACACCCGCCTCGGTCCCTGCGGCGATCGAATGGTCGCCACCGAGTGAAATGGGGAAATAGCCCTCCTCCAAGGTGCGATAAACCAGGTGGGCGGCATCGCGGCAGGTGTCGGTGATCTCCTTCAAGTACTTGGCATGGATGTCGCCGAAGTGCAACTCTTCGGGCAGTTTGACGTGGATGTTTCCCGCGTCCTCCACCTCATAGCCCAAAGTCTTCAGCGCCGCATTCAGCCCCGCCGCGCGCACCGCTGAGGGGCCCATGTCAACGCCACGGCGCTCCTGACCCAGGTCGAGCGGCGCGCCAATGATCCGAATTTTCTGCATCCGAGCTCCCGTGGGCTCACGACTTCGCTAGCATCAATCGAGACCATCATACCGTATTCCAGCGAGAAGGGCGCGGAGTCTCCGGGGGTTGCCATTCGCAATGCTGCGAATTCGTAAAGAGCCGCCCAGGCTTGAGATGGATTCGTGCCGGGTAACTTTTATTGCCATGGGGCCGCGAGAGTCCGGGCGTCTAGAAGGGTGTACATTTCATCAGCCGAGTCTTAACATCTTAGGATGATGTCAAGGAGGAATACCCCTTGGAGGACTCATGAAATCCACTGCATTGACTCTACTCGTCAGCTTGACCCTCGCCTGCCCCGCGTTGATTCGAGGGAAGGAAAAGAAGGCCGACCCAAGGATCAAACAGATCCACACCGTGTTCGTCAAGGAAGAGCACAACGTCGCCTCCGATGCCCTACGGGCGAACCTTGAGAAGTGGACGTGTTTCAAGGCGGCACCGAACCACGCCAATGCGGACGCGGTGATATCTGTATTGTGGATGAAGGATTCGCGAAACACTCCCGACGTGGCCTCTTCAGTTCAGGCTGCCGCTCAGCGGCCGCTGTCCATTGGTCAAAACCTCGTCTATCACACCACAGTCGTTGTTAACGCCCGCGAAGGGACCAAGTTCAAGAAAATCTGGAGTAAGAGCCTTGAGCAGGGTGAAAGCGACGAGCAGATACAGAGCGGCGTCACCAAGTTGATCGGGGCGCTGAAAGCCGATGCCTGCGACCAGCCCTAGTGGCGCCCATCGGCCCGGGGTCTTGAAGGCCGAAGGGACCATTTACCTTGTTTGTGCTTGCGAACGAATCGTGCAGCCGTCATGCGCTTCATGTGCTTGGCTTGCGAGCTTTTGGCTATCCGAATATAAATGACTGGTCATATGACTGGTCATCTGGTATGCTATCTACGCCATGAAAACGAGAGCGAAGACCATTCCGGCAAGCGACTTTAAGGCCAAATGCCTGAGGATCATCGAAAACCTTGACCCACAGGGAATCATCGTCACCAAGCGCGGTCGGCCCGTGGCGAGAGTGACCCCCATCCGGGCGTCCGACAACTCGAAGCTAATTGGGTTAATGAAGGGCAAGGTGCTGATCCGGGGCAACATCTTTTCCACCGGCCGCAAATGGGATGCTCAATCTCGACACTCAAATTCTGATCTTGCTTACCACCGGTGATATTACCGGAGAAGAGCGCGGCCTGGTCGTTCACGAACCGCTGGCGATCTCAGACATAGTCCTATGGGAAGTAGCCATGTTGGTGAGCCGGCGCCGAATTGTGCTCGACCTGGACGGCCCGGAATTCCGCCTCTGGCTACGAAGCCTTACCATCCTTCCCATCACAAGGGAGATTGCCCGCCAATCGTGCCAATTGGATTTTTCTTCCGACCCGGCCGACGAGATTATCGCTGCAACGAGCATTGTTGAAAAAATTCCCCTCCTCACTCGTGACCGGAGAATTCGCAAATCGCGAATGGTTCCGCTCGCTCTCTGAAGATTTTAAGACCGCAGTCAAGGCGTCAGGCGGTAGAGCATGCGAGGGAAGGGGATGGTCTCGCGGACGTGCTCGAGGCCGCAAATCCATGCCACCACACGTTCGATGCCCATGCCGAAGCCCGCGTGCGGAAAGGTTCCGAAGCGGCGCAAGTCGAGGTACCACTCAAAGGCCTGGCGCGGCAGCTTTTGCTCTTCGATGCGGCGGATGAGCAAATTGTAATCGGCCAAGCGCTCGCCGCCGCCGATAATTTCGCCGTAACCTTCCGGCGCCAACACATCTACGCAAAGGGCCACCTCAGGGCGCGCGGGATCGGGGGCCATGTAGAACGCCTTCACCTGGCTTGGGTAGCGGTGGACCATGACGGGCTTCTCGAATCCCTCCGATGCTCCAGGACTCGACCGACCACGAAACTGACCAATTCCTCCGCCAGGAGCATCGCATCGTCGAGGTGGGCAAACGCCACTTCCGGCTCGATCATCCAGAACTCGGTCAGGTGGCGGCGGGTCTTGGATTTTTCGGCGCGAAACGTCGGCCCGAAACAATAGGTCTTACCGACGGCGGCCGCGGCGGCCTCGTTATAAAGCTGGCCGGACTGGGTCAGATAGGCCTTCTGGTCAAAATAATTTACTTCGAACAGCGTTGTCGTGCCTTCGCAAGCCGAGGGCGTAAAGATGGGAGTGTCCACGAGGGTGAACCCCCGACCGTCGAAGAAGTCGCGGCAGGCCTTGATGATTTCGTGCCGCACGGCCAGGATGGCCCGCTGCCGCGACGAGCGCAGCCACAGATGGCGATGGTCGGCCAAAAACTCCACTCCGTGCTCTTTCGGGGTGATGGGGTAGGGCGCGTCGTTCGGAACGCGCTGAAAAATTTCGACGTTTGAAATGTCGAGCTCGTGGCCGCCGGGCGCGCGCTTGTCGGCGCGGACCTTCCCCGTGGCGCAGAGGGACGACTCCTGTGTCAGGCCGCGCACGCGGTCGAAGACTTCCGGCTCGACCGCTCCCTTCGCGACCACGCCCTGCATGATCCCCGTCCCGTCGCGAATGAGCGGAAACAAAATCTTGCCGCTCTCGCGCAGATTGTAAAGCCAGCCCTGTACGGCCACTTCCTGGCCAACAAATTGACCGGCGTTCGCGATTTCGATGACGTGCGGCAAGCGAGATCCCTCTATTGCGGGGACAACCACGATCCTAAAGATTGGCACTCAAACTTGTCATCCTGAGCGGAGCCCTGCACCGTGTGGTGCAGGACGAAGCGAAGGATCTGCTTGTTGCAAGCCCGCAGGAAAAGCAGATGCTTCGCGGAGTTTACCCTGAGCGCACAATGAAAGGGATTCTTCGCTTCGCTCAGAATGACAAGCGAAGAGCCAGCCCTGAGTGAAGCGAAGGGGCTCAGCATGGCAAGCGAAGAGCACGCCCTGAGTGAGGCGAAAGGGCTCAGCATGACAGGTTGAAATCTTCAGTCGGCCTTCAGGGTATAGCCTCCAGCCGTCGCATGGCCTCGCCCAGCCGGGCCAGGCTTGAGACCTCCGGCCCATAATTGCGCAGCTCGAAAAGGATGGGGAACTGGCCGTCTGCGGCGCGAAGGGCTTTGACGGTCTCGTCCCAGTCAATCGTGCCGTCAAAGGGCATGAGGTGGTCGTCCTTTTCGCGCCGGTTGTCGTGGACGTGCGTCGAGGCGACCCGATCTCTGAGCGCTTCGAAGGCCGCTGTCACCCCTTTGCCCATGTGCGCGTGGCCCGTATCGAAGCAAAGCTTCTGGCCGGTCAGATGCGTGTAATGGATGAACCCGGTCAGCCGCTCCGGGGTCGAAAGCTCGTTCGGAATATTTTCGAGCAGAACCTCGACGCCGCGCTCTTTGGCAAAAAGCCGAAGGTGCTCGAGCGAAGTCAAGGCGGCGTCGAATTTCTCCAGATGAAATTCCTCGCCCGGCAGGCCCATGTGCTGGATCAGGTAGCGAAAGGACAGAAGCTCCGCCACTTCGATGGCGCGCTTGATCTCCTCCATGGAATCAATGCGCAACCGGCGCTCGAGGTACGCGATAGAGAGTGGCGAGCCGCCGGATCGGCCCCAGTCCAAATCGGCGTACAGCGGCGCGTGCAGGGAATGGAGCGTCAGTCCGTGGTCGCCGAACCATTGGGCGACGTCGCAGACCTGGTTCTCGTCGTGGTAGTCGAAGTGCTGTCGCGCGGCGAAAATCTCGATCTTCCGGAAACCCGCGGCATGGATTTGGTCGAGAACGTGCGCCGTCAGCCGTTCGCCGACGAACAGGTGCGTGGAGATGGCGAATTCCATCAGTAGCCTGCGGCTTTCCCGTCCCCGCGCGGGTCAGCGGCGCCGAAGCGCCAGCCGCTTCCGGGAGGGTTGATTTCAATGGCGTCCACGTCTCCGAGGTTTTCGACAAACCTCGTCGTATAGCCCGCCGCATGGAGTTTCTGAATTGTGTCCGCCGAAAAACCGAACCGCTCGAGGTCAATGCGGTCCGGTATCCACTGGTGGTGGTAGCGCGGCGCGGTCACGGCCATCTGGACGTCCATCTTGTAAACCAGCACGTTCAGGATGACCTCGAGGACCGAATTGATGATCGTTCCGCCCCCCGGAGAACCGAGGACCAACCGGACTTGCGGCGTCGCCTGCCCCGCCCCGCCCTCCGGCGGTGCATCCGCCAGGACGATGGCCGGGGTCATCGAGGAAAGCGGCCGCTTGTGCGGCCCGACTGTATTTGCTTCGCCTTGCACCAGCCCAAACATGTTAGGCGCCCCCGGCTTGGCGGCGAAATCGTCCATTTCGTTATTCAGGAGAAACCCGGCGCCCTCGACCGTGACGCCCGAGCCGTAGTAGCCGTTGAGCGTGTAGGTGTTCGCAACCGCGTTGCCGTCGCCATCCACGACGGAATAATGCGTGGTGTCACTGGACTCAAACGCCACGGGGTTGCCCGGCTCGACTGGACCTTCCCCCTTCGCCTGAAGGATTTCTTCCCGAAGCTTCGCGGCGTACTTGGGGCTCAAGAGGCCCGACAGGGGGACCGAAACAAAATCCGCGTCGCCGAGATATGTGGCGCGGTCAGCGTAGGCGCGCCGCATTGCCTCGGCGACCAGGTGCAAGGACTCGAAGGAGTTTGGCGGCCCGAGGTCGAGCGGGTCCAGAATGTTTAGCATCTCGATGAGCGCCACGCCGCCTGAACTCGGCGGCGGCACAGTCAGAATCGTGTACCCGCGGAAGCGTCCCACGAGCGGCCGGCGGAGTTTGGCTTGATAGTGAGCGAGATCGTCCGGGCCAACGACACCGTGAAGGTCCCTCATCGTCGTAACAATATCCTGGGCGATGGGTCCGCGATAAAAAGCGTTGGGGCCGAGCGCGGCGATGAAGTACAAAGTCTGAGCCAGCTTGGGCTGGCGGAATATCTCGCCCGGCTCGTACAAGTGGCCGTCGCGGAGAAAAATGCGGCGCGACTCGGCGAATTTCGAAAGGTGATCCTCAGACTCCTTCAGCGAAAGCGCCAACGCGTAGCTGACCGGGAAGCCTTCTTCGGCCAAACGGATGGCGGGGGAGAGAACGCGCGACAAGCCGAGCTTGCCGTATTTCTCCTCGGCGAGCGCCAGTCCCGCCACCGTGCCAGGTACGCCAACGGCCAGTGGCCCGACGCGGCTCGATGCCGGAACAGGGTCGCCCTGCGCGTCGAGGTACATGTTGCGCGTGGCGGCGCCCGGCGCCTCCTCACGATAGTCCACAACCGCCGCCTCGCCGTTCGCCAGGCGGATCAGCATGAAGCCACCGCCGCCGAGATTCCCGGCGCGCGGGTCGGTGACGGCCAGTGCAAAGCCCACCGCCACGGCCGCGTCTGCGGCGTTCCCGCCCGCACGCAAAATTTCCACTCCCGCGTCGGTCGCCAGCGGCTCGTCCGAAACCACAATGGCATGGCGCGCCGCCACGGGCGTTAGGCCCGCCGCCGGAAATGCCAGGGCGAGAATAAACGCGGGCAGAAATCGTGGCGTGAAACGGTGAAGCACAGCGCCTCAGATTTTGGAACGGACTCGGCGGGCAGGGCCTCCCATCCATAGGCCCCGCGCCGCCGGATGGCCCGCTGCATGAAGGCCCAGGGCCGCAAGGCGACCTCAATCCCGGAAGGCCATTCCGTCGAAAGTCTAAATCTATTGGAAAAGACTGAGACCGTCAAGACGGACCGCGCCCTCTCGGCGCGCGCGGGTTTTCCGCCCTCTTGTCATTCACGCGGAGGCAAACTTCGTCGTCGTAGTGGTCCACCGCTTCGACCAACAGCGCCCCTCACACCTGACGCGTCGCATGAATAATGGCCGCCATTTCGTTCGATAGGGAACCGCGCGGTTCTCACGGGCTGCGGCAGCCTCGTTTAAGTCCCTGTAC
>QHZN01000065.1 GCA_003225365.1 Acidobacteriota bacterium
CTTCGCCGGGGCGTCTTTCATAGCGTGGGGGAGCTGGAATCGGCGCTCGAAGCTCACATTAAGGAACATAACCAGAACCCCAAGCCCTTTATCTGGACGGCCAAGGCCACCGATATTCTCGAAAAAGTGAAGCGTGCCAGAGCCACCTTGAATAAGGTTGCATCCGTTTGACGCACTACACTAGCGCATACCCCCGGGTGTGCGATCACTGCGTTACTTGCGCCTGAGGCGCGCAGACCTGAGAACGTCTGCGCCAGCCAGCCCGATCAGCATTTTCTGAAGCCGCCGAGCGGGTAGCCAGGGCACGGGTTGCGTGCCATGGGCTTTTCGAACCACCCCGCGGGCGGCGCGACCAAGGCCTCGCACCGCTGGAAGAGCCGCAGGACTGCACCACGAGTCCTGCGCTACGATTTAAGAAGCGCCGGCCTGGCGGTCGGCGAGGTAACGGTAGCGCTCGAAGACGGTGGCGTCGAGGCCCAGCGAAGCATGGTGTCACAGTATCCAGGGACCGACCTTTTTAGACGCCCAGACTCAGAATCACGACTAGTGTCGCGTTACTGACGAAGGTGCCACGCTGCTGGGTGCTGTAGCGGCGCTCTATGAGCGCCGAAATCAATGAAAACAAAAGGCCGCCGGTCATAGACCGGCGCTACAGCGGATCTGCTCGTGTTTCACCCATTTACGTAACGCGACACTAAGGGCCGACTTGCCCGCCCGGAATCACGGTGGTACACTCCCCGCCTGCACTGGGATTTCCGAATCAGACTATCCTTTGACTACATGGAGAATTGGAAATGATGAAAATGCGCAGGCCGCTTGGCGTGGTCGCAATATTGGTCATTGCGTTCTCAGCTGCTCCTCTCACTGCCCAAGATCGCCAGGTAATTGACGAGCAGCGCCGCAAGGCTGAAGAGCTCCGGAATTACATCAAGGCGAATTACACGAAGAGTGAATTTATGCCGCCGATGCGCGACGGAGTTCATCTCTTCGTCGCCGTTTACGCGCCTAAAGACAGTTCGAAGCCGTATCCTATTTGGATGCAGCGCACCCCTTACACGGTGGCGCCTTACGGCGTTGACAACTATCGCGGCTCTCTCGGCCCCTCGGAGTTCTTCGTGCGCGAAGGGTACATCTTCGCCTACTGCGATGTGCGCGGCCGCGGAAAGTCCGAAGGCAAGTTCGAGCACGTCCGGCCGTTCGTTCCCAATAAGACTGGCCCGAACGAGGTGGACGAGGCCAGCGACTCCTACGACACGATCGAGTTCCTCTTAAAAACCATCCCGAATAATAACGGCCGGGTCGGCGTCTCTGGCACGTCCTACCCCGGCTTTTACGCCACGATGGCGGCCTTGAGCGGTCATCCCGCGCTGAAAGCCGTCTCCCCCCAGGCGCCTGTGACCGAATGGTTTATCGGCGACGATTGGCGGCATAACGGCACGTTCTTTCTGGCGCACGCGTTTCGTTTCTTTTCCGGCTTTGGACGCCCCACGCCGGGAGAAAACGAAATCCCCGGCCCGGGCTTTGATTACGGCACCCCGGACGGCTACGATTTCTTCTTGCGCATGGGGCCGCTGGGCAATGCCGACCGAAAGTTTTTCAAGGGCAAGATCGAGTGGTGGCGAGATCTGGTCGCGCACGACACCTACACGGACTATTGGAAGGCCCGCGACCCGCTTCCGTACCTGAAGAATATCAAGGCCGCCGTCATGACGGTGGGCGGCTGGTTTGATGCCGAAGACGTTTACGGGCCACAACACACCTATGACGCGATCAGGACCCAGAGCCCCGGCACCGTGAACATTCTCACCGAAGGTCCCTGGTCGCATGGGCAATGGAACTATGACGCCGGCGAGTATCTCGGCGACGTACACTTCAATCAGAAGACGGGCGACTATTTCCGTGAGCACATCGAGTTTCCGTTTTTCCAGCACTTTCTAAAAGACCAGGGGGAGGAAAAGCTTCCGGGCGCCTACGTCTTCGAGACCGGGCGTAACGAGTGGCACAAGCTTGAAAGTTGGCCGCCTAAGAATGCCGCGAAGACGACATTCTATTTCCAGAGCTCGGGGAGGCTTTCGGGGAAGCGGCCATCCATTGCCGATGAGGAATCTGACGAGTACGTCAGCGACCCGGCCAAGCCGGTTCCGCACATCTCCTGGACGAGCAACCAAATGACTTACGAATACATGACCGGCGATCAGCGGTTCGCCTCCTCCCGTACCGACGTGCTGGTGTACGAAACCGAGCCGCTCGCCGAAGACGTGACCGTAGCCGGACCGTTGACTGCCACGCTGTACGTCTCCACCACCGGAACGGACTCCGACTGGGTCGTCAAGCTCATCGATGTTTATCCCGGGAACTATCCGGACCCTGAGCCGAACCCGAAAGGTGTGCGGATGGGCGGCTACCAGCAGCTTGTGCGGGGCGAGCCCTTTCGCGGGAAATTCCGAAGGGGTTTTGAGAGGCCGGTGCCCTTCGAACCCGGCAAACCGGACAAGGTCGAATTCCAGCTTCCCGACGTTTTTCACACCTTTCGCCGGGGCCACCGGATCATGGCGCAGGTCGAGAGCTCCTGGTTCCCCCTGGTGGACCGCAATCCGCAGAAATTCATGAAAATTGATGAGGCGCAGCCGTCTGACTTTCAGAAAGCGACCCAAAGGGTGTACCGGTCGGCGAGGATGGCGTCGGGCATCACCGTGGGTGTCATAGCGTCATCAGCGGTTTCCGCGGGAGATTGAAGTCTGACCAAACGCGGCCCTCACCAAGATGGAGCGAAGCAAGTTCGAGGCACTCGTTGCGCAAGCCCTGGACGGCCTGCCCAGGACGTTTCTTGAGAAGCTCACCAATGTAGCGATCATCGTGGAAGACTCGCCACCGGACGAAGCGGAGAGTGAAGGATTGCTGCTGGGCCTTTTTCACGGCATCCCTCGCACGGAAAAGAGTGTCTTTTCCCCCAGCCCGCCGGACCGGATTTATCTTTACCAGCGAAACATTGAGGCTGTCTGCGCCAGCGAGGCGGAGGTGCGCCGCCAGATCCGCGCGACGCTGCTTCACGAAGTAGGGCACTACTTTGGGCTCAGTGAAGACGAATTGCGGGGACCTTGAAGCCCCTGGGGGGCGCCGCCTCACGCCAGGTCTCGGCCCATTGGCTGTGTATTCGACAATTCGGAAACTGACCCAGCACCAGCCAATGCGGTTTGTACAGCGCCCTTTAGGGACTCTTGCGAGAATGAATTCGATTTGAAATTCGAACCGCGACAAAAGCGATGAACGCGCCGGCCAGGGCATCGGCGAGGTAATGGTAGCGCTCGATGACAGTGGCGGCGGCGATGCTCGCTGCGGCAATTGTGAAGACCACTCCCCAGAGATGCGAACGCTGCCAGACTGAAAGGGCGATGGCGGTGACGCCCGCGACGTGACCGCTCGGAAATACTCCGCCGGAGCCGGCGAATCGCCCGAGCAGCCAGAAGTTTAGCCGACGCAAAACGCACTGCGAGTCAGGGTGATAGAAATCGTGCGCGAAGAGCCGAGGCGTCGTCAGCGGGAATAGCGGGTAGAGCGTATAACAGGTGAACAGCGCCAGAAGCACACCCGTCCAGAAGCGGTCAATCGCGCGGCCTGCCTGCCCTTGGACTTCGCGGGACGACAAGCTCACGGCCTCGATAGGTGAGTCGAGCGGCGCAGGCAGGCCCCTTGCCGCTGGTTCGGCAACCTGGCGACTTGAAGAAAAATAGAGAACCGCGAATCCTAGCGGCACCATCGGGTAACAAAGAAGATACGCGAATTCGAGGTAGCGCCCAAGCCACGGCGAAACGGCGGCGAGCGCCGACATCACGAGCCCATTTCCGACCGACGCCTTATCCCAGCGCTCGAAAAGCCCATTCAACGCGCCGGAGGCGGCTCGCGGGCAAAACAGACTCGATTCGCGATAAGCGAGGAGAATCACAAAGCAGGGCAGCCAATCGCGCAGTGCGGAGATTGTGGCGACCAAACTGGGCGAGCGAAAATCCTCACTCCGACGATGCGCGCATTCTCCGCCCGCCTGGAAACCCCGGCTAAGTAGAAGAACGAAGAGGACGGCAAGGACATTGAGAATCCCCACGGCAAGCCGTTGGGAGCCTGCTATCGGATACGCCATCGAAGCCACGACGCCGTAAGCGAGGAAGCCGAGGATCAGCTTCTCCGATACCCTCAGGCGGGCTTCGCCGCGACCGGGGCGGGTCAGCGGTGCGACTCTCTCGGAGGTGGTTGCCATGCTCTTCAACCCCACGTTGCCGCCAGTATGACATTGCAGGGCAGCGTCCGGTGAGGTGCGTTTACATTGCCAAACCCCTGGTCCATTATCTCTTTGGACTGAATAACATATATTCTACCCGCCTTGCAGAACGGCGAAATCGAAAGCGGCGGCTGGCATAGTGTCGGGCGGCGGCGACAGGATTATTATTTGGCATCAAGGTGTTCGCTCCTCCGCAGCCGCCCATGCATCCAAACTCCAATCCGGTCCACAGGAGCTTCCAGTTTCTCCCGGTTTCGAAAGCCGGATCGAACTCCCGGCTCCTCGGCCATTCTTCAATCCAACTCGACGAAACCAAACGCATCCAACGGATCATGGGGTTGGGCTCACGATTTTATCTTTGACGGAGTTGGACGGTTAATGGTCAAATGGTGAAACGAAACTGCGTCGCGAGGTCGGGGGCAAAACACATGAATCGTAGGCTTTTGGGAATTGGGGTGTGCTTGGTAGGACTGAGTCTCGGCCGGAACGCCCTCGCTCAGCAACCCGAGGTCGCTCAACAACCCGAAGAGACTCCTCCCGACACGCAGGAATACACCGTCCCGGAAGGCACGGAATTCAAGCTTCAACTCCATACCACCATCAGTTCCAAACTCTCCCGCGCCGGCGACCGCGTCTTGTGCACGCTGATTGACCCCGTTCCCATCGAGGACACGGAGGTGCTCAAACGGGGATTGCGGATTGACGGCCATTTGGGGGAAGTCCACGGGGCCAGGTATCGCGGCAAAGGCGGGCTGCTGACCATCGTCTTCGACACAGTCGAGTTGCCAAGCGGCGAAAAGGTTTCCATTCTCGGCTCCCTTACGGAAGTATTTGCCAGCGAAACCGGTACCACGCCCACCGTGGGGCCGGAGGGCGAACTTAAAGGCAAGGGGCCGAACCGCATTCGACAGGCGGCGATTATCGCCATCCCCACGGCGGCCGTAGCGGCGGTGGCCGCGCCGGGTCCGACCATCGCCGCCGGCGCCGGCGCGCTGATCGCGGCCTATATATTGCCCAAGGGCAAGCAGGCGGTCCTCTCCGCCGGCTCCCTCATCGGCATGCGCCTGGATAAAGATGTCATCATCAAAGTTCCCGTTAGCGATAACGCAAAGTAGTCGCCCCCGCGCCCTTCGATTGACTACCCACCCGCAGGCATCCAAAGCGATGCCCGGTTCACCTCCTACCAATTTAGCGGCCACCTCGAACGCCCCCAAGCACCAGCGCGTCGAAGCGTCGCCACGCGAGAGCCCGCTGAAGCGAGGAAATCCCTGCCAATTCATTTCGCTCAGCAACCTTTGAGACGAGTGGGCTTCTTAGCCTCTGCAACGAGTTCCTGATATACACCTTTTGATACGAGCCCCTCATGTCGGATGAGGCCTGGGGAAAATATACGTCCAATTAGAGGTATTACCCTATATACTTATTTAGCCGGAAAATGGATTACCTGCTCGTAATCGGTAGTCTCGCTGTAGGGCGCCAGCCCGCCATCGTCGCAACGGAGGTCATCATGTCGTCGAGGCTCCGCATATCCCCTTCTATTACTATTTTCGCCATATACGCAGTCGTTACAGCAATCTCTTTGGTTTTCCCACTGCCGCTCCAGGCTCAGATCACCAACGTGACGGATGACACCTCGACGCCGATTCCCGGCGCGGGGCACAACTATCTGGGGGAGTTGAACGAGGCCGTCAACCCTGCGAACGGGTCGGTCAGTCTCCGGCTTCAGGTGCCGGTGCCTCCCGGGCGTCGGCTCACGGTCCCCTTCAGCTTTGAATACAACACCAGCGGAATTCAGCATCCCGGAGGCACCGCCGGACATATGTCTTGGGGAAACGACCTTGGCTATCTGTCCAAGGGGGGGTGGTCCTACGCGGTTCCCAGAATCAGCGTAATCAAAGACTCGAAGTCCGTTCCCCCACCTCCCTATCCGCCGGGGCAGCAGGGTGAATTCTGCAATTTCTTCTCCTACTATATGCTTCAAGATCTGGAGGGCCAGCGGCACGCGCTGGGGCTATCAGTCGGAGAGAAGAACACCTACAGCAACTGGGGGATCTGCCCGCCCGCAGGTCTGACGGGGGACTACTTGAGTGGCGGAGACGATTATTACCAGGACTCTACCTCGGCTATCCCTTCTGGTCACATTGCCTGTACGCCGCCGGTCAATGTAGTTGATGCCGACGGAACCGTATACTATTTCTCGAACCCTTATACGCATATCGGAGAGCTGGGCTACGGCGACTCCCTTCCCAGCTGGATCGAGGATCGCAACGGCAATCAAGCACTTTTCCAGGACTCAGGCAACGGTGCGTTTACGATTACCGACACTGCTGGAAGAGCAGCCGTCCAGTCCTCCGGCTTCGGAGACATAAGCGGGGACATGGTCACCATGAGCGGGCTGAGCCCCTACCACATCAATTGGGAGACCGTCCAATTCAGCTATTTCGCCACGGGAGTGGACCTTGGCGGCGGTAGCTATTGCAGTGGATTCGGCGGGGGCACGAACGGCACCTTAACTTCAATTCAGCAAATCGAACTTCCCAACGGGCAATCGTATTTCCTCAAATACGGCAACGACGACCCGAATAACAGCAATCCATACGGGCTGTTAAGCCAGATCTCTTATCCTACCGGGGGTTGGGTGAAATATACGTGGGGCATGAGCTCGCCAATTGAATTGCTGAGATTTGACGATTCGGCAGGCCATTCGAATGCGTGAATGTACCAGTATGGCGTGCCAGTCGTGACCAGCCGGACCGTCAGTTTCGATGGCACGAGTCCCGCGCTCCACCAGACCTTCAGCTATAGCATCACCTGGAATGGCACCAATTCGACGCAATGGCTTTCGCGGACCACGACCGTGACGACCACTGACAACGTGGCCGGGAAGAGCTCCACAACGCTGTATACGTACAACAGTGTGACCTCACCGCAGGCGCCGAACGAGTACGCTGCGTTCGCTCCCCAAATCCCGGTGTAGAGTGAGATCGACTACTGCGACTGGGGCGTGACGAGTTGCAGCAGCTCCAACAGTCTCCGAACCGTGAAGAAGAGTTGGCAAGACCAATACGAGATGACCTGTGAATCGACCACGCAGGGGGTCGGCATTGAGAGAACTGACTACGTTTACGGCCCTGGCGCCCAAGTGACGGACAAGAAGGAATGGGATTGGGGGCAAGCCCCGGCATGTGGAAGCTCTGCCAGCGTCACGCCGCTTCGCGAAACACAGATCACATACCAGAGCTTCCCGGCTACGCCGATCTTTCCAAGCGCGCCTTCAGTTTTCGACCGGCCGGCCACGGTAACTGTTTACGGAAGCGGAACGCAGGCATCACAGACGACTTACGGCTACAGCCAAGGCGTGACTCCGGCAGGCATTACCGTGGGGCGCGATGCCAATTACAACGGAAATTCCACCGTGCCACGCGGGAACGCCACCACGATGACGCAATGGCTAAGCGTCGGGGGAACGTCGCCCGTCACCACGTATACTTACGATGACACCGGCCAAGCTCTCTCCATGAAGGACCCTAACGGGCAGACCACGGGGGCGCAGACGCAGTACGCGTACTCGTCCAGCTACGAGGGCGCGTACGTGACTCAAATCACGCGGCCCGTGACGAACGGTGCCTCGCACATCGAAAGCTTCACTTACAACCTAGCCAGCGGTGAACTGGCCTCCGCGACCGACGAGAATTCGCGAACGACCAGCTACGTTTACAACGACTCTCTTAGCCGGCTTACGGAGACCGATTACCCTGACACCGGCAAAACCACACTCGGCTACAGCGACGCGGGGCCGACCCCCAGCGTGGTCATAACAAAAACACTCAACTCGGGCGGCACGCCAGGGCCGCTCGTCACCACCGGCTACACGGACGGCCTGGCGCACCCCATCCTGTCCGTGCTTAATTCCGACCCAGCCCCGGCGGGTCCTGACTACTCGGCGACCACGCTTGACGGAATGGGGCGCGTGTACAAGGCGTACAATCCGACGCGCTGTAATCCCCCCACCACGAACTGCGGCGAGGCCACATGGGGCGTCACGACCTACGCGTACGACGCCCTGGGCCGGGTGACCCTGGTCGCCAAACCGGATGGAAACACCGTCAGCAA
>QHZN01000066.1 GCA_003225365.1 Acidobacteriota bacterium
AGGCAGGAGCGTCATCGCTCAGGGCTTTCAACAAACGGCGGCGTTTTTCCTCCTGGCGGGCAGCGTCATCCAGCCGCTCTCGAATGGCATCGTTGGTGATTGCGCCTGAGGACACGGTCTCGGACGACTTTGCGTGCAATTCTCCAGGTCCATGTGTCTCGGATGCGAGTTCAGATTCGAGCAGTCGAGATGCGCTCGCAATCACCTCATCGAGTGGCCTGGCCCAGCGGGTTTCGACCATCACTATTTCCCTGTTCATCGAAGGTTATTCCACCTCCTGGTCCACGACTACGACCGTACTTGCCAAGGAGAGCAGCTGCGGGCCATCCTCCTGTATCAATTCGATCGCATACTTTCCGGGCTGCTGGAAGATTACGGTCGTAAGAGGCCATAATGATTGCACAGGTCCAGGCTCCGAGAAGGAATCGTGCGAGTGGAAAGCCTTAAACCTATTGTGCCAACCAAATTCCGCCGGTCTCTGGGGGTAGTTGACCCGTAAGCTGACCTTGCATGGGATTTCGACCACGATCTTATAATAAACGAAAAAGGGCTTATGAGTTTTCGCGGAACGCGGCTTGATGATCCTGTCAAAGACACCGTGCAGGGTCACCTTCCGATCTTCGTCTTTGAGCCAGCTTTCGCACAGGAGGAGCGCAAGCACCTTACATTTCGGCACACCGGCACAATATCAAATGATTTCGGCGCTATCAAATCACCACCGATTCCTGATACTCGCCGAAGACCTTGCGCAGCGCGTTCGAGATTTCACCCACCGTGGCATAACACTTCACGGCGTCGAAGATAGCGGGCATCAAGTTTTCGTCGCTCCGCGCCGTGGTCTCGATTCTTGCCAGCGCGGCCTCGACCAACGCCCGGTCCCGCCGAGCGCGCAGCCGACGCAGGCGCTCCACCTGCGCCCGCTCGGTTTCCAAGTCAATGCGCAGCAGCGGGGCCGCAGGTCCCGAGCGAAGCCGAAGGGCCGAACCCGCCGCGCCCTGGGGGACGGCGTAGCGGTTCACACCCACGACCACGCGTTCTCCGGTCTCGACGGCCCGCTGATATTCGTAGGCCGCCTGCTGGATTTCACGCTGCACGTACCCCGATTCAATCGCGCGGAGCATTCCGCCCAAGGCGCCAATCTTCCCGATATAGGTTCCCGCGCGGCGCTCGATTTCGTCGGTCAGCGCCTCAATAGCGTAAGAGCCGCCGAGCGGGTCCACGGTGTTCGGGACGCCGCTTTCGTAAGCGATAATCTGCTGCGTGCGGAGCGCCAAAAGCGCCGAGGCTTCGGTGGGCAAAGCGAGGGCTTCGTCGCGGGCATTGGTGTGGAGCGACTGCGTTCCGCCGAGCGCGGCTGCCAGCGCCTGGAGCGTGACCCGCACCAGATTGACGTCGGGCTGCTGCGCGGTGAGCGTCGAGCCCGCCGTTTGCGTGTGGAACCGGAACATCCAGGAGCGCGGATTCTCGGCCTTGAATCGCTCGCGCATGATGCGCGCCCAAAGGCGGCGAGCGGCGCGGAACTTGGCCACTTCTTCGAGTAAGTCTTTATGCGCGGCGAGGAAAAACGACAGGCGAGGCGCGATGTCGTCCACGGCCAGCCCGCGCGCCCGCGCCGCTTCCACGTAAGCGATGCCATTGGCGAGCGTGAAAGCCACTTCCTGGACGGCCGTCGAGCCCGCCTCGCGGATGTGGTAGCCGCTGATGGAGATGAAATTCCACTCGGGCGCATGCTGGCGACAAAAACCGAAAAGGTCCGTCACCATGCGCATCGCACCGAGCGGTGGATAGATGTAGGTCCCTCGCGCGATGTATTCCTTCAAGATGTCGTTCTGCACCGTCCCGGTGATTCTCATCAGGTCGGCGCCCTGACGTTCCGCCACGGCAAAATACAGGGCGACAAGGATCGCCGCTGTGGCGTTGATGGTCATGGACGCGGAAACGCGGCTGAGCGGGATGCCGTCGAAAAGCGTCTCCATGTCTTCGAGGGAGTCAATGGCGACACCCGTGCGGCCCACTTCGCCACGCGCAAGCTCGTGGTCGGAATCGAGACCGATCTGCGTGGGCAAGTCGAAAGCCACGGAGAGTCCCGTCTGGCCCTGCGAAAGGAGATACCGGAAACGGGCGTTCGATTCGACCGCCGTCCCGTAGCCAGCGTATTGCCGCATGGTCCAAAGCCGGCTCCGATATTGCGTGGGGTAAATGCCGCGGGTAAAAGGGTATTCGCCGGGAAAGCCGGGCTGGTCGCCGGCGTCATGGCCGGAGGAACCCAAGGGCCGGTAGCAGGCTTCCACCTCAATCCCCGAGGGGGTACGGAATTCTGCTCGCGAAGGAAGGTTAGTATCCGACTTTTTCGAATCGCCTTTTTCCATGACCGACGACTTATTCGCTGTAGGCCAGCTCCCTCAGCGGATGCTTCTCGCTTTCAAGAGCGAAAGCAGGCCCATGATAATCAGAAATACCGTGAAGCCGCCAAATACGCTGAGCCTCAGCCAATCTTCCGAGGGCGCTTGGCGATGCAACATCCACTCTTCGAGCGATACAATAACGCCGACCGCCGCCATAACGAAAAAGGTGAACGCGATCAGCGTATGGCCCAGCCGCCGCGCTTGGCGGTACCCTCGGGCGCCGAGATCACGGAGCCTGTTCATGACGGTTTCAAATAGGGCCTTACTCATCGGATATCGCCGGGTGGTTAGGGGCACGGCAGCCTGCGCCGCTCCGCCGCCAGATCTCTGGAGCGCCGGCGGCCCATAGCGGCCCCTTCGGCCTCCAGAGCCTTCGGGCGCGGGGGCCTACGGGGTGTCGGGGCGCGCCCCCGCCCCGCTTCCACAATCTGTGCATTCTCCTCGGTTATCTTAGGGAGAACCACGGCGCGCGTCAACGTACGACCTGGGTCCGGCTTTCGCCTTGACAGTCCTGCAGGCGGGCCATAAAATACGAAGGAAGGTGAATTCGCCGATCCTCACAGGTGCGCATTGGAACTCGACGACAACTTCAAGCAGTTGATCAAGGAATTGGGAACCGCCATCAACGAATCGCTGGCGGAATCGGACAAAATTTCCGAAGTGATGGGGCGGATCCGCTCGGCGGGCTACGACCTCTTCCTGGTTCTCGAAGTCACCATCGGCTTCAACAAGCGCGGTGCGACGAACGTGGTTCACAGGCAGAAAATATCCCCCGACGAACACTCGGCTGCCGAATTCCATCTGACCTCCGACGATGCGCAATTCCTTCGCGAACTCAAAATCAGCGTGGATGAAGGGCTGCGCTAGTCTCGTTCCGATTTTTCGGGACTAATCCGCGTCAGCCCGATGGCAAGGCCCGTACCGCGCCGCGGCCCACCCGCCAGGCGAAAGATCGGGGCGCTAGCCGGTGCCGTACGGGGCGAGCCGATGCTGTTCAAGATGGAAACGTAACGCATAGCCTCTTCAAGTTGGAACGTCACTAGGCCCTTTCGCCCCGCGCCTCAGGCTTTATCCCCTTCCTTGACTCGCCCGGAAAGCGGGACTACGATTTCGTCATGCCCGGCCCTTTGGTTCGGCGTCCCGCGGTTGCAGGCCGATTCTACCCCGCGCGGATTGAGATCCTCACGCGGGATTTAGACTCCTACCTTGCCGGGGAAGAGAAGGAAACTGCGGTCGTTGAGGGCTCGATCGGATGCGTCGTCCCCCACGCCGGCTACAGGTATTCCGGGCACGTTGCGGGAGCGGTCTATCGCCGGCTTCCGCCACGCTCGTCCTACATCATCCTTTGCCCGAACCACTTTGGCTTGGGGGCGCCTCTCGCGATGATGTCGAGCGGGGCGTGGTTGACGCCGCTCGGGGAGGCGCCCATTGATGCGGCGCTCGCGAAGGCCCTCCGCAAAGCCTGCCCGCTGGTCAGCGAAGACCGCGCCGCACACGAGGAAGAACACTCGCTCGAGGTGCAGTTGCCTTTCCTCCAGCGGCAGGTCAAGAACTTCTCATTTCTGCCGGTTTCGATCGGGGTGGGTGGTTACGCGGCGCTCGAGTCGCTGGGCCGGGGCGCTGCCGAAGCCGTGCGCGCACAATCCGCGCCGCCCCTCATTATCGCGTCGAGCGACATGAACCATTACGAACCCGATGGCATCACACGCGTGAAAGACGGCAAGGCCATTGACCGCATCCTGGCGCTCGATCCCGCCGGTCTTTACGACGTCCTCAAGCGAGAAGACATTTCCATGTGCGGTTTCGGGCCCACGGTGGCTATGCTGACCGCCGCCAAGATTCTGGGCGCCACCAGGGCCGACCTCATCAAATACGCCACCTCGGCCGACGCGGGCGAAAACCCGAGCGCCGTGGTCGGCTATGCGGGTATTATTGTTTCTTGAGATTTGCGGGCTTGCCCCGAAGTGCGTGGTACCGTGTTGGGACGCCGTCCGGGGCGCGCAGGGACGCTCCGCAGACAGTAAAGCCAAGCATCAGAAGCGATGCAACAGCCGCTAGAGTTCACGCCGCAGAGGGGCCGATTAGTGGTGCCCACTCGTTGTGGAAGTCCCGCTGGAATGGCCTCCACCGCTCGTTGAGCCCCCGCCTCCGCGCGAACCTCCTCCCCCGATACCGCCGCCTCCGGAAGCACCTTCTCCGCGAGAGGAGCCGCCGGATGATCCGCGCCCCCCGCCGCTCCCTTCGGAACGACCGCCGAAGAAGCTGTGACCGCCGCCTGCGGGAGAGTGGTGAACGGATTCGCCGCCTTCAGACGAGCTCGTTTGAGCCTCCGTCCCTCCGCGAGCTGAATGTTGAGGCGTCGCCGCGGGAGCTGGCGCAGGCCGTGACCAGACCGGCGGCCCCGCCGCATGGGGTGTCGCAGGGTTCACTCCCGGCGCTCTTGGCTCCGCCCCTCCTCCGAAAGGCTCCCTGGAAGGGGATGGCTCGGGCGTGGCAACGCTCGGCGGGACTCCGATGTTTTCGTTAACGAACCGCCCGGTCGCAGGATCATACACGATGCCAGCGCCGCCCGGGGAGGTTGTTTGACCCGCGGGACTACGCCCCTGGGCAGGCGCCCTGCTTCCGCCCGTCGGCTGACGGACCGCGCCCCGAACCGGTGAGCCGGGGAGCATGGCAGGCGGATTCGACGGGAGGGACTGTGGGCGAATTGGATTGCCCTCAAAAACGTTCGAGCCGATAATGCTCGCCGAATTAACGGGCAGGCCGCGCTCCACCACGCCCCTTCTCACGATTACCCCGCAGGCGGCCCCGGCCGGGCAACCCCTCGCGCCTCTAGGGCCGTGAATTATCCGTCCGCCGGCATTCCCGCCCGAATTTACAGCAGACGAAGAAATCGCCTGTGGACACCACCCGAACCATCCTGGCCCCTCGAACCAGACCACGTCCGCGCCAAACCATCCGCTGAAATTATCCGGGATCCACACCCAACCGATGCCGTCATAAAAAATCCACTCGCCATAGTGATACGGCAGCCATCCCCACGGCTCTTGCGAAATCCAAACCCAGCCGAGGCCCGGATAAAGGCACCAGCGGCCTGCCGAGTAAGGCACCCACCCCGCTCCCACCGCTGGATACCAGCCGTAGCCGTAGCCGGGGATGTAGGCCCAATTTCCGTAGTTGTTCAGGTCGTTCCATCCATACATCACCGAGTTAACGTCGCTTGGCTCCAGCCCAGGGGCCAGGTGGCCCATCGAGACGGCCAGGATTTTTTCTCTCTCGTCCACCCATTTGTCCCAATCATCCTTAGTGATACCTTTGCTGACGGCGAAAGCCTGTTCGGCGCCCGCCTGGAATTCGAGCACCATGTCTTGGTCGAGCTCCTGGTTGCCTTCGGGGCTGGCCACGCTGATGGAGCCTTTGAAGACCTCCACGCGAAGCGCGCCGTTTTGAAAGTCCGTGCGGAAGCGCGCCTTCGACGACGGGGGCACGGTGATCGTCGCGTCTCCGACCATCAATTCATTCACGTCTTCGGGGCCCGCCTGGATTGTGAAGGTGGCGTAACCCTGATCGAGCGTCATGCGATTGAGCTTCTCCCCCGAAGTCGTGAGACCCAACTGGTCGAACTCGATTAACCCAGATTGTCCCAGCCGCGCCGCGGACCCGTTCTCGAATTCGACTTCGACGTAGCCATCCTCCGCCGTCGAGAGCTTGAACCCTTCCTGAATCGGAGTATTCACCGGCGCCGAAGACCATTCCGAAACATCGGGCCGCTGGAGAGTGACCGTTCCTTCCACGAAACTCAGCCGCACGACTCGCGCGTGCGAGGCCTCTTGCTGCCCCCACGCGGCAGCCGCCAAGGTCAGAGACACAACAACCCCAATGACCGTGAAGCGAGGGACGGTTTTCATGGGAGACCTCCGGGGTGACCGACCAACCCCAACCCTATCCTATCACTCTTTTAGACGTTTTCCCGCGCCAAGGGGTTTCCCGTCGGCAACGCGAGGAAAGCGGCCATGCGGAGCATGCTAATTCCGGTCTTGCTGGAGTCGCTGGAGTATGTTCTCAGCGCGGACCTGCGCCACGTGCAGAAAGCGGGAGTCGCGGGCAATCGCCCGGAGCTCAGGCGTCATCAGTTCCGGGTCCCGGAGCGCCTTTCGCTCAAGATCCGTCTGAATCAGCGACAACTCCCGCGGAAGTCCCAGCGGGTCGTAACGGATCGAATATTCGAGGGTTTGAACATGGATATTCACGCTGACGATGCCTTCAAAGGTTTCCGCCAAGTCCTGTGCGTCCCGGTTTGTGGTGTAGTTGAATTCGGCGCTGTGGTTTTCACCGCCATGTTCGTAGGCGAATGTCTTGCGGCCCAGGTCTGCTACTGACTTGTGGGCTTCAAGATCGATGCCCTGAAAATTGTGCAGCCGCCCGGCCAAGAGGAAAATCTTATGCGTCGTTCCCGGAGAGAGTTTGAAGGCGCGCGGCGTCGGCGGCTCCGAAAGCTTCCGCGTGTCACAGGTGGCGGCGCCGGTCGGGTCCACCGTAACCTGCTCGAATTCGGGGATGCTCCCCTTCAGGATTTTAGTGAAAGTGATTCGCGGTCCGGGCTCGGGTTGTTGGGCGAGGGTAAGAGGCGGCGGGAAAAATAAGGCAGCCGGCCCTATGACCGCCACTGCCAGGACACAACTCTTCCCAGGTCGTCCGCGGGACATGGCCGGGTTTCGAACCCCGAGCATCAGAATCGAGACTCGATCCGAAGCAGCGCGGCTATCCGGGCTGCGCGTTGCGGGAGCTGGCCCGAATTCAGGGCGCCGGTGTCCCGATCGAGTTCATCGGGACCGCAATCGGAGAAGCCCGCGCCGCAGGATGTCGGCGACGCTCTAACCCGCCGACCCGGTCGAGGCCAACGCCTGGAGTTCCGCTTCCTCGATGTCAAAGTTCGCGTATACGTGTTGCACGTCCTCGTGATCTTCGAGGTCCTCGATCAACCTCATCATCTGCTGGGCATTCTTGCCGCTCAGCTTGACGTAGGATTGAGGGATCATCGAGACTTCGGCCGCGGCGGTCTGAACTTGCGCGGCTTTCAGACGCTCCACGACTTGGGCGAAACGGTCGGGCGAGGAAATCACTTCCCAATTCGACCCGTCCTCTCGCATGTCGTCAGCGCCGGCGTCGGTCACAAGCTCCAGCAGTTTGTCTTCGCTCGCCTGGTCTTTGCCCAGGAGGATGTAGCCCTTCTTCGAGAACATCCAAGAAACGCATCCCGCTTCACCCAGGTTGCCGCCGTGCTTCGTAAAAACGTGACGGATTTCGGAAGTGGTGCGATTCTTATTGTCGGTCGCGACTTCGACCATCATGGCCACGCCGCCGGGCCCGTAGCCTTCGTACACGGCCTCTTCAATTGTTGCGCCCGGCAGCTCACCCGTCCCTTTTTGAATCGCCCGCTTGATGTTGTCCGCGGGCATATTCTCGGCCTTCGCCGCGGCGAGGGCGGCGCGCAGGCGTGGATTGCCGTCCGGGTCACCGCCGTTGCGGGCCGCGACCGTAATTTCTTTGATGAGCTTGGTGAATATTTTTCCGCGCCGCGCGTCCGCCGCGCCTTTCTTGTGCTTGATGGTCGCCCATCGTGAATGCCCAGACATGGCCGTCTTTCCTTTCCAAAATGATTCGCTACCTTCAACCGACGGCAAGCATAGGGTTCATCCGTCAGCCGATCCGTCTACCGAGGGATCAGCCGACGGATTCATCCGGTTGTTCCGTGCCCAAAAATGCTACCACAATTATGCACCGTATGCCATCGCAGCGAGACGTTGCCAGCAGCTTCGGAATGCACGATGGGGAAAGCGTTCGACCGCGGCTTGGGAGGCCTTGGGGGGCTTGTGGCGACGGTGCCGGGGGCCGGGGCCTATCTTCGGGGGCGATTTTTTCGAGGTTCGCAGACACGGGCGCGGCGAGCTGGCGCGAGAGGAAAAAAATGCAAGGGGTAAGGCCAAGGACTGGAGACGTCGGATTATCAGCTCGAGTCCGCGAGGGTCGGTGCCGACAGGCTGAGTTGAAAAAGCAGGAGCAGGTCGATGGCGGTGCGCGCCGGATGCGTGCCGCGATGTAAGTAGCGCAGCCGGTAGAGCCGCTCTAAGGTCAGGGCCAAGCAGGTGAGCAACCAGACGATGAGCAAGCTGTAGGGATGGTGGTCGCAGATGTGTTCCAGACCGTAGCGGTTCTTAGCGTCATTGAAGCCCTGGTTCTCGATTTGCCAGCGGCTCTTGGCCATCGCGTAGAGGCAACGGCTGCTGAGGTGGCGGGAGGGGAAATCGGTGAGCCAGTAAGCCTCGACCACGTCGCCGTTACGATGATGCTGACGATAGCGGATGACGCGCACGGTCTCCCACCCCAGGCTCTCCCAAGGGTCGAAGTCGTCGGCGTCCCAGAGCTCCACGCGATCGAAGCCCTCGCGGAACGAGAGGTGCGGCGCTTGAGAGCGGAAGCGCCACTGGGCGGCCTGGAATAAGTCGGGGAGGTTGTCCTTGAGGCGCGCCACGACGCGCCAGCCCACTTCGGTGGCCGCGTGCAGAAACGGCGCAGTGGCAAATTCCCCATCCACCACCACATCATCAATGAAGCGCGCCCCGACGCTGGCGCGCACGCGCCGCAGCAGACGCTGCCCGGCCGCGTACTCGCTGTCGCCCGGCCCATAGGGTTCCACATCCAGGGGCAGCGTCAGGTCAGCGCCCAGCACTGCGGCCAGAACCAAGTGATGGCGATAACCGACGACCTCGCGCGCGGCGTTGTGGTAAGGGCGGCACAGTCGACAGGGAGACTCCCGCCGCCGTCCCGCCGTGGTGCCGTCCAGCGCCAAGCCCACGAAGTGGCAGCCCTCGAAGGCCTTGTTGCGCTTGGCGCGGCGCAAGACCGAAGCTAAAGCCGCCCGAGTGGGAGCCGGACTCAAGCGTTCGGTGAAGTAGCGCAGGGCGTCGTCTCCAAAGCTCTGGGAAACGCCCAGGGCGCGGCGGGCCCGCGAGCCTACCAGCGCTTCGATGCCCGCGAAGGCCGCACGGCGCAGCAACGCGCCCATCAACAAAGCCCACAGCAGCGCGGCAGCAGGAATACGCGCCTGAGCCCGGCCATCGCCCGGGGAGCGTAAGTAGGACTTCAGACCCAGACACTTCGCCGCGTACTTCCGCACGCGACGGGGCGTCGGCCCTTTCACCGGCCCTTCTGCCGCCGCCACAGGGCCAGCAGTTGCGCGTTGGCGGCGAAGACCTCGGCCACGGCCTCTTTAAACTCCCGACCCGCATCCACCAGGCGCTGAACTTCCTCGACCCATTCCTTGGGGATGCGCTCGACGCGCTTCTTGCCCCCGGCCATGAAGGTGAGAGAC
>QHZN01000254.1 GCA_003225365.1 Acidobacteriota bacterium
GAAACCGCGTGTCATAGCCCACCACAAGGCCGCGCTCGGACTTCTTTTTCGGGCGAACGTAAGCCGCGACGGCGGCCGCCGCCCTGCGAACGTTCGCGAACGTGAAGTCGTCCCCGATGACGCCGCGCCATCCGTCCGTGCCGAATTGGATGCGTTGGTGCATCCTCGTGCCGTGTCCGGCTACATTAAGCGGCCAAACCCTCGCCGGCCGAGCTCCTCGACGGCGCGGCCGACCGATTGTGCCAGCGCGAGCGGGCATACCAGCAACGCGTCTTCGGTCTCAATCACCGCCAGGTTTTCGACCCCCAGCGCCAAAACGAACTTGCCCGGCGAATACACCATGTTCCCTTGCGCGTCGAACAGGAGGCTCGCCGGCGGCCGGACGTTCCCTTGCGCGTCCTTTTTCCGAAGCTCGTACACGACCGCCCAGCTTCCCACGTCGCTCCACCCGAGGTCGGCGGGAACGACAAAGGCGTCGGAAATCTTCTCCATTAGCGCGTAATCTATGGAGACCTTTTCCAGGCGCGGGTACAGGCGCCGAAACGTTCGGACCGCGCGCGCGCCGCCCGCCCGCGCGATGGCGGCGAGCCCTTTCGCCATGCGCGGCTGGAAGCGTTCGAGGTTCTTGAGGAGCGTCGCCGCGCGCCAGACGAACATCCCGCCGTTCCAAAGATACCGGCCTGTGACGAGGTAGCGCCGCGCGAGCCTCTCGTTCGGTTTCTCGGTGAATTTTTCGACCTGATAGATCACCCGGCCCGCCACCCGCGCCACTCGCCCGCCCTTGCGGACGTACCCGTAGCCCGAGTCGGGCCGAGTGGGCTTGAGCCCGACAACGACGGAACGGCCCTCGCTCGAGGCCCAAAGGCACGCCGCCTCGAGCGTGCGAAGGAACTCGCGGGTCCGGGTGATGACGTGGTCGGAGGGGAGGACCACCATGATGGCCTCGGGGTCGCGGCCGAGGACTTCGTGCGCGGCCAGCCCGAGCGCCGGCGCGGTATTGCGCGCGGCCGGCTCAGCGATGATTTGCGAGGGCGGCACCCGCGGCAAGGCCCTTCGCACTTCGCGCAAAATAGGGGCGCCGGTGAAAACGAACGTCCGGCTGGGTGGGATGATTCGAGCGATGCGGTCGAGCGTTTGCTCGAGGAGGGTCTTCGGTCCGTGGAGGCGCAGCAACTGCTTCGGCCGGCGGCGCCGGCTGAGCGGCCAGAAGCGCGTGCCGCTCCCGCCGGCCATAATCACCGCATAGGCGTGCTCGAATGCCGTCTTCGCCGCCATCGGCGCCTCAGTCGAAAACCACTTTGGCGATTTCCGCCGCCGAAACTCCGTGGCGCTTGAGCGGTTGGCGGAAATCCTTCTCCAAATCGGGAACGTAAAACTTCAACAGCCGAATCTCCTCATTCGGCACCAGGCGGTATCGCTCCGTGGCAGGCGGAACCAGCCACGTCTCGCCCCTTTTCGACCCGAGCCAGCCGGCTTCGGTCTCGACTCGGCCGTCGCCCTCAACAATCGCCATGATCTCAACGCGCTCCGGAGAACCGGCTAGATTCGCCGGGCGCTCGAACCTGAGCTCCTCGACGGCAAAGTGACGGCAGGCGAGGACGTAGCGGCGTTTGCCGAAAGCCTCCCGAAATTCGAGCTGCGGCAAATTTCTGAGCGCCGTTCGGTCTTCTCGAATCACACCCATCGCCTCATCCCAGTGGAGCGGGCGCGGGCGGCCGTCCAGGCCCCGGCGGCCGAAATCGTCCAGCCGATACGTCAGGTCGGAGTTCTGCTCGACTTCGAAAAGAACCAAGCCCGGCCCGAGCGCGTGGACGGTGCCCGGCGGCACAAAGATTGCCTCGCCGGCGTGCGGGTGGAAGGCGTGCAAAAGCTCTTTTCCTTTGCCCTGGGCGCAGGCGGCACGGAGCATCTCCTTCGTCACGCCGCGGTTCAAGCCGACGAGAATTTCTGCGCCTTTCTCACACTCGATGACGTACCACATCTCGGCCTTGCCCAAGCTGCCCGAGTCGTGAACGCGCGCGTAATCGTCGTCGGGGTGGACCTGCACGGAGAGCCAATCGCCGGTGTAGAGGTACTTGGCGAGGATGGGGAATCGGGGCTCGTGTCGCCCGTCGCGTAGGGGCGATTCATGAATCGCCCCTACGAGCTTGGGGCCGTAGGTCTTCGCCGCCTGAGCGAGCGTCATCCCCGCCACCGGGCCGTTCGAAAACTTCGACTCATCGTCGGTGACCCAGACCTCGCCGATCGGGGTATCTGGGCGATTGGTCGATGGCCGCGGCCGACTGTGGCCTGCTTGCCGAGACAGGCCGCGCGACTTGGTCTCGCTCAAATCGAAAATGGGGCTGAGGTCGCGGCGCCCCCAGATTTTCGGCTTAAAGACAGGAGAAAGTTGGAGCGGGACATCCAGCTTCGCCATCGTCCTCTCAGAGTTTGGCAAAGAAATCCTTCATGCGGCCGAGCCCTTCGTTAATCTGATCGAGGGAAGTCGCGTAGGAAATCCGCACGTGGTCCTCGGTGCCGAAGGCGGGGCCGGGGACCACGGCCACATGGGCTTCGTCGAGGAGCTTCTCGGCGAGCTTCGTCGCGTCCGCCACTCCATCCTTTTTCAAATAGGCGGAGATGTCTGGATAGACGTAGAACGCGCCTTGTGGCTTCATCAAGCGCACGCCGGGAATGGCGCGCAGCCCTTCGACGATCGAATCGCGCCGGCGAGTGTATTCGGCGAGCATCCGGGCGATCGAGTCCTGAGGGCCGCGGAGCGCTTCGAGCGCGCCCCGCTGCGCGAACGACGTCGGATTCGACGTCGAATGGCTCTGGAGTTTCAGCATGCTCGAGAGGAGTTTCTCGGTGCCGAGCGCGTAGCCCACGCGCCATCCGGTCATGGAGTAGGTCTTCGAAAATGAGCCGGTGATGACCAGGTGGTCGCGCTCCCGGGTGCTGCCGAGCGAGTAGGGCTTGCGGCCATCGTAGAGAAAGTGGCAATAGCACTCGTCGGATAGCAACAGCAGGTCGCGCTCGATGGCAAGAGCCACGACCTTCTGCATCTCCTCGGGAGGCACGACCGCACCGGTCGGATTGTTCGGCGAGTTGACGATCATCATCCGCGTCTTGGGCGTGATGCGCTTGGCGGCCTCGGCCGCCGTCAAGGCGAAGTTTTTCTCCTGGTCGGTCGCGACGAGCACCGCATTGCCGCCCGCGTAGCGGATGATGTCGAGAAACGAGACCCAGTAGGGAACGGGGAGGAGGACTTCGTCGCCGGGATTGACGGTGGCGGCCACCGCCTCGAAGATGGCTTGCTTTCCTCCGACCGTAACCAGGCATTCTTCGGGGGCGTAATGGGAGCCGAAATCGCGGGCGTGGCGTTCCACAATCGCGGCTTTGAGCTCGCGAATCCCGCCGGTCGCCGTGTACTTGGTGAAATTCTTCTCCAGAGCTTCGATGGCGGCGCGCTTGATGTTCTCGGGGGTGGGAAAATCCGGCTCGCCCGCGCCGAAGTCCACCAGGTTGATGCCGCTAGACTTGAGCTTGTCCGCCTTCATCACCACTGCGGCGGTGGGGGAAACCGAAATCCTCGAAATACTTTCAGAAAGCTGCATCGTTCACTCCTCGCTCCTGCAATGGTTTTTGCCGCAAACGATCCTCGACGATCCGCGGGACAAAGGCGCGGACGGACCCGCCATGCCGGAAAATCTCGCGCACCAGGCGCGAGCTGATATACGTGTAAGACTCGGCTGGCATCAGGAAGACGGTCTCCAGACGCGGCTCAAGCCTGCGGTTCGTCAGCGCCATTTGGAGCTCGTATTCGTAATCGGAGAAGGCCCGGATGCCGCGCAGGGTGGCGGTGGCCCGCTTTTTCATCGCGTAGTCCACGAGCAGGCCCTGGAAAGTGTCCACCGTAACTTTGCTCATTCGTCGCGTCAGCCGGCGGAGCATCTCCACGCGGTCCTCCACGCTGAATAGCGGCTGCTTTTCCAGGTTGACGAGCACGGCCACGATCAGGCGGTCGAAGAGTCTGCTCCCGCGCTGGATCAGGTCCAAATGTCCGTTGGTGGGAGGATCGAACGAGCCGGGATAAATCGCAAGCGTTCTTGCCATAGGCCGATGGAAGTTTCCGTGGGCCGACACACGGGCCGCGAAAGCTATTGTAGCTTTCGCCTTCCAGGCTTGCAATCCCGCCGCAATGAGGCCGCTCGGGAGCTCGGCTCACGCCAGCGCGCCACCGCAACTGGAGCCCGCGCCCGCCGTGCACCCAAAGCAGTGAATGCCGGTTCGAATCCGCCGGCGGGCAAACAGATAGGCGTCGAAATCCCGTATATGGCTCGGCAAGCCGCTGTCCACGGGCAAGTCGAGCATCTGGTTGAAGTCACAATCGTAGAGCGTGCCGTCCCACCCGACGCTCACCAGCGTCCTGCACATCACGCCCTCGACCGTATCGGCATTGAATTTCTCTACGAGCAGCTCCATGTAGCGCTCGTACGCGCGTTGCTTCAACAGGTCCTTGAGGAACCGGCTGATCGGCATGTTGGTGAGCGTCAAGAGCTTGTTGAAGGTGATGCCGAAGCGCGCGCCGAGCTCCCGCTTGTAGTCTTCTTCGAGCTGCCCTTGCGGCGGAGGGAGCGAGGGGCCCAGGGGGTTATAAACCAGGTTCAACACCAGGCCTGTCTTCGGCCGGCCGTAGCCGAGACGGTTCAACCACTGCAGCGCCTCGATGCTTTTCGCATAAACGCCCTTGCCGCGCTGCGCGTCCACGTTCTTCTCGAGGTAGCAGGGCAAGGAGGCGATGATCTCGACCTGATGGTCTCGAAGGAATTCGGGCAAGTGGCTTTTCCCGTCTACGAAAAAGACCGTGAGATTCGACCGGTCAATCACGCGGCGGCCGAGCGCGCGCGATTCGCGCACGAGGTATTCGAAATTCGGGTTGAGCTCGGGAGCGCCGCCCGTGATGTCCACGGCAGGTATGTCGTAGCGCGCGAGCACCGCGACCACCTGCTCGGCGGTCTCGCGTGTCATCACTTCGGTGCGTGTGGGCCCAGCATCCACGTGACAATGGCGGCAGGTCTGGTTGCAGAGCTTGCCCACGTTCACTTGCAGCGTCAGGACGCCCGCCGCCTCGAGCGGCCCCTGCCCGACCTGGACGAGCTTTTCTTCAAAACCCACCATCTTCGTTCACTCGAAGCCGCGTCAACCTCGTCCACTTAAGAGCACCCGTCCGGCCCGCAACACGTGGAGCCCGCCTCGTCCGTAGCGCGGTAGTTGGCACCCTTGGTTTCGCGTGGAGAGCGCAGGGCTGGGCCATGGCAATCGAACGCCCGGGCCTCGTCGACGGGCACGCTTACGAGGGGCGGGATCAGGATTAAATCGTCCTTATAAGGAGGCCGGGAATAGAGGATGAAAGTTTTGTCGCAAACCGCCATTCGCCGGCCGCGCTCGAGAGCGTGACCATCGTCATCGAAAACTTTTTTCCACGGGCCTTTGTAAATCACCGCTTGGTTGCGCTCGAAGCACGGTCCTTGTTTGCCCTTGCGGGCCGTCACAGTGACGGAGCGGAATTCGATTCCTTCGACCGTCCGATACGGCTTCGATTCCCAGCGGTCGAGACGGATGCCGTAGAAGCCCGCATCTTCGAAGGCCTTCAAGAACAGGTCTTCTCGGAACGCCCCTGAGACGCAGCCGCTCCACAATTCGCCGTCGTCTTTGAGGCGGAGTGGAACGTCTTCGTCGCTGACGATATCGGAGATGGCGATTCGCCCCCCCACGCGAAGCACCCGGTAGAGCTCCTGGATAAGGCGGCCCTTATCCTCGTCTCGAACGAGGTTGAGGACGCAGTTCGACACCACCAAGTCCACCGAGCCGTCGGGAATCGTCGGCGAGGTTCGTCGGAGCGCGTCGGCGTAGGCTTCGAGTTCCAGCAGGTTCCCAGAGGCCCTCACCGGATGCTCGGCGAGGTAGCGGTCGAGGAGTTCGTAGTCGAGCCGCAAGTCCTGAATGCGCGTCTTGCGGAATTCCACGTTCGAGTAACCCAGCCGGCGGGCGACTTCGGGTTGATAGCGGCGAGCGAGCTCGAGCATCTCGTCATTGAAATCCACGCCGATCACGCGGCCCTCGCGCCCAACGCGTTGCGCGAGAATAAAGCAGGTCTTCCCGCTGCCGCTGCCGAGATCCACAACCGTGTCGCCCGGCATCGCGGCGCCGGAGGGATCGCCACAGCCGTAGTCGCGCTCGATGACTTCTTTGGGAATGGCCTCGAGGAATTTGGGGTCGTAATCCACCGGAGAGCAGAGGCAGGTCTCCGTTTCGTGCGCAGCCTGGCTGTAGCGCGCGCGCACCGCTTCTTCTACTCCCTTCGATTCGCGCGCGGAAACTGTTTCGACCTCCCGCCCCATCGTGCACCCCCTATTCGTTTTCCCGGAGTCAGGTGCACCATTTGCGATGCGACCCGTCCCGTATTCGATTCAGGAATTATAGGCCCAAATGCAGCGCCGCGGCCAGCGCCAAACCGCCGGCGAAGCTCGTTCCGGCAAAGTTGACCACGCCGTTGGTGATCAGGCCTTGCCGCTCCAGCGTGGCGCCCAATAAACTGTCGAGCAGATTCCCGGCTATCGCTCCCGTCAGCGCCAGGCCTGCCGAGGCTTTGCCGCACATCCCGAGCGCAGCACCCAATGCCACGATGGCCGCACAGGCGGCAAGTCCCGCCAAGGAACCGGGAGCCGAAACGCCGCCGTTCTCGCCCGCTGGGACGGCGCGAAACGTGCTCACAAGGTATGCCTGCGGAGAGAGCCACTTCCCTATTTCACTCGACACCGTGTCACCGGCGGCTTCGGCGAGCGAGGCGACGAACGCCGCAAGAAAAGCCGCCTGATGAAGCGTCAGCAAGGAAACCAGTGCGAAGAATGCCGCGGCCGACGTATTCGCCAAGGCCTCCCGCCAGCTCCGCGCGCCGGCGCGCGCTTCGGCAATGCCCCGCGCGGCCTTTTGCGCATAGCCAAAGCGGGTGGCGGCGGACCCGAGGACGAAAAAACTCAAGAGCACTAAAAAGCTCTTGTACCCAAAACCGAGATAGATCGCGACCGCGAGTCCAAAACCCGCCAGCGCCCCGTAGCGGTCAACCTGCCGGAGGGCCCGCGCCGCCAGCGCGAAAGTGAGGGCAATTCCCACCGCCAGAAATATCCGCACGCGCAGCAGAGGCAGGTTGCCTGCCCACGCCCAAGGATTGAAAAGCAACGCGCAGTACATGAATCCGCCGCAAAACAGCGCGACCGGGAAGCTTCGGTCCAGGCGAACCGGCAGGCTCTCCATCACAGCGCCGAGAAGTGCCGCTGCGGCCGTAACGGCGAAGAGTCCGCCGAGGGGCACGGCCGGGGTCGCCACCCAAGCAGCCAACAGCCACCCGCCCAGCGTCCCCGCCATCGCGAAGCCGGCAAATCCCATCCAGGTTTTCTGACGGTTCCAGGGGAGCTTGGCGCCCCTTCGTAGTTTGTCGGCTGCGGCCCCAAGCCCACTTCCCACAGCCATCATCGCCCACACTGCTGCGATGACGCGACTATCCTGATGATAAAGCAAGATCAGCAGCAAAACCGAAAGCGCGTAAGCCGATGTCCCGTTCCGAAGACTTAAAGATGGGCGGGCGGCGGAGTCTTCGGCGACCCGGGGCAGAATGAAGAGACTGAAGAGGACAGCCAGCGCCGCCGAAGCCGCCATGGCCTGCCAGCTCACAACCGGCAATAGGAACGCCAAGCCGAGGAGCGCCAGGCGAGTCAAAGCCTGGGGGAGCTTTCCGCGGGCCGTCGCCGAAGAAATACCTTCGGCCTGTTCACGCATCCGGTTGTCCTCATGGGAAAATCGCGGCATGGCCTCGTCTCCGGGGCGGAAGGCAAGTCTCCCGCGGCCCGAGGAGCCAGCTTAGTGGATTTCAACTCTTCAGCATGCACCTACCCGATGGACAGTGCAACCCCAGCAGGCTGCGTTATGATTCTCCCCGTCGTCGGTTTTCGTCTTCTCCCTCCCCCCAGGGATTGTATAATCGCAGTCCGTGACGAAACAGACCGGAACAGGCGTTTTACTTGCGGTGGCACTGGCGCTTGGGGCCGCTCGGGTCGCGTTCGTACGCGCGGGCGGCTCCGGCCCTCAGGAGGCAAAGAATCCGCGAGCGGGAAAAGGGCGCCGCGTTCTCCGCTCCGGTTCCGCATCTACGCAACGTCATCGCAATCTTGGCAAGGCTTACTACGAACAAGGCAAGTATTCCGAGGCGGCCGAGGAACTCCGGAAGGTCATCGCCTCAGAGCAGGCCCTTGCCACCGACCATCTGAACTTGGGCATCGCGCTCCTCCAGGCCAACGAAAGCGACAAAGCCTTGGGCGAGCTGACCACGGCGCGCCAGATGGACCCCGGCTTGGTCGCCGCCGACTACAACCTCGGCATCCTTTACAAGCGCGAACTCCGTTACCCGGACGCCGAAGCCGCGCTCGGGCGCGTCATCCACGCCGACCCAAACGAACCCGCTGCCTGGTTTAATTTGGGCGAGGCCTATTTCGCAGAGAGGAAACTTCCAGAATCCCTTCGAAGGCGGCAAGTACGGTGCCATCATCGTTCCCATTCGCGCGGCCGTTCAGCCCCCGACTGCGCCGCCCGAAATCTCGTGGGACGATGTCACAACGAAACTGGGGCTCAAACCTTCGCGTGAGACCGGGGGGGTGATGGTCATAAGTAGCCAAGTACTTACCGCCGTGACCAAATGGGCCCCGTCCGTTGCCATCGGCGACTACGACGGCGACGGGCGAGCTGACATCTACATCGTGTATCCATGGACCTCGAACCGTCTTTTCCACCAGAATGCGGACGGAGCGTTCTCCGACGTCACAGATAAAGCCGGCGTAGCCGGACCCGTCGCGGTCATGGGCGGCACGGCCTCGGCTGTGTTCGCCGACTACGACAACAGCGGCCATCCAAGCCTGTTTCTGGCCGGTGCCGGGGGCGTAAAGCTTTATAAGAATCATGGCGACGGGACGTTCAGCGATGAGACTGTGAAAGCAGGACTGAAAATGCCAGCCGGCGTTGTGGCATCCCAGGCGTTGCTGTTCGACGCGGATAATGACGGCTTTTTGGACCTCGTTGTGACTGTTTATGGCGTGTACGACGACGCGCACCCAGAAGGCATGCCTGCTGCGAGCTGTTTCTTTCGCAATGACGGCGATGGCACGTTTACAGACGCCACGGCTTCTTCCGGGCTTGCCTCCGCCAAGGGCCGGATGCGAGGCGCACTCTTCGCCGACTTTGACAACGACGGCTACGCGGACCTGCTGTTCTTCCGCGACGACGGCCCGCCGATGCTTTTCCTCAATCACGGCGAGAACAAGTTCGTCGAGCGCACGCGAGAGGCGGGCTCCGCGCTCGCAGGCGCGGCCGCCCTCGACGCCCGCGCTGCGGATTTCAACCATGACGGCAACTTCGACCTGATCTTGTGGACGAAGGACGATTACCGCGTCCTCCTCAACCGCGGAAACGCGCAATTCACGCCGGTCCGAGACCTGCCGCATATGACGGCTCCGGGCGGCATTTTCGAATCGCACGGGACAGTCGCGGACGTAGACGGGGACGGGTTCGACGACCTTCTCAACCTCGACGCCGATGGGAAATTGCACTTCCTCAGAAATGTAGGCGGGCGGTTTACGGATCAAACCGGGGAAATGGCCGCTGGGCCCGCCGAAACAGGGCTGACGCGGGTGACTCCGGCTTGGCTCGAGAACCCCGGCCGGTTGGACCTCTTCGTCTTCAAGCGCTCGGGGGAGCTGGCTGTCCTCGAAAAGCAAGGCCCGCCGGCGCACTGGCTGGAGGTCAAACTCGACGGCTCGAAAAGCAATATGCAAGGGGTCGGCGCCGTGGTCGAGTTGAAGGCGGGGAATTTCTACTCGAAGGTTCTTGCCACG